>NZ_JBITIE010000030.1:0-73986 GCF_044458665.1 Streptomyces sp. NPDC050422
ATCGCGGTCAGCGCCTTCTCCAGATCACCGGCATGCGTGCCGACCACCTTCAGCCCGCCCTGCACACCCTGCGGTTTGATGTCCCACGCCGTCACCAACGCCCCCGTACCCGTACCGATTTCCGGACCGCCACCGCCCACCGGAAGGAACGATTCTTCCGGTGGGCGGAGTCACACCGCTCAGCCGATGTTGTCGACCGCGGCCTTGGCGCGCGCCAGCGTCTGCTGCGCGGTGCCGTCGTTCTTCTCCAGCGTCGAACGCAGCAGCTGGATGATGTTCTTGACCTCCTGCGAGGTCGTGTTCCACCGCAGTTCCTTGCCGTGGTACTCGTCCGCCACGCCGTCGGCCGCGAAGTCGCTCATCGCCGCCTTCACCTGCGTGTCCCGGGCCGTGATCACCGCCTCCAGCTGGGCGATCACCACCTGGATGTTGCCCTGCACCTCGGTGGACGCGCCCGTGTCGTACGCACGCCGGTCGGTGCCGCCCGCGTTTCCTGCCATCACCCATCACTCCCCGTCTGAAATGCGAAAACCCGCAGAACGAAAACCCGCAGAACGAAAACCCGCAGAACGAAATCACGCCCCCCGCCGGTCGGGCAGGCGGTGTCAGCGGCCCGAGAACCGGGCAGCGTCGAAGTTGGCCGACGCCATCTGCGTCTTCGCGTTCTCACCCTGCTCCTGGTCACCCGAGCCGAACGCCGCGTCCATCCCGGACTGGCCGCCCAGGATTCCGGACAGCGAGGCGTTCAGCGCCGCCGTGATCTCGTCGCTGCGGTTCTTGAAGTCGTCGAACGCGACCTTGCCCGCCCCGTGGAACTTGCCCTCCAGCGGCTGCGCCGCCGTGAGCAACTGCCGGATCAGCGTGCCCAGATCGGTACTGGAACCCTGCGACTTCGACATCAGCGTCGAAAGGACCGAGGCCCCCATGTCGAACTTCATCAGCTTCCCCCACCCGCTCGGACGTACGTCTACTTGATCGAATACATGTCTATCAACTCATGCGTCACTACTGCAATCAGCAATCGGTCATATCGCTGTTGTTGCCAAGCCATGACATCGGGGCGGTCACGGCGCCCCTTTGAGATGGCTCATCAGCCGCTCGAAGTCCTGCCACCCCGACAGGTCCGACGGGTCGCCCGGCAGCGGGTAGTACAGCGCAGGGCGCGTTTTCGGGCCGAGCGGGAGGGGTGCCTCCGGCAGGGGTGTGCGGCGGGCGCGGTCGCCCGGCAGGGTGCGCACTTCCTCCGCGCCGAGCACGAAGGCCAGCGGAACGCCCGGTCCCTCGAAGCGCGCGGGTACCGCCATATCGCGTCGTGCTTTGCGAAGTTGTACGAGCATCGACTGGAGGCGGTGCCGGGTGGCGAGGGCCTCCGAGAGGGCCGGCAGGGCGTCCGTCGGAACCTCCTCGCCGCTTCCGTAGCCGAGCGCCATCGTGACGTGCTCCTCGACGCCCGCCTCCGTACGTGTGATGCGTACGGTGGCGAGGGCCGGCCGGTCCGGGCTGCCGACCACGACGAGCCACGTCGGTTCCGGCGCCCTGCGATGGGCCACGTCGGTCAACTGGCGCAGGGACCAAGGAAGGTTGGCCGGTTCCGAGGTGCCCCAGCCGCCCGGCGGCCTCCCCGTCAGCTCCCGCCACACCGTCTCCAGCCCGCCACCCAGCACCAGCCGGTCGTCCGCCGGGTGGACCATGCGGAAGGTCAGGCCGAGCTGGCGCTCGCCCGTGTCCGAGACCTCCTGGTAGGTGGCCGCCACCTGGGTGTGCGGGTCCTCCTCCGAGGCGTCCGGTGAGAGCGGAGGGCTGAACGCGCCGTCCTGCCACCGCAGTACGGCGCCCGTCAGACCGTCGTAGTACCCGTCCCGTTCGTCCTGGACGATCCAGCGCGACGGCCATCCGCCTAGGCTGTCGCGTACGGCGGGGGAGAGCGTGGTCCCCGCCGGGCTGACGATCTGGAGGCCCAGCCCCGCCTCGGCGGCCGCCCGGAAGGCGTCCGAGAGCCAGGCCGTCATCGCGACCACCGGGCGGTCCTGGATGACGACGGCGACCTTGTCCGTGAGCACGTCGACGGCCGGCTGCGCGGCGGCCGGTGCCGGGGCGACGCTCACCCCGTCCGTCGGCACCACGGTGAGCGAGCCGACGGCGTCCGGCGGCCAGGCCGAGCCGCCCACCAGCGCGGTGAGCCGGGTCGCGAACGTGCCCGCGAGCTGTTCCGCCTCCGCGACCCCCGTGGTGGCGCGGGCCTCCGTCCACCAGTACGGCACCGGCGGCGGCGTCGCCCCCAGCAGCCGTTCCGCCTCGCCCTCCACGGCGACCAGCAGCGGCGCCTCGACCGAGACGAGCGGGCGCCCCTGCGTATCGCAGAGCTGCACCACGGCACCGTCTCCCCGCGTGCCCACCAGCTTGTCCGGGCCGCCCGAGAGCAGGCCCGCGAGCACGGTCCACGGGTCGGGCATGCGGGCGGTGAGCGCGATGACGTCCTTCGTCATGGGGTCGTCCCGTCCTTCGTCGTCCGGCGGCAGTGGTCGATGTCCATCAGGTCGCTCACGGTGCGTACACCGTCTGGACCAGTCGATTCGGCCGCCCCCGCTGGATGAACGTGCCGCGTCCCGGGGCCTGTTGCGACGCGTACACCCCGGGGAACAGCTGGCCCTCGTTCCGGTCGCCGGACATCACCAGTGCCGACGCGCCCGACTCCCGCAGGCCCTGCACCAGCGGCTCGTACATGCCGCGCGACGCACCGGCCACGCGCCGCGTCAGCACGAAGTGGAGGCCGATGTCGACCGCCGACGGGATGTACGGGAGGAACGCGGCCAGCGGCGACTGGCCCGCGGTCGTCAGCACGTCGTAGTCGTCGACCAGGACCACGATGCGCGGGCCCTTGCCCCAGCTGCCCGGCTCCAGGTCCTCCAGGCGCGCGTTCTCGTCGGGCAGCCGCTTCTCCAGCTCGGTGGCGATCCCGGCCGAAAGCCCGGCGCACAGCTTGGAGTTGTACGCGTAGCCACCGTTGAACTCCTCCGGGACCACCCCGCGCAGAGAGCGCCTCGGGTCCATCACCGCGAACACCAGATCGTCCTCGCCGTAACGGTCGACGAGGCCGTGCGCGACCGTCCGCAGCAGGTTCGTCTTGCCGCACTCGCTGTCCCCCAGCACCAGCAGGTGCTGGTCGTGGCCGAACAGGTCGAGCAGGGCGGGCGCCAGCGCCGACTGGTCGAGGCCGAGCGGGACCCGCTGCGGCTCGGCGACCGGCCCCGGCAGCAGCTTCGGCTCCAGGATGTGCGGCAGCACCCGTACCGGCTGGGCGACGTCGCCGTGCCAGGTGGCGCGGACCGTGCGGGCCGCGCGCTCCAGCACCGCACCCAGGTCCGCCGTTTCCGAGGCCCCGTCGGTGCGGGGGAGCGCGACCTGGGCGAAGAGCTTCCCGTCGGTGAGGATACGGCCGGGCTCGTCGGGCGACAGCGTCGCCGCGAGCTTGCGCTCGATGCTCGACTCGCCGGGATCGTTCAGCCGCAGTTCGACGCGGGTGCCGAAGTTGGACTGGATGGCGATGCGTACGTCGTTCCAGCGCAGCATGCCCGCGACGACGTGGATGCCGTACCCGCCACCGCGCTTGAGGATGTCCGCGACCGCGTCGTCGAGGTCGTCGAAGTCGTCGCGCAGCGCACCGAATCCGTCGATGACGAGCACGATCTCGGCGGACGCCAGCTGCGGCAGCCGTCCCGCCGCGTGCAGCGTGCGCAGCTGCTCGACCGAGTCGATGCCGTGCTCGCGGAAGAGGTCCTCGCGCACGGCGAGCATGGCGCGGACCTCCTCGACGGTGCGGGCCGCCCGCTCCCGGTCGGCGCGGCCCGCGATGCCTCCCACGTGCGGCAGGTCCGCCAGTGCCTGGAGGCCGCCGCCCACCAGGTCGAGTCCGTAGACGCCGACCTCCTGCGGGGTGTGGGTCAGCGCGAGGGAGAGAACGAGCGTGCGCAGGAGCGTCGTCTTGCCGGACTGCGGGCCGCCGATCACGGCCGCGTGGCCGCCGGCCACCGTCAGGTCCAGGAACCACTGCCCCTGCCACTGCTTGGCCGGGTCGTCCAGCAGGCCGAGCGGCACCCGGAGCGGCCCCTGCTGCCGTGTGCCGGCCCGGCCGCTGCCCGTGCGTGCCCCGGCCAGGCGCATGCCGCGCGGGCCGACGTCCAGCGGACCGGCGACCGTGTCCAGCGCGATCGCGGACGGCAGCGGAGGCAGCCAGATGCTGCGTACACCGGGAGCGGCACCGGTCAGCTGGTCGACCATGATGCCGAGTTCGGTCGGGCCGGTCTCGCGGCGGCGGGACGCCGGCTCCCGGTCCTGCTGCGTGCTGTCCGGTCCGGCCAGGGTGTTGAACGCCTCGTACTCCAGGGCGAGCGGCCCCGTCTCCTCCTCGTCGGCGCGCCGGGCGGGTCCGCGGTATCCGCCCGAGACGTAGCCCGCCTTGAACCGGGCGTAGTGGCTGGTGTCGACCTTGAGGTAGCCGAAGCCGGGCAGCGGCGGCAGGTGGAAGGCGTCCGTGGTGTCCAGGACCGTGCGCGACTCGTCGGCGGAGAAGGTCCGCAGGCCGAGGCGGTAGGAGAGGTAGGTCTCCAGGCCCTTGAGCTTGCCTCCCTCGATGCGCTGGCTGGAGAGCAGTAGATGGACGCCGATGGAGCGCCCGATCCGGCCGATGGAGAGGAACAGGTCGATGAAGTCCGGCTTGGCGGTGAGCAGTTCGCCGAACTCGTCGATCACGACGAAGAGGTGCGGCAGCGGGTCGAGGTCCGGGCGCTTCTCGGCGCGCAGGGCCGCGTAGTCCCCGATGTCGGCGACGTTGCCCGCGTCCTTCAGGGCCTGCTGGCGGCGCTTGACCTCACCTGCGAGCGAGGAGTGGACCCGCTCGACCAGGCCCGCCTGGTTCTCCAGGTTGGTGATGACGCCCGCGACATGGGGCAGGTCCGCGAACGGGGCGAAGGTGGCGCCGCCCTTGTAGTCGACCAGGACGAGCGCGAGGTCCTCGGGCGGATGGGTGGCCACCAGGCCGAGGACCAGGGTCCGCAGCAGCTCCGACTTCCCGGATCCGGTGGCGCCCACGCACAGCCCGTGCGGGCCCATGCCGAGCTCGGAGGACTCCTTGAGGTCCAGGAGCACCGGTTCGTGGGAGTCGCTGATGCCGATGGGGACGCGGAGGAAGGCGCGTTCCCCGCGCGGCGCCCACAGCCGGTCCAGGTCGAGCCGGGCCACGTCGTCGATGCCGAGCATCGCGGCGAACTCGACCGGACCGGACAGCGGGGCGTCCACCAGGGACTCGGCGGAGAGCCGCAGCGGGGCGAGCATCCGGGCCAGGCCCTCGGCGAACGGCACACCGACGTCGTCCACCGTGCCGTGGGCCTGGACCGGCTCGGCCTCGCGCAGGTCCTCGATGGTCACGTCGGTGCCGTCGACGGTGATGCGCACGTTGACGTGCCCTGGTTCCTGCACGCGCTGTTCGAGCAGGTGCACCACGGTGACGCCCATCTCGCGCAGTCCGACCGCGTCGTCGGGGCGCGGCAGGTCGACGGCGTCCTCGCCGTGCCCGTCGGTGACCACGAGCAGCCGGGAGTTCATGGACAGTGCGTCCCGTCCGGCCAGTCCGCGGCGGACTTCGGCGGCGTACGAGGCCCGGCGGCGCAGCTCCGCGTCGAGCCGGCGGGCCAGCTGCGGTGCGGACGGGGCGATGCGGCGGGCGGCGACCGGGCCGTCGAACTGCTCGGGGTCGAGCAGGTGCGGCAGCCACTTGGCCCACTCCCAGTCCGCTATCCGGTCGCCCGGCGCCGCGAGGGCGATGGCCACGTCGTCGGGCGCGTGCAGGGCCGATGCCTGGACGAGCAGGGCGCGGGCGATGCGCAGGCAGTCCTCGCGGGGGCCGATGACGCTGACGTTGCCGACGCGGTCGAGGGGGACGGTCAGCGGCAGTTCGGTCCCGTTGCGGAACCGGGTCACCACGGCCGAGGCCTCGTTGAGCATGAAGAGGTCGGGCGGGGTGAGGACGGACGAGCCCTGCTCGGCGATCTGCAGGTCCCGCACCGGCATCTCGCCGGTGCCGACCCGTACCCGCAGGAAGTCGTCGTCGACCCGTCGGCGCTCCCAGAGGCGGGCCGGGTCGCGCACGATGTCGTACAGGGAGTACGGCGACGGGTTCAGTACGTCCGCCCGCCCCCGCCGTTCGCGTTCCTCGGCCGACAACTCCTCGCGCAGGTCCTCCACATAGGCGAGGTAGGCCTCGCGCTGCGTACGGCGCGTGCGCTGGGCCTTGCCGCGTTGCGAGAGGAGCAGGGCCGCGGAGCCGATGACCGTGACCACGAGGATGATCGCGCCGAGTCCGGCGAACTGGCTGTTGCGGACGACCGTCATCATCACGACGGACGACATGACCCCGGCGACCGGCAGCAGCGACATCGCGATGTTGCCCGCCTTGCCCTCGGGCAGGTTGGGCGGCGCCTCGATGGTGCGGGGCGCGGTCACGGCCGGCGGGCGGGTGGTCCGGGCGGGGCGGTGGATCAGGCGGGTACTCATCGGCTCCGTCCGGGGTTCACGGCCGGTTCGTGGTGTGTGCGGGGGCTCGGGGGTGTCATCGGCCTCGGTATCGGCTGTGGTGCTGGTGCCGGTGTCGCCCTGGGGCCCGGGGCCGGATGCATCGCGGTCACCGGCGCTTCTGGGAGAGCTCGAACACGTCGGCCGCCAGCCGGGTGGCGGCCAGTCGCGTCGGCCGGGCGAGCAGTTCGGTGCGCAGGGCCCCGCCCGCCGCCAGATGCCGGTCGTAGGGCAGGACGTGGACGCTCGCACCGGTGGACCGGAGCCGTTCCGCGGCCGCCGCCACGTCGATGCCGGGCCGCGCCACCGTGCTGGACAGGACGACCACGGTTCCGGCGATCACATGACGGGGCAGCCCCTGCAGCCACTGCAGCACCGCGTACGTGCTCGTGACGCCGTCCAGCGTGGCGGGGGCGGCCAGCACACGGGCCTGGGAGGCCGAGAGCGCGACCCGGGCGACCTCGGCGGGCAGCGTCTCGCAGTCGACCACGGTCACGCTGAAGTAGCGGCGCAGCGCCACCATGACCCGTTCGTACGTAGCGGTGTCCAGCATCGCCCCGATCCGGCCCTGGCTGCCGGGCAGCAGCCAGGCGTTGTCGGGGAGCTGGACGAGGTAGCCGGTGACGTCGAGCAGCGACATCTGCGGCTCCACGATGTCCGCGAGATCGGCCGTGGTCCACCGCAGCGTCTCGGCGCCGAGCCGCAACGGCAGCGAGCCGAGGGCCGGATCGGCCTCGACGAGGAGGACCGGGTCCTGGCGGTAGTGCGCGTACGCCGTGCCGAGCAGCGCGGAGACGGTCGTCTTGCCCGCGCCGCCCCGGATCGACGTGACGGCGATCTGCCGTCCGGTCGTCACCGGCCGCTGAAGCACCTCGGCGGTTCGGGTGATCTCGGCGACCTCGCGCGCCGCAGAGGAAGAAACGATTCGGCGGAGTGCGCGCGAGGCCCGTACGGCGAGCGACTCACCCCGCTGCGGCCGCCGCGCCGCCCCGGCCAGCTCCCGGTCCACCACGGGCCGCGAGTCCGGTGCGCCGAGGGGCCGGGCGCCCTGCGCCGCGTAGGGGGTGCTCTCCGTGTAGGCGGGGGTGCGCGGCACCTGCGCCGGGGCGGGTGCCGGGGCCTGGGCCGGCGCCGCGGCCGTCCGGTCGCCGGTGTCCCTCGTGCCCGGCCTGCCCGTCGTACCCGTTGGGCCCGTCGTGCCCTGCGGGGCGGCGTTGCCGCTCAGGTCGCGCAGCACATCGCTCTGCCAGTTGTCGGCGTTCGGCATGTCTGTCCTTCATCTCCGCTTCGATGCCCCGCCCGGAGCGCCCGCGCATGTGGTGTCAGTCGTCAGAACTTGTTGAGCAGCTGCCCGTACATGCCGAACACGCCGACGGTGAGCGGGAAGAGCCCCACCACGCCGATGGACTCGACGAGGTCGGCGGTGCGCCGCAGCCGGACCCGTACGTGCTCCGGCGGCTCCACCGCCAGCGCGAGCAGGGGCAGCAGCGCCGCCGCGCACAGCACGGCGATGGGCCCGGCGCCCCCGGCGTGATCCATCCAGAGCATCACCAGACGGACGACGAGGACCGCGGCGGCCGCGAAGAGCGCCACCACCTCGGCCACCAGCGGGAACGCCCGGGCCCGGGACAGGAGCACCACCGCGACGAGCGAGGGCAGCAGCACGGTCCACACGGTCGGCCGGTCGGCCAGGGTGAGGAGCCAGCCGGCGGCGGCCGCCGACACCGAGGTGGCGAGGGTCGCGAGGGCGAGCCCGCGATGCGTGGCGGCCAGCGCGTTGCCGACATCGTGACGGCTGACGGACACCCCGCCCGAGCGCCGGTCGTCGAGCGCGGTGAGCCCCGAGGCCATCAGGGCGATCCGGGGCAGCAGGCCGAGCAGGACCACGGAGACCACGGCCATCACGGCACCGAGCCGGGCGAGGTCCGACGTGACGGCGGCGACGCCCTCCCAGACCACGGTCAGGGCGGCCGTGGCCATGGCACCGATGAGGCCCCCGCGGCCCAGCGGTGAGAAGAAGCCGAGCAGCGCCAGCGACAGGGTGACCGCACCCGCCACGGCGGCCAGCCGGAGCGCCCCGGACCAGTCGTAGGCGTCGGCGGCGGTCCAGGCCGTGAGGATCCCGAGCCCACTGGAGGCAAGCAGCAGCGCGGTCGCCAGACCGCGGTTGCCCTGCCCGAGCCGGGCGACGAGCGCACCGGCCACCAGGAGGACGACGGTGACGGCCGCCAGCGCGCCGGCCAGCGCGGTGAGCGGGAACTCGCGGCGGGCGAGCAGCGCGGCGATCACCGCGAAGGCCACCGTCGTCGCCCCCGCACCGGCCCGCCGCGAGGCCGGACGCCAGCGCCAGGCCTGCATGTCGAGGTTGTCCGCCACCTGGTCCGTGACGTCGTGGACCACCGGCGCGGGCGGCGCGGCGTGGGTCCGGACGAGCCGCAGCACGGCGCCGTCACCGATCCCGGCCGACGCCAGGGTGCTGTCGTGCGGCAGTGCCGAGCCGTCGGCGGTGAGCAACTGCCGGGTCAACGGCCGCGCCGCGGCCCGGTCGTCCAGCAACTGCAGGATGTCCGGAAGGAGTTGCCCGACAGGAGTGTCGGAGGGCAGCACGATGTCGGCCCGCCGCCGCTCACCGACCAGGGTCACCCGGCTCATTTCCGCCCGGGAAGTCATTGCTGTACTCACCACTTACGAAAACCTATCATCGCGATTTCCTGGAATTTCGGGCCAATTGGGCAAAGCGAACCAAGCGAACCAAGCGAACCAAGCGAACCAAGCGAACCAACGGAACCAAGCGAACCAAGGGAATGAAGCGGCCCCGTGAAATCCTGAGCCGGCGAATCCCGGCACACGCACAGGAGCCGCCTACGGCTGCGCCGGCTTCGTCGCCTTCGCCGAACCGGCCGGGGCCGAGGGTGTCGGCGAGGGCTGCCCGTACTGCTGCGCCTGCCGCTGCTGTTTCTCCTGCTCGGCCTTCTGCTTGTCCAGGGTGTGCTGGAGGAACGACCACCCCACGCACCCCGCGCACAGCACCGCCGTGATCGCGATCCCCGCGAACACCTTCCCGAGGCGTTCGTCCGCAGTCCGCCGCGCGCGCTGGGCGCCGAACAGGAGCGCGTCCCGCATCCGGCGTCGGCGTACCCCCACCGATTCCAGCAGTTGACTGTCGTAATCCCGTGCCATTCGGCCCCCCTTTGCCACTGCAACATATGTCATGTGCTGATGAGCGGGACACATCAGGGTGGCCGGAACGGGACCTCCGCACGCCGGGTGCGTCCGGGATCACTCCTGGCGCAGGGCGAGCCACAACTCCGTACGCACGTCCATGTCGTCGAGATCCGTTCCCAGCAACACCCCGCACCGCGCGATGCGCTGGCGGACCGTGTTGCGGTGGACGGCCAGGGCCACCGCCGTGCGGTCCCAGCTGCCGTGCAGGGAGAGCCAGCACCGCAAGGTCTCGGCGAGCGGTTCGGTCAGGGGGGCGAGCAGGGCGCGGGCATGTTCGGCGGCCGGGCCGGGCGGGAGCAGGGCGGCGAGGCCGGAAACCGGCGCGTCCACCGTCAGCGGGGCGCGGGTCGCCTCCGCCCGGCCGAGCGCGCGGGCGGCCCGGGTGTCGGCGGCGCCCAGGGCGTCGGCCGGGCCTGCGGCCGAGGCGCCGAGCGTCCAGCCCGGCTGCGGGATGATCCGGCCGCCGCCCGGGACCAGGACCCGTACCGCCTCGCCGCCCAGGCCCGCGTCCACGAGCGCCGAGCCCAGGGCCGCACCGAGTGCGGCCGCCGTGAGCGGGTCCGGCGCCGCGCCGTCGCCGCGGCGCGCGTGCACCACCGTCCACCGCCCGTCGCCGTCCAGCAGCGGTGCGACGTGCGCCGGGTCCGCGCCGAGCAGCAGCCGGACCAGCGCCGCCGAGCGGTTCGCCGCGCCGGATCCCTGGTGCGGGGCGGCCAGCAGCGAGAGCAGGACGACCGCGATCCCGGCGATGGTGTGGTCGCCCGGCTCGCGCCGGCCCGTGGCCAGGGTCAGGGCGAGCCCCTGCCCTCCGCCCAGTGCGTACGCCGACAGCTGGGCCTCGCCCACCGTGTCGGTGGCCGAGGCGGGGGAGGGGTGGGTGCCCGGGGCGAGGACCCCGGCGAGCCGGGTCAGGGCGGCCCGCACCTCAGGGGCCGGTGGCCGGCCCGCCGTGTGCAGCTCCTCGCCGTCGGCCGTCAGCAGGGCCGCCCGCCCCGGCAGCCGGACCGCGAGCTGGTGCAGCACCGCGGAGACCGGGTCCGGCCGGGCCGCCGCCGAAGCCAGGGCCTGCTGGGCCCGGGTCACCCGGCGGAGCTCGCGGTGGCGTGCGGCGGCCATCAGCCCCCACACCGCCCGGGCGATCGCGGTGAACGGCGTCCCCGGATCAACCTCCACCAGCGGCAGCCCGTGCCGGTCGCAGGCGGCGACCAGGGCCGGCGGCACCGCCTCGTGCACCGGCCGCACCCCGAAACCCAGTGCCGCGGCCCCCGCCTCCACCAGCCGGGCCACATAGGTGTCCGGGTCCGTGAGCAGCACCCCGGCGGTCAGCAGCAGCTCGCCGCCGAGCAGATACGGGTACGGGTCAGCCATCTCCGAGGTGTGCACCCACAGCAGCTCGGCGTCGGCCGGCCCCGCGATCAGGCGGAGCCCGAGTTCGTCCAGGGCCAGCAGCCCGGCCAGCGGAACGGGCGGGGTAGGCGGTCCCACGGAGGACTCGGGCGGGGTGGGCGGTCCCACGGGGGAGTCGGGCATGGATGATTCATCCGTTCAGTGAGGCAGGAGTGTAGGAAACATACACTTCAGAGTCGCCGCCCTGCCGCCTAGCGTCGTCTGCGGACCCGTACGCGTACCCGTTACCCGTAGGCGCGCTTCCGTCCCGTTCCGGCGGATCCGGCACACTCGAAGCAGCGCGTCACGAAGGAACCGAACGAACCGAAGGAAAGGCCATCCGCCCCATGAGCAGCAACGAAACGCCGCGCGGCCCCGTCGACTCGTCCCGCGTCCCGCGGTACGCCGGACCCGCGACGTTCGCCCGGCTGCCCCGCCTGGACGAGGTGGGCACGACGGATGTCGCCGTCGTCGGTGTGCCCTTCGACTCCGGTGTCTCCTACCGGCCCGGCGCCCGCTTCGGCGGCAACGCGATCCGGGAGGCCTCGCGCCTGCTGCGCCCGTACAACCCGGCACAGGACGCCTCGCCGTTCGCCCTCGCGCAGGTCGCCGACGCCGGGGACATCGCCGCCAACCCCTTCAACATCAACGAGGCTGTCGAGACGATCGAGGCCGCGGCCGACGACCTCCTCTCCACCGGCGCCCGCCTGATGACGCTCGGCGGCGACCACACCATCGCGCTGCCGTTGCTGCGCTCCGTCGCCAAGAAGCACGGCCCCGTAGCGCTGCTCCACTTCGACGCGCACCTCGACACGTGGGACACCTACTTCGGCGCCGCGTACACCCACGGCACCCCGTTCCGCCGGGCCGTCGAGGAAGGCATCCTCGACACGTCCGCGCTCTCACACGTCGGCACCCGCGGCCCGCTGTACGGCAAGCAGGACCTCACCGACGACGCCAAGATGGGCTTCGGCATCGTCACCTCCGCCGACGTCATGCGGCGCGGCGTCGACGAGATCACCGACCAGCTCCGGCAGCGCATCGGTGACCGGCCGCTCTACATCTCCATCGACATCGACGTCCTGGACCCGGCGCACGCCCCCGGCACCGGCACCCCCGAGGCCGGCGGCCTCACCTCCCGCGAGCTCCTGGAGATCGTGCGCGGGCTGTCCTCCTGCCACCTGGTCTCCGCCGACCTGGTCGAGGTCGCCCCCGCGTACGACCACGCCGAGATCACCTCCGTCGCCGCCTCGCACACCGCGTACGAACTGACGACGATCATGACCCGCCAGATCGCGGAGGCCCGGAACCAGGCCACGGAGGCCCGGAACCAGGCCACGGAGGCCCGGAACCAGGCCACGGAGGCCCGGAACCAGGCCACGGAGGCCCGGAACCCGATGGCGGAGGCCCAGGACCCGATCGTGGAGGCCCGGCAGAAGTGAGTCACGACCACCACGACGAGCGGCCCGAGCTCACCCCCGCCCAGATCTCCGCCGCCCTGAACCCCCCGCCCGGACGCAACGGCGGCGACCTCGTCGTCGAGACCCTCCAGGGCCTCGGCGCGACCACCGTCTTCGGCCTGCCCGGGCAGCACGCGCTCGGCATGTTCGACGCGCTGCGCCGCTCCTCCCTCGGCTACGTCGGCCTGCGCGTCGAGAACAACGCGGGCTTCGCCGCCGACGCCTACGGGCGCATCACCGGCGAGGTCGCCCCGCTGCTCCTGTCCACCGGGCCGGGCGCGCTCACCTCGCTCGCCGCGCTCCAGGAGGCGGCGGCCGCCTCCGCACCCGTACTGGCGATCTCCAGCCAGATCCCGACCGCGGGCCTGGGCGGCGGACGCCACGGCTACCTGCACGAACTGCGCGACCAGAAGGCGTCGTTCCGCGACGTCGTGAAGTCCGTGCACACCGTCCGTACCGCCTCGCAGATCCCGTCCGCGATCGCCGCCGCCTGGGAGTCCGCGCTCACGGCCCCGCACGGCCCGGTCTGGATCGAGATCCCCGAGGACGTACTCACCGCCGAGACGGCACTGCCCGTCGTCACGGCCATGGACGCCACCCCGCGCGAGGTGCACGCCCGCCCCGAGCTCATCGCCGTCGCCGCCCATCTGCTGTCGAACGCACAGCGCCCGGCGATCATCGCGGGCGGCGGAGTCGTCCGCTCCGACGCCTCCGGCAAGCTGCGCGCCCTCGCCGAGAAGACCGGCGCCCCCGTCGTCACCACGTACGGCGGCAAGGGCGCCTTCCCGTGGGAGCACCCGCTCTCGCTCCAGTCCTGGATCGAGGACCGGCACACGACGGACTTCCTGGAGGACGCCGACGTCCTGCTCGTCGTCGGCTCCGGCCTCGGTGAACTCTCCTCGAACTACCGCACGTTCGCCCCGCGCGGCCGCGTCGTGCAGATCGAGGCCGACGCCGGGAAGCTGGAGGCCAACCACCCGGCCCTCGGCATCCACGCCGACGCCCGCGACGCCCTGTCCGACCTCCTCGACGCCATCACCCCGCGCGAGGACCCGGCAGCCGCCGAGCGCGTCACGGCGGTGCTCGGACGGGTACGGGACCGGATCGCCGACCAGGAACTCACCCTGGAACAGCACCTCCTCGCCGCAATCCGGACCGCCCTGCCCGACACGTCCCCCAACTTCTGGGACATGACGATCCTCGCCTACTGGGCCTGGGCCGCCTTCGATGCCCGCCACCCCAACACCATGCACTCCGCCCAGGGCTCCGGCGGCCTCGGCTACGCCTTCCCGGCGGCCATCGGCGCGGCCGCCGCCGACCGCACGAAACCGGTCCTCGCGGTCTCCGGCGACGGCGGCGCGATGTACTCGATCGCGGAACTCGCCACCGCCCGCCAGTACGACCTGCCGGTCACCTGGCTGATCGTCGACGACGGCGGCTACGGCATCCTGCGCGAGTACATGAACGACGCCTTCGGCGAGACCAGCGCGACGGAACTGTCCCGCCCGGACTTCGTCGCCCTCGCCGAGTCCTTCGGCGTCCCCGCGGTCCGTACGAGCCCCGGGACGCTCGCCGACGACCTGGCCGCCGCCCTCGCGCAGGCCGGCCCCTCGGTCGTCGTACTCCCGGCGCTGCTGCGGATGTTCGAGCCGACGCACCTCTGACCGCCTCACGCCTGTCCCCGGGGCCGCCGCGGCCCCGGGCACAGGCGCGTCCCGGCGGGGCAGGACCCCTGCCCCGTACAACTTTCCGCCCCTCCGCGAGTCAACTCAGTGGGCACGCCGGGGGGCGCGCCTACTGAACCTCAGGGGACGGAAACCCATACACATGACGACACCCCGCATATCCCGCCGCGTCCGCGGCGCACTCGGTGCCGCGCTCGCCGTCGGCGTGCTCGCACCCGTGGCGGTCGCAGCGGCGCCCGCCGCGGCCGCCACGCCGACGGCGAGCTGCACCTCCGGGAGGGCCGGACTCGCCGCCAAGCTGTCGAAGGACATCACCGCCGCGCTCAAGGGGCGCAAGTCGACCACCGCGGTGGCCCTCTACGACCGGACCACGAAGACCACGTGCACGCTCCGGGCCACGTCGAAGTACGACTCCGCCAGCGTCGTCAAGGCGACCGTGCTGGCCACGCTGCTCTGGGACAACGCCAAGAAGGGCCGCAAGCTCACGCAGCGCGAGGCCGACCTCAGTACCGCCATGATCACCAAGTCCGACAACAACGCGACCTCCGCCCTGTGGAAGCAGCTCGGTGTCACCAAGGTCAACGGGTTCCTCAACGCGGCCGGGATGACGCACACCGTGCCCGGGTCCGGCGGCTACTGGGGGCTGACGCAGATCACCGCCCAGGACGAGCAGCGACTGCTGACGCTGCTCACCGCGAAGAACTCCGTGCTCACCGACAGCGCCCGCTCCTACGAGCTCGGCCTGATGCGCAAGGTCGTCTCCTCGCAGCGCTGGGGCACGCCCGCCGGGGCTCCGGCGGGCGTCACCGTCCAGGTCAAGAACGGCTGGCTGCAGCGCGCCACCCACGGCTGGCGGGTGCACAGCATCGGCGCCTTCACGGGGAAGGGCCACGACTACGTGCTCACGGTGCTCACCCAGGACAACAAGACGATGACGGACGGCGTCAACACCATCCAGGCCGTCGCCAAGGCCGTGCACAAGGACCTGAACCTGCCCCCCGCGACCCCGCGCACCATGCACGGGCTGCCCGTCCGCGTCATCCACCGGGCGGACGCCCCCACCGTGACCCCCGCCCTCCAGGAGGCGATCCCGCCGGTTCCGGAGGCTCCGGCCGGCCGGATGCTCACCGTGACGCCCCGGTAGGGACCGTCCGCGGGACCTACGTCGAAGGTCCCGTATTTGTTGCAGCGGGATGAAATCCGCAGCACAGCGCGTTGGTGCCTTCCGGTAGAGCAGGCCGATCGGGAGGCACCACGTGTCGGACGCAGGGGAGCAAGGAAGCGGCGGGCAGCCGCGCGGCTGGGCACGGAGGCTGTGCGGTTACGCCTGGCGCTACCGGCGCAACGTGCTGCTGGCGCTCGGTTCGTCGCTCGCCGGCATGGCGGTCATGGCCGTCGTCCCGTTGGTCACCAAGGTGATCATCGACGACGTGGTCGTCGGCCACACCCGGTCCCTCGCCGTCTGGACGGGTCTGCTGATCGTCGCGGCCGCCCTCGTGTACGTCTCCACCTACATCCGCCGCTACTACGGCGGCCGGCTCGCCCTCGACGTCCAGCACGACCTGCGGACCGAGATCTACGGGACGATCACCCGCCTCGACGGCAGACGCCAGGACGAGCTCTCCACCGGACAGGTCGTCGGCCGCGCCACCAGCGACCTCCAGCTGATCCAGAGCCTGCTCTTCATGCTCCCGATGACCATCGGGAACGTCCTGCTCTTCCTCATCTCCCTGGTGATCATGGCGTGGCTCTCGCCGCTGCTGACCCTCATCGCCGTCGCCGTCGCCCCCGCCCTCTGGTTCATCGCCCGCCGCTCCCGCACCCGCCTCTTCCCCGCCACCTGGTATGCCCAGTCGCAGGCCGCGGCCGTCGCCGGAGTCGTCGACGGGGCCGTCTCCGGCGTCCGCGTCGTCAAGGGCTTCGGGCAGGAGGACCAGGAGACCGGCAAGCTGCGCGAGGTCGGGCGCAGGCTCTTCGCCGGCCGGCTGCGCACCATCCGGCTGAACTCCCGCTACACCCCCGCACTCCAGGCCGTTCCAGCCCTCGGCCAGGTCGCGATGCTGGCCCTCGGCGGCTGGCTCGCCACCCGCGGCGAGATCACACTCGGCACCTTCGTCGCGTTCTCCACCTACCTCGCCCAGCTCGTCGGCCCGGTCCGGATGCTCGCCATGGTCCTCACCGTCGGCCAGCAGGCCCGCGCCGGTGTGGAGCGCGTACTGGAGCTGATCGACACCGAACCGTCCCTCCAGGACGGCACCAAGCAGCTCCCCGCCGACGCCCCGGCCAGCGTCGAGTTCGAGGACGTGCGCTTCGGCTACGACGAGTCGCGCCCCGTCCTCGACGGCTTCTCGCTCACCATCGAACCCGGCGAGACCGTCGCCGTCGTCGGCGCGTCCGGCAGCGGCAAGTCCACCGTCTCGCTGCTGCTGCCCCGGTTCTACGACGTGACGCACGGCGCCGTCCTCGTCGGCGGACACGACGTCCGCGAACTGACCCTCGACTCGCTGCGGGCCGCCATCGGACTCGTACCGGAGGACAGCTTCCTGTTCTCCGACACCATCCGCTCCAACATCGCCTACGGGTTCCCGGACGCCACCGACGAACAGATCGAACAGGCCGCCCGCTCCGCCCAGGCCGACCGGTTCATCGCCGAACTGCCCGACGGCTACGACACCACGGTCGGCGAGCAGGGCCTCACCCTCTCCGGCGGCCAGCGCCAGCGCGTCGCACTCGCCCGCGCCATCCTCACCGACCCCCGGCTCCTCCTCCTCGACGACGCCACCTCCGCCGTCGACGCCCGCGTCGAGCACGAGATCCACGACGCGCTCCGCCAGGTCATGGCCGGCCGCACGACCCTGCTGATCGCCCACCGCCGCTCCACCCTGGGCCTCGCCGACCGGATCGCCGTCCTGGAGAACGGCCGGCTCGCCGACATCGGCACCCACGAGGAGCTGGAGCGCCGCTCCGCGCTCTACCGGCGCCTGCTCACCGACCCGGACGAGCTGGGCGGCACCTCGCCCGGCCACCTGGTCAAGGCCGCAGCCCCGGACCCCGCCGACGACCGCGCGCTCCAGGAGGAGATCGACGCCGAGTTCGATGCCGAGCGCGGCATCACCCCCGAGCTGTGGGTCCGCAAGGAGGGGGCGCGCGAGACCGACGCCGCCGGCACACCCGCCACCCCCGAGCTCCTCGCCCAGGTCGACGCCCTGCCCCCGGCGACCGACACCCCGGACGTCGACGAGGCCCGCGCCGTGCACGCCGAGGAGGCCTACGGGCTCCGTCGGCTGCTGCGCGGCTTCGGGCTGCCGCTGCTGGTCAGCCTGGCGCTGGTGGCCGTGGACGCCGGAGCGGGCCTGCTGCTGCCCGTACTGATCAGGAACGGCATCGACGACGGTGTCACCAAGCTGGCGCTCGGCGCTGTCTGGGCGGCCTCCGCCTTCGGCCTCGTCGTCGTCCTCGTGCAGTGGGCGGCCCAGATCGGCGAGACCCGGATGACCGGCCGCACCGGCGAGCGGGTGCTCTACTCGCTGCGGCTGAAGATCTTCGCGCAGCTCCAGCGCCTCGGCCTGGACTACTACGAGCGCGAGCTGACCGGCCGCATCATGACCCGGATGACGACGGACGTGGACGCCCTGTCCACGTTCCTCCAGACCGGCCTGGTCACGGCCTTCGTCTCCGTCGTCACGTTCTTCGGCATCATGGTCGCGCTCCTGGTCCTCGACGTGGAGCTGGCCCTGGTCGTCTTCGCGACGCTGCCGGTGCTGGTCATCGGCACGTTCTTCTTCCGCCGCAAGAGCGTCAAGGCGTACGAGCTGGCCCGTGAGCGCATCAGTGTCGTCAACGCCGACCTCCAGGAGTCCGTCTCCGGCCTCCGGATCGTGCAGGCCTTCCGCCGCGAGCGCGACGGCGCCGACCGGTTCGCCGCCCGCAGCGACCACTACCGCGAGGCCCGGGTCCGCGGCCAGTGGCTGATCTCGGTGTACTTCCCGTTCGTCCAGCTGCTGTCGTCGGTGGCCGCCGCCGCCGTACTGATCGTCGGCGCGGGCCGAGTCGACAACGGCACGCTCACCACGGGTGCGCTGGTCGCCTACCTGCTCTACATCGACCTGTTCTTCGCGCCCGTGCAGCAGCTCTCCCAGGTCTTCGACGGCTACCAGCAGGCCACCGTCTCCCTCGGCCGCATCCAGGAGCTGCTCCAGGAACCGACGTCCACCGCCGACCGAGACGCACCGCAGGACGTCACCTCGCTGCGCGGCGACATCGCCTTCGAGGACGTGTCCTTCGTGTACGGCGGCGAGGAGGCCGCGCTCACCGGTGTCGACCTGCGCATCCCGGCCGGACAGACGGTCGCGTTCGTCGGTGAGACCGGTGCCGGCAAGTCCACCCTGGTCAAGCTCGTCGCCCGCTTCTACGACCCCACGGGCGGCCGGGTCACGGCGGACGGCACCGACCTGCGCGACCTCGGGCTCACCGCGTACCGGCACCGGCTCGGAGTCGTACCGCAGGAGGCGTACCTCTTCGCGGGCACGTTGCGTGACGCCATCGCGTACGGGCGGCCGGAGGCCACCGACGCCGAGGTGGAGGCGGCGGCCCGGGCGGTCGGCGCGCACGACATGATTGCCACCCTGGAGGACGGCTACCTCCACGAGGTCGCCGAACGGGGCCGCAACCTCTCGGCCGGCCAGCGTCAGCTGATCGCGCTCGCCCGCGCCGAACTCGTCGACCCCGACATCCTGTTGCTCGACGAGGCCACCGCGTCCCTGGACCTCGCCAGCGAGGCCCTGGTCAACCAGGCGACCGACCGCCTCGCGGGCCGGCGCACCACGCTCGTCGTCGCCCACCGCCTGACCACCGCCGCCCGCGCCGACCGGGTCGTGGTGATGGACCACGGCCGGGTCGTCGAGGACGGCACGCACGACGAACTCCTCGCCCTGGACGGGCACTACGCCGTGCTGTGGCGCACCTTCATAGGGGAGGACGAGCCGGCGGGGGTCTGAGACCGACCGTCAGGCGGTCGCTACTCCCGGATGCCGGAGATCTTCCCGGTCTCCAGGTCGGAGCGCACCTTCAGATACGTGTACGTGGGGTCGGTCGCCGATCCCCAGGTGAGCCGGACCGTCGACCAGGTGTGGCCGGCGCCGCTGTCGCCCTCGGTGACACGGAAGCCGGCCGGGGTGTTCTGGGCACGCAGCACACCGTCGGCGTGGTTGGCCGCCTCCCAGTCGCCCAGCTCGGCGCGCAGACGGGGTGTGAGGTAGAAGTCCCGCAGTGAGGTGGCCAGGTGGCCGCCGCCCTCGGTGGCGACCGCGTCGATGTAGGCGCCGTAGAAGTGGGCGATCTGCTGGTACGCCGGGGCCGCGAGTCCGCTGCGGGCCGTCGCCGCGGCCGGTGCGGCCTGCGGCACGACGGCGGCGGCCGGGACGGCGGTGATGCCGGTCAGGAGAGCAGCGGCGAGCAGCGTGCGGCCGATGACGCGCCGGCCACGAGGGCCCCCGGGGGTGCGGAGTCGGGTCATTGCGGTTCCTGCCTTTCGTACGGCTCTGTCCTGTGGCGTCCATCGTGTGCCGATCCGGTCGCGCGGAACGCGGAGCGCGCCGGGTGCAACCTCCGGATGGCCTCCGGCGTCGTACGCAGATACACGTGTGTGCGTACAGGTGTGGGGTAGGGGCATGTGCGTTCGATGAGGTGATGGGGCTGCTGGTGACCAGAGGGACCGAAAGACACGGTGGGCGCACGGGACACGGGGTCCCGTTCCGCCTGCTCGCCCTTGCTCTGACGACCGCCCTCGGGCTCGTCGTCGGCGGCGTGGAGGCGAGCAGCGCCGACGCCGCCTCGGTGTGCGCCGGACGGCCCGCGAAGACGGTCAAGTTCGCGACGGGGGAGCTGCGCGTCTACCGGACCCGCGCCTACGCCTGCGCCACCGCCGTCGCGTCCAAGTCCGGCAAGCGCCGCCGGATGTCCGTACAGATCCAGCCCCGCGGCGGCCGGCCCGTCGTCGACAGCGGCTCCTTCACCCAGCGGGCCGGACCGGTGACCGTCCACGCGCTGAACCGCTGCGTCCGGGCCTCGGGCACGGTCGCCGGAAAGACGGGAACCACGAGCTGGATCCTGTGCTGACCGGGTGACGCGCGCGCATGCCCTGGCAACAGGGTCTGGTGGTGCAGGTATTGCCCCGCTAGGTTCACGACGTCTGTTGTGAATCAAGGGGAGGGTGTACATGCGTAAGGCGCTCAGAGGGTTCCTGTCGCTCGCGGTGCTCATCGGCACCGTGAGTGCGACGGGTGCTTCGGCCGGAGCGGCCACCGCCGCAGAACCGGCCGCGGTCCGTTCCGCGGTCAGTGACAGCGGTACGAGCACGGACATCAAGGACCGCATCCTGGCCATCCCGGGCATGAGTCTCATCGAGGAGAAGCCGTACGCGGGATACCGCTACTTCGTCCTCAACTACACCCAGCCGATCGACCACCGGCACCCTTCCAAGGGAACGTTCCAGCAGCGCATCACCCTGCTGCACAAGGACACGTCCCGACCGACGGTCTTCTACACCGGCGGCTACAACGTCTCCACCAGCCCCAGCCGCTCGGAGCCGACCCGGATCGTCGACGGCAACCAGGTCTCGCTGGAGTACCGGTTCTTCACCCCGTCGCGCCCGTCGCCCGCCGACTGGTCCAAGCTCGACATCTGGCAGGCCGCCAGTGACCAGCACCGGGTCTTCACCGCTCTGAAGAAGATCTACTCCAAGAACTGGCTGACCACCGGCGGTTCCAAGGGCGGCATGACCGCCACGTACTTCGAGCGCTTCTACCCGAAGGACATGGACGGCGTCGTCGCCTATGTCGCGCCCAACGACGTGGTCAACAAGGAGGACTCGGCGTACGACCGGTTCTTCGCCAACGTCGGCACCAAGGAGTGCCGTACCCGACTGGAGGGCGTGCAGCGCGAGGCGCTGGTCCGCCGGGAGCCGCTGGAGAAGAAGTACGAGCAGTACGCCGCCGACAAGGGCTACACCTTCACCACCGTCGGCACCCTCGACAAGGCCTACGAGGCCGTGGTCATGGACTACGTCTGGGCATACTGGCAGTACAGCCTGCTGGCCGACTGCGACTCCATCCCGGCCGACGCCGCGAACGCCCCCGACCAGGCGATCTGGGACTCGATCGACTCGATCTCCGGCTTCTCCGCCTACGCGGACCAGGGCCTCGCGAACTACACCCCGTACTACTACCAGGCGGGTACCCAGCTCGGCTCGCCCGACATCAAGCAGCCCTGGCTCGGCGGCCTCAGCCGCTACGGCTACCAGCCGCCGCGCAACTTCGTGCCGCGCTCCATCCCGATGAAGTTCCAGCCCTCGGTGATGCGCGACGTCGACACGTGGGTGAAGCACCACGCCAACCACATGCTGTACGTCTACGGGGAGAACGACCCGTGGGGCGCGGAGCGCTTCCGCCTCGGCGCGGGCGCCCGTGACAGCTACGTCTTCACGGTGCCCGGCGGCAACCACGGCTCCAACGTCGCAGGGCTCGCCGCGGCCGAGAACGCCACGGCCACCGCGGCCATCCTGCGCTGGGCGGGCGTCGCCCCGGCCGCCGTCCAGGCGGACCCGGCGAAGGCGAAGCCGCTCGCGAAGTTCGACGCACGGCTCGACAAGAAGGACCTGACGACCGAGCACCGGCTCGGCACCAGGCGCCCGTAGCGGGACCCCCCCCGGCGGCCGGCCTCTTCGGAGGCCGCGCCGCCGGGGCGGGAACCATCTAATACGTCAGCCCGTAGCCCACCGGGTACAGCACCTGCGAGGGATCGTCCGCGCGCTGCACCGGAACCGGCAGCTTCCCCTCCGGCTCGGCCCGGCCGGCGATCACCCGGGCGGCTGCCCGCAGTTCGACGTCGGTCCACGAGTACGCGGCCAGGCTCGCCGCGTGCCCGGTCCCGGCCAGCTGGGCGATGTCGTACGGGTTGCGGATCGCGAGCGTGATCACCGGGACGCCGGTCGCTGCCAGCTCGCGCACCAGGGTCCGCTGGGAACTGCTCGCCGAGACGTTGTACGTCCCCACGACCACCGCGTCCTTGCCCTGCGCGGCCGCCACCGCCGCGTCGATGCCCGCCCTGGTCGGGGTGATGCCGGTGGACAGGGCCGTGGCCGTGTACCCCAGCTCGTTGAACGCCTGGGCCAGGGTGGTGGTCGGCGGCCCCGTCGTACCGGAGGGTGAGGCCGGATCGGCCCCCACCACCAGCAGGTTCTTGTGCGAGCGGCGCGACAGCGGCAGCAGCGCACCGGTGTTGTCGAGCAGTGTGGTGGTGTGCTCCGCGATCCGGTCGGCGGCGGCGAGGTGCGACCGGGTTCCGACGGTACGGTCCACACCCCGGTGGCTGACGAACGGGTCGTCGAACAGCCCCAGCTTCGTCTTCAGCCGCAGGATGCGCAGGATCGATTCGTCGAGCCGGTCCTCACTGACCTCACCGCTCTTGACGGCCGCCAGAAGGGCGTTCCAGGACACCTCCAGGCTCGGCGGGTTGAGCAGTTGGTCGACGCCCGCCTGCAGTGCCAGCACCGGCACCCGCTCGTCGCCGTACTTCGTCCGCACGCCCTCCATGCCGAGCGAGTCGGTGACCACGACGCCGTCGTAGCCGAGCTCCTCGCGCAGGATGCCGGTGAGGATGGGCCTGGAAAGCGTCGCCGGGTCCTCCGACGGGTCGAGCGCGGGCACCACGATGTGCGCCGTCATGATCGAGTCGATGCCTGCCGCGATCGCCGCCCGGAACGGCGGTTCGTCCAGCTCGGCCCACTGCTCGCGGGTGTGGGTGATCACCGGCAGACCGGTGTGGCTGTCGGTGCTGGTGTCGCCGTGGCCCGGGAAGTGCTTGGCCGTGGAGGCGATGCCGGCGCTCTGGTACCCCTTCACCTGGGCTGCGACCATCCCGGCCACGGACTGCGGGTCGGAGCCGAAGGAGCGCACGCCGATGACCGGGTTGGCCGGGTTGACGTTGACGTCCGCGTCCGGGGCGTAGTTCTGGCAGATACCGATCGCGGCCAGCTCGGCGCCGGCGATCTGCCCGGCCCGGCGTGCGTCGGACCGCGAACCGCCCGCGCCCAGTGCCATCGCACCCGGCATCAGCGTGGCGGGCTCGCCGACCCGGCAGACGATGCCGTGCTCCTGGTCGGTGGAGATGAGGAGCGGCAGCGAGTTGGGCCCCGCGAGCCCGGCCCGCTGGATGCCGTTGGAGAGATCGGCGATCTGGTGCGGGTCACGGGTGTTGTGCGCCCACGCGAAGTAGATGATGCCGCCCACGTGGTACTTGGCGATCATCTCGGCGGCGGTACGCACCCCGATCTCGGCGAGGTTGGCGTCGATGTCCGCCTGGTCGGGCTCGGTCGCGGAGTGTCCGTAGACCCGCATGACGAAGAGCTGGCCAACCTTCTCCTCCACGCTCATCCGGGAGACGATCCGCTTCAGCCGACGGGTGGTGGCGGCGGAGGTGTGGCTGCTGCTTGCGGACTTCTGGGCGGCGACGGCGCCGGGGGCGACTGCCATGCCCGCAGCCGCCGCGACAGCGGTGGCCGCGGTGGCGGTGAGGAGGGTGCGTCTGGAGGTGCGGTCGTGCACGTGAGCTCCTTCGGCCGTACTCGGTGGTGACGAGGGGGTGGTGAAAGAAACTGCCAAGGATCACGGATATCCAGAAAATAACTTCCGGTCAAGGGTGCGGACCGTTTTGAGCGAGTCTTCGCACGCGGTGATCCACCTCCGAGCGTCTGGGTGGCTACCGCAGCCCCACACCCGCCCCATGTGCCTGAAGCGCCGAGACCGCCGCCGTGATCGCCGGACGTCGCGCCGCCTCCGTACGCCACAGCGCGTACAGCCGCCGCACCGGCACGGGATCGATCCGCACCGCCACCACCCCCTCCGGCAGCGGCCCGCGGCCCAGGCGGGGGATCATCGCCACCCCGAGACCGGCGGCGAGCAGGGCGAGTTGGGTGTGGTTCTCCTCGGCCAGGTGGCGGATGTCCGGCTCGTAGCCCGCCGTGCGCAGCGTCCGTACGAGCCAGTCGTGGCAGACCGTGCCCGGCGGCTGGCAGATCCACCGCTCCTTCGCCAACTCCTCGCGCCGCACCCCGTCCCGGCCCGCCAGCCGGTGGCCCGCGGGCACCAGCAGATCGCACCGGTCGTCCCCGATCACCGCCTGTGCCACGCCCTCCGGAGCGGGCAGCGGGGCGATGTCCCAGTCGTGCGCGACGGCCAGGTCGATCACTCCCTTGGCCACCAGGTCCACCGAGAGGTGCGGGTCGACCTCGGTCAGCCGCACGTCCAGCGCCGGGTGCTCGCGGTCCAGCTCCGCCAGCACCCCGGGCAGCAGCCCGCGCGCCGCCGAAGCGAACGCGCCGATCGACAGCCGCCCCGTCGGCAGCCCCCGGCGCTCCTCCAGCGAGGTCTCGGCGCGCTCCACGATCGCCAGCAACTCCTGGGCCGCGGCGGCCAGATGGACCGCCTCCTCGGTCAGCGCGACACCGCGGCCCCGGCGCTCCAGCAGCGTCGTGCGGGTCTCCCGCTCCAGCTTGGTGATCTGCTGCGAGACCGCCGACGGGGTGTAGCCGAGCGCGGCGGCCGCACGCGCGACGGAGCCGTGGACGGAGATGGCGTGCAGGGCGCGCAGCCGGGCGAGATCGAGCACCGTAGCCTCCGGGGTCCCGTCGATTCATGAGCGATTCATTAGCAACGCTCAATTTCACCATGAAGAAATCCGCGCTGGTGCTACATGGTCCGCGCACGCGATCCTCGGTGCATGCGTCCCCTCCACATCGCCCTGGCCGTCCTGGTGGCCGCCCTCTGGGGCGTCAATTTCGTCGTCATCGAACTCGGGCTCGACCACTTCCCGCCGCTGCTCTTCTCCGCCCTGCGCTTCCTGGTCGCGGCGCTGCCCGCGGTGTTCTTCGTCGGCCGGCCGAAGGTCGCCTGGAAATGGATCGTGGGGGTGGGGCTGGCCCTGGGCGTGGCCAAGTTCGGCCTGCTCTTCATCGGCATGGACCGGGGGATGGGCGCCGGACTCTCCTCCCTGGTCCTTCAGGTGCAGGCGGTGTTCACGGCGATCCTCGCGGCGCTCGTGCTGGGCGAACGGCCGGGAAGAGTCAAGCTGTTGGGGATGGCGGTGGCACTCTCCGGCATCGGCGTCGCCGCCGTCGACGAGGGGGCGAGCGGGCCTGTGCTCGCCTTCGTCCTGGTGATCGCCGCGGCGGCCTGCTGGGGCGTGTCGAACGTCCTGACCCGCAGGGCCGCCCCGCCCGACTCGCTCAACTTCATGGTGTGGGTCTCCACCGTGCCCGTCCTCCCACTGCTCGGGCTCTCCCTCCTCTTCGAGGGCTGGGGCCGTGACCGGGACGCGCTCGCCGCGCTCGACTGGAGCGGCGCCGGAATCATCGTCTACGTCGCCTGGGTCGTCACGATCTTCGGCTTCGGGGCCTGGGGCTTCCTGCTGAGCCGCTACCAGGCGTCATCCGTGGCCCCGTTCACCCTGCTCGTACCGGTCTTCGGCATGTCGTCGGCCGCGCTACTGCTCGACGAGTCGGTGAGCCCGCTGCGGTGGTGCGCGGCGGCCCTGCTGGTGGGCGGGGTGGCGGTGACGTCGCTCGCGGGGGCGCGGCGCCCCCGCGTCCCCGCCCCCGAGCCGTCCCCTGTGCGCGTCTAATCCTTCGGTGCGCCCAGCCGCAACAGGTGCTCGCGTCCCGCGCTCAGCATCCCCGGCAGCTCCGCCGCCCCCGGGTACCAGCGCTTCTCGTACTCCCAGCAGACCCAGCTGTCCGCGTCCAGCGTGTCCAGGCACGCCCGCAGCGGCAGCACCCCCGCACCCAGGGCCACCGGTGTGGTGTCCTCGGCCGAGGCGATGTCCTTCACCTGTACGTAGCCCAGGTGCGGGGCCAGCACCGCATGGCTCGCCACCGGCTCCTCACCCGCCAGCCAGGTGTGCATGACGTCCCACAGCGCGCCGATGCTCCCGTGCCCCACCGTGCCGACCACCCGGGCCACATCGGCCCCCGCGCGGTGCGAGTCGTGGGTCTCCAGCAGGACGCGAACGCCCATGTCCGCGGCGTACGGAGCGGCGGCGGCCAGCCTGCGGGCAGCGATCGCGTCGGCGGTGGCGGGGTCCTGGTCGCCGCCGCCCGGGAAGACCCGGACGTTGCGCGCGCCCAGGTCGTGCGCCAGCTCGATCAGCCCGGCGAGCTCGTCCAGCACCGGCTGGTCGTCGCCCTCGGCGGCCGCCCGTACGTAACCGGCCACGGTCAGGATCTCGACCCCGCCGCGCTTGAACTCATCGACCACAGAGGCCCGTTCGTCCTTCGAGAGCCCGGGGTGTACCGGCTCCTCGGGGTGGGCGCGCAGCTCCACCCCCTGGTAGCCGTGCTCGGCGGCCAGCCGGACGACCTCGGCCATCGGCAGCCCCGGAACCCCGAGGGTGGAGAAAGCGAGCTTCACGTGCGTGTCCTTTCCGTCGCGGTGCGTGCCCCTGCACCGTACGGACCGGGGCACTTCCGGCGCGTACCCGGTCCCGGCGGCGCGACTCACCCCCGGGGCGCGGCCGTGGACCCGCGCACCATCAGCTCAGCGGCGATCGTCGCGATGCCGCCCGGCGGCGGGGCCTCCTTGCCGGTCGCCAGCCGGCCCGCCCGGGCCCCCGCCTCGACGAGCGGGAGCCGTACGGTCGTCAGGGCCGGGACCACGTCCACCGAGAACGGCAGGTCGTCGAACCCGGCCACCGAGATGTCCTCGGGGATGCGCAGCCCGCGGTCGCGGATCGCCGCGGCGGCGCCCAGGGCGACCGTGTCGTTGGCCGCGACGACGGCGGTGATCTCCGGTTCGCGGCGCAGGAGTTCGACCGTGGCGTCGTAGCCGGAGCGCCGGTCGTACGAGCCGTGCACGGTGAGCCGCTCCTCGTCGCGGGCGTTCTTGAGGCGTCCTTCCGTGGTCCCGTCGCCCACGAGCCCCGCGGCCTTCATCGCGTCGCGGTGGCCCTCCAGCCGGTGGCGGGTCGTGGTGCGTTCGACCGGACCCGCGACATAGCCGATGTCGCGGTGGCCCAGCGAGAGGAGATGCTCGGTGAGGCGCCGGCCGCCGCCCCGGTTGTCGAAGGCGAGTGCGGCCACCACGGAGGCGTTGTCCGGCAGCGGGGGCCGCCCGCACAGCACCACCCGGGTCCCCGCGTCCGCGAGTCTCGCCAGCTTCGCGGACATCGCGGCCTGGTGGGCCGGGTCCTCGACCGCGCCGCCGGTGAGGACGACGGCGGCGGCGCGCTGGCGCTGGAGGAGGGTGAGGTAGGTGAGTTCGCGTTCCGGGGTGCCGCCGGTGTTGCAGACGATCGCGAGCTTCTCGCCGCCCGCCCGCCCCGACCCGTCGCCCGGACCGCCGATCTCCGTCTGGGCCGCGCCCGCCATGATCCCGAAGAACGGGTCGGCGATGTCGTTGACCAGGATCCCGATCAGGTCGGACGTGGCCGCCGCGAGCGAACTCGCGGGCCCGTTGAGTACGTAGTCCAGGTCGTCCACCGCACGCAGGACCCGCTCCCGGGTGGACGCCGCCACCGGGTAGTTGCCGTTCAGCACGCGGGAGACGGTGGCCGGGGACACCCGGGCGCGAGCCGCCACGTCCGCCAGGGTGACTGTCATCGCATCCTCCGAGAAGTGGTGAGGGGGAGTGGGCCGGGGAGTGGCCCGGGGGTGAACCGGTGAGTGGACCAAACCAATCAGCGCGCCCCCTCTTGTCCAGGCCGCTGTCGGCAGGCTAGCGTCATACCGTATAGAAAGCGCTTGCTATCGCTGTATGGAGGAACTTTCGTGACACGCAGGACAGTGCGCATCGCCATGAACGGCGTCACGGGTCGCATGGGATACCGACAGCACCTGGTGCGCTCGGTCCTCGCGATCCGCGAGCAGGGCGGCCTCGATCTCGGCAACGGCGACGTGCTGTGGCCCGAACCGGTCCTCGTCGGCCGCCGCGCCCACGCGCTGGAGGCACTCGCCGAGCAGCACGGCCTGAGCGAGTGGTCGACCGACCTCGACGCGGTCCTCGCCGACGACACCATCGACATCTACTTCGACGCGCAGGTCACCTCGGCCCGCGTCGAGGCGATCAAGAAGGCCATCGCGGCAGGCAAGCACATCTACACCGAGAAGCCCACCGCCACCGACGTCGAGGGCGCCCTCGACCTCGCCCGGCTCGCCCGCGACGCCGGCATCAAGCACGGCGTCGTCCAGGACAAGATCTTCCTGCCGGGCCTGCTGAAGCTGAAGCGCCTCATCGACGGCGGCTTCTTCGGCGAGATCCTCTCCGTGCGCGGCGAGTTCGGCTACTGGGTCTTCGAGGGCGACTGGCAGGAGGCCCAGCGCCCCTCCTGGAACTACCGCGCCGAGGACGGCGGCGGCATCGTCGTCGACATGTTCCCGCACTGGGAGTACGTGCTCCACGAGCTGTTCGGCCGCGTCACCACCGTCCAGGCGCACGTCCAGACGCACATCCCCGAGCGCTGGGACGAGCACGGCAAGCCGTACGCCGCGACCGCGGACGACGCCGCGTACGGCATCTTCCAGCTGGAGGGCGGCGCCGTCGCCCAGATCAACTCCTCCTGGACGGTCCGCGTCAACCGCGACGAACTCGTCGAGTTCCAGGTCGACGGCACCCACGGCTCCGCCGTCGCGGGCCTGCGCAACTGCCGCGTCCAGCACCGCTCGGCCACACCCAAGCCGGTCTGGAACCCCGACCTCCCCGTCACCGAGTCCTTCCGCGACCAGTGGCAGGAAGTCCCCGACAACGCGGTCTTCGACAACGGCTTCAAGGCCCAGTGGGAGCTGTTCCTCCGCCACATCGTGCTCGACGAGCCGTACGCCTGGGACCTGATGGCCGGCGCCCGCGGCGTCCAGCTCGCCGAGCTCGGCCTCAAGTCCTCCGCCGAGGGCCGCCGCTTCGACGTCCCGGAGCTGACCCTGTGACCTGCCACCTCCCGCAGGGAACAACGGAGTTGATCACGTGACCATCCACCTCCCGCAGGGCGCACCGGAGCTGACTGCATGACCATCCACCTCCCGCAGGGCCCGTACGAGCCCCGCACCACCCCGCTCGACCTGGCACCCGGCGGTGCGCCCCTGGCCTCCCGTACGGTCTTCTCCGCCGCCCATGTCGTCGCCGACCCGTACGCCGACATCAGCCCCGACTCACCGGCCGCCGTCGACTGGGACGCCACCCTCGCCTTCCGCCGCCACCTCTGGTCGCACGGCCTGGGCGTCGCCGAGGCGATGGACACCGCCCAGCGCGGCATGGGCCTGGACTGGGCCGGAGCCGCCGAACTGATCCGCCGCTCGTCCGCCGAGGCCAAGTCCGTCGGCGGCCGCATCGCCTGCGGCGTCGGCACCGACCAGCTCCCCGCCGGCCCGGCCACGCTCGCCGAGGTGCGGTCCGCGTACGAGGAGCAGCTCGCCCTCGTCGAGGCGAGCGGCGCCCAGGCCATCCTGATGGCGTCCCGCGCACTCGCCGCCGCGGCGAAGAGCCCGCAGGACTACCTGGAGACGTACGCGTACCTCCTGCGGCAGGCCACCGAACCGGTCGTCCTGCACTGGCTGGGGCCGATGTTCGACCCGGCACTGGACGGATACTGGGGCTCCGCCGACCTGGACAAGGCCACCGACACCTTCCTCCAGGTCATCGCCGAACACCCCGACAAGGTCGACGGCATCAAGATCTCCCTCCTCGACGCGGAGCGCGAGATCGACGTCCGCCGCCGCCTCCCGAGCGGGGTGCGCTGCTACACAGGGGACGACTTCAACTACCCCGAACTGATCGCCGGCGACGACCGCGGCTTCAGCCACGCCCTGCTCGGCATCTTCGACCCGCTCGGCCCGCTGGCCGCGCACGCGGTACGGGTCCTGGACACGGGCGACACCAAGGGATTCCGCGAACTCCTCGACCCCACCGTCGAGTTGTCCCGCCACCTCTTCCAGGCTCCGACCCGCTACTACAAGACGGGCGTGGTCTTCCTCGCCTGGCTGGCGGGCCACCAGGACCACTTCACGATGGTGGGCGGCCTGCAGTCGGCCCGATCCCTGCCGCACCTGTCCAAGGCGTACGAACTCGCCGACCGGCTCGGCCTGTTCCCCGACCCGGAACTGGCCGAGTCCCGGATGCGCGCCCTGCTCACCGTCAACGGAGGCACCCGATGAGCGACGGCCGTCTCTCCATCAACCAGGAGACCATCAAGCAGTGGTCGCTGCCCGAGCTCGCCGAGGGCTGCGTGAAGGCGGGCATCGACAAGGTCGGCCTGTGGCGGGCCCCCGTGCAGGAGTACGGCGTGGAGGCGACGGCCCGTCTCCTCTCCGACGCGGGCCTGTCCATCACGAGCCTGTGCCGGGGTGGCTTCTTCACCGCCCTCGACCCGGCCGAGCGGGCCCGCGCCCTGGACGACAACCGCGCGGCGCTCGACGAGGCGGCGGGCCTGTCCACGGACACCCTGGTCCTGGTCTCGGGTGGCCTCCCGGAGGGCAGCAAGGACCTGTACGGCGCCCGCGAACGCATCGCGGACGCGCTGGCCGAACTGGCCCCCTACGCGGCCGAACGCGGCGTGCGCCTGGCCATCGAACCGCTGCACCCGATGTTCGCCTCGGACCGCTGCGTGGTCTCCACCCTGTCCCAGGCCCTGGACATCGCGGAACGCTTCCCGGCCGACCAGGTGGGCGTGGTCGTCGACACGTACCACCTCTGGTGGGACGACCAGGCTCCCGTCCAGATCGCCCGCGCGGGAGCGGCAGGCCGGATCCACTCCTTCCAGCTCGCCGACTGGATCACCCCGCTCCCGGCGGGCGTCCTGCTGGGCCGGGGCCAACTCGGTGACGGCAGCGTGGACTTCCGCGCCTTCCGCGCGGCGGTGGAGGCCACCGGCTTCGACGGCCCGATCGAGGTGGAGATCTTCAACGAGGCGCTGTGGGCACGCGATGGCGCGGAGGCGCTGGCGGAGGTCGCGGCCCGGTACGTGGATCACGCCTGCTGACACCCTGACCGGGCGACTCCCGCCACCTCCGACTCCGGAGGCAAAAAGATTGCCACGGCGTGCAACCCTTCCGTGCCCAGCCATGTCGTATGTGTAGTCAGGAGCTTCCGGGGAGGGGTCCGGGGGGATCGGGAGGCCCTGACAGGGGGAGAGCGAGAGGGGCCCGGTCGGAAGACCGGGCCCCGTTTCGCTGTAGATGAGCGAGCTCGGCCGACCGAACGGGGGCGGGATGACATACGTGACGGGTGCGGCGCCGGGGACCAGGATCCACGTCAGGATGCAGATCGCCGAGCGGGAGCTGAAGAAGCTGCCCGCCGGGACGTGGGCGGGGCCGGTGTTGTCGTCGAGGCCCAGTGGGGACGCGTCTTTGCAGGTGCCCCCGTACGAGTTGTTCGTCGACGACGTCAAGCGGGACAAGGAGACGCAGGACAAGGACTGGCGGCATCTGACCCTGTGGGGGGACTCGCAACGTCAGGCCCGGGTGATGGTCATCGACACCGAGTCGGCCGAGTCCGGCACGGCTGTGTATCGCGTACTCGGTTCGCAGGGTGAGTTGTTGGCGCGAGTGACGCGCCGGCGGGGGAGTATCTTCCGCTTCGCCCGCACGTCGTGGCGGGTGGAGGCGAGCGGCGGGCCGGTGCTGCGTGGTCGCAAGGGACACATGGCGGGCTGGTTCCTGTGGTGGCTGTTCTCGCCGGTATGGGCGGTGATGCTGGTGCTGATTCCTCTCGGGGGCGAGTTCCCGCGGATGCCGTTGACGACTCGGTGGCGGCTTGACGGCCAGGAGGTGATGCACTTCGACGAGGGCGATTACGGGGTCGTGAGTGGCTGGTCGGATGCGCGCCTGATGCAAGCCGTGGCGATGTTGCACTGGGTGCACCCGACCGTCCTGGGCGACTGGAGTCGCCCCTAAGGGCTGCGCGGCGACTCTGGGCCGGCACAGATCCGGAAGTAGTCGAGCATCACCGTGCAGGACGTACAGGGCGGTTCGTACGTGCCGTGTGCCGGGGAGCCCGCACGGCCCGTACGGGTCACGGTGACGGTCGTGGCGGCGGACTCGAAGAACTCCCCGACCCAGAAGTCGTCCATCCTCCGGTCACCCCAGTGTTCCTGCATCGCCCACATCCGGTCGGAGACGAGTGTGGCCTCGACACAGCGACCTGCGTGAGGGACCCGCTGGTCGGGCCAGAGTGAGTCGAACAGCTCCTGGAGGACCGGGTGGAGGTGCGGGCTGCGGCTGCGGTCGATGACCCGGCGGGAGTATGACCGGCCGGCGAACACCAAGGTGCCGACCGTGGGCAGCGGGTGGCCGGCACCGGCACCGGTATCGGGGACGTCTTCGAGTGACGGGCTCCGGATTCCCCTGACCAGTTTGATCAACGCCTCGTCGAGGCAGGCGCCGTGCCGGAAGAAGCCCCCGACCGGATGGGAGAGGTAGACACACCCGCTCTCGCCCATGAGGAGCGTGCTGCGGTCCTCGTCCACCCCGACGGTCAGGGTGAGTTCACCGAGCCAGTCCCGGAGGTCTTCGGTGTCGGCGGCGTCCAGCCACACGCTCGTACCCCCGATGGTGAAGGGGAAGGCGGCGACGGTGGTTCCCGGACGGCACGGCTCGACGGTGAGGCCGCCGAACTCGGCCAACGCGGCTTCGAGGGCCGGGAACACCTCTCCGGGAATTCCCTTCACCGCCATCTCCGCATGCGTCCTGCGGATCCAGTCGGCGTGCAGTGCACCGGCATCCCGCCCGGGGAACCAGCCGGCGGTACGGAGGGCGGCTTCGACGTCAGGGGGGAAGCGGTCGGGGACGGGCGGAGGGTCACCCGGCTTCGCGGGCGCGGGGTAGATCTTGGTGCGGGGCGTCATGGACTGCCTTCCCAGCCCCCGCACCGTGTCCGAGGCGGAAACCGCTGTGCCATGAATCAGGCGAGCGCTCTCGCCAACAGTGTGGCGGTCTCAGCGATCAAAGGGTTGTCAGGCGCGGCATCGGGCTCGTGTTTCGTCGTGAGGACTGCCATGACGATAGGCGGGTGCTGCGGGGGCCAGGTGATGCCCACATCGTGGTTCGTCCCGTAATTCCCACCTCCGGTCTTGTCCGCGACGGCCCAGTCGGAGGGCAGGCCGGCCCGTAGCTTCGCGCCGCCGGTGGTGTTGGCCAGCAGCCAGTCGGTGAGCCGCTTGCGGTCGTCGGGTGCGAGTGCGTTGCCGAGCACCACGCGTGCGTAGGTCTGCCCGATGGCGCTCGGGCTGGTGGTGTCTGTCGTGCGCCACGGCTCGGCGGAGTTCAGGTCGGGTTCCCACCGGTCGAGCCGGGTCGTCCTGTCCCCGATCGAGCGGCAGAACCGTGTGATCGCGGCCGGCCCTCCCAGTTCCCGGAGCAGGAGATTTCCTGCAGCATTGTCACTGTAGGAAATCGTGGCAGCGCAGAGTTCCGCAACGGTCATGCCGTTGGCGAGGTTCTCCGGCTTGCCGGTGATCGGTGCGTAGCCCGAGTCCGAGACGTCCTTCTCGGTGTACCGGAGGCGCTTGGCCAGGAACTCCCCATCACGGTCGAGGTCACGTAGTACCGCTGCGGTGGCCAGAGTCTTGAAGACCGAGCAGATAGGGAAACGCTCTTCCCCCCGGTACTGCACCATCCGGCCAGTGGCAGCATTGCGGGCGTAGACACCCAGCCGTGCGGAATGCCGCTGTTCAAGATCCTTCAACTGGTGCACGACCTCACTGTTGCCATGCAGCGTCGAGGCGTGGGCGCTCCCGCTCGCGGACAGGGCAGTCGCCAGGGCCGCACCGGCCCCCAGAGCGAGCACCATGCGCCGGGACGGGGGCTTATGCAGGTTCTCCAAGGTAACCGTCTCCTCCAGTCAAGACCTCAAGGAGCAGGAACGCTTATCCGGACCATCTGGTTCCATTTGCCTCGACGCGTTCGGCAGGGATCAGGCGGCGAAGCCGCCATCCTTGACCGCGGCAACGAACGACGACCACCCGGCGAGGGAGAAAATGACGGCGGGGCCGACGGGGGCCTTGCTGTCGCGGACGGGCACGGTGGCATGACCGTCGGCAACCTCAAGGCATTCACCCTGACCGCCGCCGCTGTAGCTGGACTTGAACCACCCGGTGAGAGCGGTCGAGTCCGCGACACTCCGCCTACTGCTGACCATGTTCGTGTTCCTCTGCTGCCGCCCGCACAAGGGCCAGTGATTCCTGGTGCGACAACGCGTCGCTCAGGGCGAGATCGTAGGCCGTGCGACTGGTCGACACCAGGCCGGGATCATCCATCAAGTTTCCTGTCTGGAAGCCCTCAACGTACGCCACCGGCGCGGAGTCAGCGAAGCTCATGAGCGTCAGCAGGCTCTCTTGCAGCGAGTGGGCACCCACTCCGAACGGCAACACATGCAGACGAAGCCGCCCGCTCTCGGCCATGTCCGCGATTTTGTTCAACTGCTCCGCCATGACCTGCGGTCCACCGACGCGCCGTCGAAGCACTGCCTCGTCCAGCATGGTCCAGAGAACGGGGCACAGGGGCCCGTCGAGGACGCGGGCCCGCTCCGTTCGAATGACAACGTCCTTGTCAACCTCCTCCCGGCGGTGGTTGGGCCGGTACGCCTGGAACAGCGCACGCGCATAGCCGTCCGTCTGGAGCAGCCCCGGCACGAGCGAGAGCGCGAACTGCTGGATGAGCGTCGCCTGCGTCTCCAACTCGGCCACGGACGCGAAGTGGTCGGCGTACTTCGAGTCCAGGTCCTCCAGCCACCGGGCGAAGAACCCGTCCGTGCCCAGAGCGCGGTCGATCCGCTGCGCGTCCTCCGGGCTGGGCAGCCGCCGCCCCGCCTCGTAGTGACTGATCAGCGTGGGCGAGCAGACCACCATCTCGCCCAGGGCCTCCTGCGTCAGCCCCGCCGCGATACGCCGCAGCTTCAGCTCCTCGCCGTACTTCTCCCGAGGTGTACGCGGCCTTCGCTTCGTCCCCATGTGGTCCAACTCCCCGTCTTGACCGACGCGCTGTCATCCCCGCCCCCCTGGCAGCGTAGCGATCCGCGACCTCACTCTGTGATGAGTTCGCTACAGAAAGCAGTGGACGTGCGGCGCGGAAACCCCCGCGACCGCCATGAACGGCCCGGGGGATGTGGCCACCCTGAGAAAGCAGGCTGACGTGAAGCACGCTGTCGCCCGACTCTTCGAGCCGCTGTTGCGGTTCCTGATCACCGGTTCCATGAGGCGACATCCGCACGAGTGGGACGCCGCTCCGTGCGCGTACCCGTACTCCTGCGACTACGTAGCCGGGCCGACCACCTACCGCACCGGCGGGCGGCCCCCGCGCGGCGAGGACAGCCCGCTCGTCCGCCCGTACCTCATCGCGCACGAGGGGGAGTTGGCGGAGGAGGCGGCCCGGGTGGCCGCCGAGGAGCGGCGTCGGCGTGCCCGGCGCCACACGCTGTGGCTCGCCGTGCACGGAGTGGACGCGGGGACCCGTCGTATCCACGGAGTCGAGGTCGCCGCGTGAACGGCGAGGAACGAAGGGAAAGCGGACCCGACATGGTCAGGCTGTTGCCGTGGACCGGACCGGAAGGCAAGCCGTGTTACGTCCTCGGGGACGGCAACGGCTACGTGTCACGCATGGCGGACGACATCGAGAGCATCCAGCTCGGCATGGCGGGAGACCTGCTCGGCCACGCCGCCGGCCTCCTGACGGACCGGAAGGTCACGGGAGCGGAAGTGCACTTCCTCGCCTGCCGGTTGACCGAGTCGTTGCGGGAGGTCAAGCGCGTCGCGGAGAGCCGGGGTGCGCGGCTGGGTGCGGCTTCTGCGGGCGGCCCAAAGGAAGGGGAAGGTGAGTAGCCGCCCGGTCAATCGGGTCGCCCCTGCCATCCGCTGCCGTGCCGTGCGGTCGCGGAGGCGAACCGAGGTCGGAATCCCCCAGGGTGGGGCGGCCGAGGATCGAACCCCGGCCGGCCGGCCACTCCAAGGATCAGTACGGGACAAGGCTTAGGCTCGCGCCCATGCTGAGACTAGGAATCCCCGTCATCGGTGTCACCGACATTCCCCGCGCCGTCGCCTTCTGGACCGAGGCGTTGAACCTGGTCGCCGCCGAGGAGTGGAAGAGCGAGACGTGGCGGACGCTCATTCACCCCGACGGCTCGGGTCGGGCCCTTGGCCTGTTGCACAGCACCTCCCCGGCCGAGCCGCGCCCCCGTCTCCACCTGGACCTCTTCACGGACACGGCCGAGGAACAACAGGCGGAGGTCCGGCGGCTGGTCGGTCTCGGCGCGCGAACCGTCGACTGGGAGCACTACCCGCCCGACCCCGACTTCGTTGTTCTCGCCGACCCGGACGGCAACATCTTCTGTGTCGTGGACCTGAGCCATGCGCCCAGCGGCGGTGCCGAGCCGACGTCCTGACAGGCCCGGCACCTCCTCGGGCCGCGAAGGGTCCGGCCCTGGCCGTCCTTGCTGCCGGCGGACGGGCACACGGGTGTGTCGGCGGGCGGCCTCCGGGTGGTAGCCGTTGGGTTCCCGGCCGCAGCCCGCCCCTGACCCGGGCTTACCCGTGGAGCCCGGGCGTCTTCTCCGTCCGCTGCCGCCCCACACGTCGCGCGGCGGAACCATCGGGCCCAGGCTGGAAGGGAACGAGTTCTCAGGTCCCGCGTGGGCCGGAGACGGAGGAGTGATGGCGGCAACGACACGGAAGGACGCTCCGGTCGCGATCGAAGGCGACGGTGTGGAACTGCGCTTGCAGGACGTCGGGGGAGACATGGCCGTCGCGTTTGCGACGTTCCCCAAGGGAACGAACCTGGCGCCGGCCCTCAAGGGGCTGCCCGAAGACCTGTGTCAGTGCCCCCACTGGGGATATCTGTTCAAGGGCCGTCTGAAGATGCAGACGAAACACGGTGACGAGTTCTACGAGGCGGGGCAGGCGTTCTACTGGGCCCCTGGTCATGCTCCGGAGGCGCTTGAGGACTGTGAGTACCTGGACTTCTCGCCGACGAGGGAGTTCAACGAGGTCCTCGACCACGTGAAGTCGCAGATGGGGTGACGCGGCTCCGCATGCCCGTTCAGCGCGACCTGGCACGCTCGGGCTGGACTCGCGACCTGGCACCCTCGGGCTGGACTCGCGACCTGGCACCCTCGGGCTGGACTGAGGGTGCCAGGTCGCCCTCGTACGCCTCCCGCGCGTTCCGCAACTCCGGCAGATGTTCCGCCGCCCAGGCGCAACAGGCGGCCATCGGTGCGAGCAACGTACGCCCGAGCGCGCTCAGTTGGTAGTCCACCCGGGGTGGAACCCCGCCACCGACGGTACGGGTGATCAGGCCGTCCCGTTCCATCGACCGCAGCGTCTCCGTCAGCACCTTGGGCGTGATGTCGCGCAGCGGGACCTCCAGTTCGGAGAAGCGGCGGGGGCCGGCCTCCAGGCACCTGACGATCTTCGGGGTCCATTTGCCGCCGATCCGGAACGGCGAGGTGACGTGGGAGCAGCCGGTGAACATTTCGGGATCAAGTGGTTGGCTCACCCTGCCGAGCGTACGTAACTATCGTTGCGGAAACCATGGGGTGCGGGGCTAGCGTCCGCCTTATCGGCCGGCGGTCCGCGGGCCTTGGTGAGGGGAACTCCATGAGCAGCAGAATCGTCGTCTTTGGAGCCGGCGGACGAGCAGGCAGGCGCGCGGTTGCCGAGGCCGTGGCGCGCGGGCATCAGGTCACCGCGGTGGTGCGGGACCCGGACAAGCACGGGGAAATGGGCGCCGGTGTGACGGTGGTCGCGGGTGACGTCACCCGGGCGGACAGTGTCGCCGAGGTCGCGGCGGAGCATGACGCGGCCATCAGTGCCGCGGGCCGGCTGGACGTGCCGGCGCGGGAGTTCTACGTAAGCGCCACGCATGCCCTACTGGACGGCTTGGCGCGTGCGGGTGTCGGGCGGCTGGTCCTGATCGGGATCGGGAGCACGCTGGAGACCGCGCCGGGGGTGGCGGTCCACGACGCCCCGGGCTTTCCCGAGGAGGCGCGGGCCTTCTCGCTCGGGCACTCGGCGGAGCTCGACGTGCTCCGCGCCGCCGAGACGGACATCGACTGGCTGGTCGTCGCCCCGCCGCCCGTCGTCCTGGACGACGAGGGTCCGAGGACCGGTCGGTACCGGACCGGGGGGCATCAGGTGATGCCGGCGGCCGACGGTGTGTCCGCCTTCTCCTACGCGGACTTGGCGGTCGCACTGATCGACGAGATCGAGACCCCGAAGCACCATCGCTCGCTCACGGCGGTGGCGGGCCCGGCATCCCCAGGCAGCTCGCCGCACCAAGAACCTACGGTGAGCTGATGACGACGACGACGATCCACCGACCGCCGTCGCCCCGGACCGCTAAGCGGTCTCCACGGTGAGCTCGTGGCCGAAGCGGTATCCGCGCAGGCAGTAGTCGAAGCCGGAATCGACGAAGAGGTCCGCACCCTCGCTGCGGCAGTACTCCGCCAGGCCGTCGGACACGTGCCAGCGCGTGCCGTCGTACCAGAAGACACCGCCTGCGTAGTGGATCGAGCGGCCCGTCGCGGAGTCCGTGAGGTTCAGCGACTCGTAGTTCTCGGGGCGGTCGCGGACCAGGGCGACGAGGGATTCGGGGACGCCCTCGTAGAAGGACTCCTGAAGGTCGAAATCGTCTTCGGCGTACAGATTCAGGTCCGACTCGTGGTCGAACGTCAGCAGCAGCACGCGGCCGTCCTCCGCGAAGTACCAGACCGCGGACTGGCCGCCGCGGTCGTTCCAGGCGAGACGGTGCGCGCCGGGCACCGTCACCGGTTTGACCTCGGCGAGTTCGTCCATGACGGCCGCGCGTCGCCGCACTTCAGGAAGGGGGGTCGCTGCCAGGGCATCCCACGTCGCGTTACTCATGCCCGCAGGCTATCCACCGCCTCTGACAAGGCCGCCACGAGTGGCCCTCCTGCTCCGCCGAGTACGTCAGCCCCGCGCACCGGCGTGGGGGACCGCGCCCCAGGCGCCCAGCACATGGGACCGTGGTTCGCCGCTCCCCAAGATGTGGTGGACCGTCCAGCCGCGTGCGGTGAGCGTGTTCGCGATCGGCAGCCGGTGGCAGCGCCACGGCATCGGTTCACCGCACATGACGGCGACGCGGCCTCGGTCCGCGAGGGAGGGGCGGCCGGTCCGCCGGGAGGCGGGTCCTGGCCACGGGAGCGTACGTCAGCTTCCGGAGCGGCCCGCCCGATGTCAGCCCGGCCCGGTACCGTCACAGGCATGTCCACCATGTCCTCCACGACGTCCTCCACGACCTCGTCCACGCCGAACATGGCCGTCCTGGAAGGCGTACTCGAGCGGATCACGTACGCCAACGAGGAGAACGGGTACACGGTCGCGCGCGTCGACACCGGGCGGGGGAGCAACGACCTGCTCACCGTCGTCGGGTCGCTGCTCGGCGCGCAGCCCGGTGAGTCGCTGCGGATGGAGGGGCGGTGGAGTTCCCACTCGCAGTACGGCAAGCAGTTCACCGTCGAGAACTACACGACGATCCTCCCCGCCACCATCCAGGGCATCCGCCGCTACCTCGGCTCCGGGCTGATCAAGGGCATCGGTCCCGTCATGGCCGACCGGATCACCACACACTTCGGCGTGGACACCCTGGACATCATCGAGCAGCAGCCGAAGCGCCTGGTCGAGGTCCCCGGGCTCGGGCCGAAGCGGACGAAGATGATCGCCGCCGCGTGGGAGGAGCAGAAGGCGATCAAGGAGGTCATGGTCTTCCTCCAGAGCGTCGGCGTCTCGACCTCCATCGCCGTCCGTATCTACAAGAAGTACGAGGACGCCTCGATCTCCGTCGTGAAGAACCAGCCCTACCGGCTGGCCGCCGACGTCTGGGGCATCGGCTTCCTCACCGCGGACCGGATCGCCCAGGCCGTCGGCATTCCGCACGACAGCCCGGAGCGGGTCAAGGCCGGGCTGCAGTACGCGTTGTCGCAGTCCAGCGATCAGGGGCACTGCTTCCTTCCCGAGGAGCGGCTCATCGCGGACGCGGTCAAGCTCCTTCAGGTCGACACCGGGCTCGTCATCGAGTGCCTGGCCGAGCTCGCCGCGGAGCCGGAGGGGGTCGTACGGGAGAAGGTGCCGTCGCCCGAGGGCGGTGAACCGATCACGGCCGTCTATCTGGTGCCGTTCCACCGGGCCGAGATCGCCCTGGCCGCCCAGGTGCGACGGTTGCTGCGGACGCCCGAGGAGCGGATGCCGGCCTTTGGGGACGTGGACTGGGACGCCGCGTTGAAGTGGCTCGCGGGGCGTACGGGGGCGACGCTGGCGCCCGAGCAGGAGGCCGCCGTGCGGCTCGCGCTCAGCCGGAAGGTGGCTGTGCTGACCGGAGGGCCGGGCTGCGGCAAGTCGTTCACCGTCCGGTCGATCGTGGAGCTGGCCCGCGCGAAGAAGGCGAAGGTGGTGCTGGCCGCGCCGACCGGGCGGGCGGCGAAGCGGCTCTCCGAGCTGACGGGCGCAGAGGCCTCCACCGTGCACCGGCTGCTCGAACTGAAGCCGGGCGGCGACGCCGCGTACGACCGGGACCGTCCGCTGGACGCCGATCTCGTCGTCGTCGACGAGGCCTCCATGCTCGACCTGCTGCTCGCCAACAAGCTGGTCAAGGCCGTGGCGCCCGGCGCCCATCTCCTGCTCGTCGGTGATGTGGACCAGCTGCCCTCGGTCGGCGCGGGGGAGGTGCTGCGGGATCTGCTCGCCGACGGCAGCCCAGTCCCCGCGGTCCGGCTGACCACCATCTTCCGGCAGGCCCAGCAGTCCGGTGTCGTGACCAACGCCCACCGAATCAACTCCGGCCTGCCGCCCCTCACCCAGGGGCTCAACGACTTCTTCCTCTTCGTGGAGGACGAGACGGAGGACGCGGGGGTGCTGGCGGTGGACGTCGCGGCCCGCCGTATCCCGGCCAAGTTCGGGCTGAATCCGCGCCGGGACGTGCAGGTGCTCGCCCCGATGCACCGCGGCCCGGCCGGGGCCGGTCATCTCAACGGGCTGCTCCAGCAGGCCATCACCCCCGGCCGCCCCGATCTGCCCGAGAAGCGCTTCGGCGGCCGGGTGTTCCGCGTAGGCGACAAGGTCACCCAGATCCGCAACAACTACGACAAGGGGGAGAACGGTGTCTTCAACGGGACCGTCGGCGTCGTCACCGCCCTCGACCTGGACGAACAGAAGCTGAGCGTGCTCACCGACGAGGACGAGGAGATCTCCTACGACTTCGACGAGCTCGACGAGCTGTCCCACGCGTACGCCATGACGATCCATCGTTCCCAGGGCAGCGAGTACCCGGCCGTCGTCATCCCCGTGACGAAGAGCGCCTGGATGATGCTCCAGCGGAACCTGCTGTACACCGCCGTGACGAGGGCCAAGAAGCTCGTCGTGCTGGTCGGCTCCCGGCAGGCGATCGGCCAGGCGGTCCGCACGGTTTCCGCAGGCAGACGTTGTACGGCGCTGGATTACCGGCTGCGCGGAGGCGCGGAAGGAGGATCCACGGAGGATCCCGGGAAAAAATGATCGATCAAATCGGTGGGAAACATCACGGAGGTCTTCCGCAACCGCAGTCAAGGGGGCAGGATGAATAAGTTCGCGGCACTCAGTGCCGCGAGTAGGTCCAATGGACGACCCCGAGTGCACTCTCCTGAGCCAAATGGGGGAGGGTGGAGACAGTCAGGGAACCTCGAAGAAGAGGCACTACGTCGGTGAGGGATGACGTGAGCGAGCACACCAACAACGCTGTAGTACTGCGGTACGGCGATGGCGAGTACACCTACCCGGTGATCGACAGCACCGTCGGCGACAAGGGCTTCGACATCGGGAAGCTCCGGGCGAACACCGGTCTGGTGACGCTGGACAGCGGATACGGCAACACCGCTGCCTATAAATCGGCCATCACCTACCTCGATGGCGAGCAGGGCATCCTGCGCTACCGCGGCTACCCCATCGAGCAGCTCGCCGAGCAGTCGACGTTCCTTGAGGTCGCGTACACGCTCATCAACGGTGAGCTTCCGAAGGTCGACGAGCTGTCGGCCTTCAAGAACGAGATCACCCAGCACACGCTGCTGCACGAGGACGTCAAGCGGTTCTTCGACGGTTTCCCGCGCGACGCCCATCCGATGGCCATGCTGTCCTCGGTCGTCAGCGCGCTGTCCACGTTCTACCAGGACAGCCACAACCCGTTCGACGAGGAGCAGCGTCACCTCTCGACGATCCGGCTGCTGGCCAAGCTGCCGACCATCGCGGCGTACGCGTACAAGAAGTCGATCGGTCACCCGTTCGTCTACCCGCGCAACGACCTCGGCTACGTCGAGAACTTCCTGCGCATGACCTTCTCGGTCCCCGCCCAGGAGTACGTGCCGGACCCGGTCGTCGTCTCGGCGCTGGAGAAGCTGCTCATCCTGCACGCGGACCACGAGCAGAACTGTTCGACCTCCACCGTGCGTCTGGTCGGCTCCTCGCAGGCGAACATGTTCGCCTCGATCTCCGCCGGTATCTCGGCGCTGTGGGGCCCGCTGCACGGTGGCGCCAACCAGTCGGTGCTGGAGATGCTCGAGGGCATCCAGGCCAACGGTGGCGACGTCGACAGCTTCATCCAGAAGGTGAAGAACAAGGAGGACGGCGTCCGCCTGATGGGCTTCGGCCACCGGGTGTACAAGTCCTTCGACCCGCGCGCCAAGATCATCAAGGCCGCGGCCCACGACGTGCTGTCCTCGCTCGGCAAGTCCGACGAGCTGCTCGACATCGCGCTCAAGCTGGAGGAGCACGCGCTCTCCGACGAGTACTTCGTCTCGCGCAACCTCTACCCCAACGTGGACTTCTACACCGGTCTGATCTACCGGGCCATGGGCTTCCCGAGCGAGATGTTCACCGTGCTCTTCGCCATCGGCCGGCTGCCGGGCTGGATCGCCCAGTGGCACGAGATGATCAAGGAGCCGGGTTCCCGCATCGGCCGCCCGCGCCAGATCTACACCGGCGAGGTCCTGCGCGACTTCGTCCCGGTCGAGGGTCGCTGACCGACGCATCACCCCGCATCACCCCGGCCTGACGGCCGGTTGGCTTCGCCCCGACTGCCGCGCTTTCGCACAGAGCGCGGTGTCCGGGGCGATTTGCTTGCCCGGAGCGGGCCGGGCCCGTGCTGGAAGCGGGAGCGCTCCCGCCGGAAAGCGAGAAGCGCCCCGCCGTCGATCCCCCCACGGGCCGACAACGAGGCGCTTCCCATATCCCGGAGCGGATTCCCCCCACGGGATCCGGCCGGGCGTTCAGTGGGAGCCGAAGCTCCTGGGTTCCTCGGTACTGCTGGGTCCTGCTGGTCCTGCCGATCCTGCGCTTTTCCTCGTACCGCCTGCGCGTGCCGCCTGCGGTCTGCCGGGGTACGTACGGACGGGAGGGCCGCTCAAAGCTCCCCGGTGCACGTGCCCCGGCCCACGCTTGCCCGGAGTGTCCCCCAAGACCCTCCGTCGGACGTCCCCCAAGACATCCTTTGGCATCGCACTCTTAGACTCGCGAACCCACCGAATGGTTACCCCTGAATCGGTGTGATCTAAGTCTCTTTGTGGAAATTACGTGAAGGACCGCAGGCGCAGGCTGTTCGTCACGACGAAGACCGAGGAGAAGGCCATCGCCGCTCCCGCAATCATAGGGTTGAGCAGGCCAAATGCCGCAAGGGGTAGAGCGGCAACGTTGTAGCCGAATGCCCAGAAAAGGTTGCCCCTGATGGTGGTCAGCGTGCGTCGGGAGAGCCGGATGGCATCGGCTGCCACCTTGAGATCTCCACGAACGAGCGTCAGGTCGCTCGCCTCGATCGCGGCGTCCGTGCCCGTTCCCATCGCCAGACCGAGGTCCGCGGTGGCCAGTGCCGCCGCGTCGTTGACCCCGTCACCGACCATGGCGACCGCCCGCCCCTCGGCCTGCAACCGCTGGATGACGTGCACCTTCTCCTCGGGCAGCACTTCGGCGCGGACCTCGTCGATCCCGACCGCGCGGGCGACGGATTCCGCCACTGCCCGGTTGTCGCCGGTCAGCAGGATCGGCGTCAGGCCGAGCGCGCGGAGATCGGCGACGGCGGCCGTGCTCGTCTCCTTGACCGCGTCGGCGACTTCGAGGGCACCGCGTGCCTCGCCGTCCCAGGCGACCGCGATCGCGGTACGGCCCTGGGCGGCCGCGTCCGACATCGCGGCTGTCAGGGGGCCGGGGATGTCGACTCCGGCGTCGGCCAGCAGCGCCTCGCGGCCGACGAGGACCGCGTGGCCCTCGACGATGCCCTGGACGCCGAGGCCGGGGACGTTGGTGAAGTCCTCGGGGGTGGGGAGAGTGGTGCCCGTGCGCTCGGTGGCTCCGGTGGCGACGGCCTGGGCGATGGGGTGCTCGGAGGCGTGCTCCAGGGCTCCGGCCAGGCGCAGGACGTCGGTCTCGCTGACACCGTCCGCGGTGTGGACGGTCTGGAGGGTCATCTTTCCGGTGGTGACGGTGCCGGTCTTGTCGAGGACGATCGTGTCCACCCGACGCGTGGTCTCCAGGACTTCGGGGCCCTTGATGAGGATGCCGAGCTGGGCGCCACGTCCCGTACCGACCATGAGGGCGGTCGGGGTGGCGAGGCCGAGGGCGCAGGGGCAGGCGATGATCAGTACGGCGACGGCGGCCGTGAACGAGGCGGTCACGTCGTCCGTCACCAGGAGCCAGGTGACCAGTGTGACCAGGGCGATCACCAGGACCACGGGGACGAACACCGCCGAGATCCGGTCGGCGAGCCGCTGTACCTCGGCCTTGCCGTTCTGCGCGTCCTCGACGAGCCGGGCCATCCGGGCCAGCTGGGTGTCGGCGCCGACCCGGGTGGCCTCGACGACGAGCCGGCCGGAGACGTTCACGGTGGCGCCGGTGACGGAGTCCCCGGCCCGCACGTCGACGGGGACGGACTCGCCGGTGAGCATGGACGCGTCCACCGCCGAGGAGCCCTCGACGACGGTGCCGTCGGTGGCGATCTTCTCGCCGGGGCGGACGACGAAGCGGTCGCCGACGGCCAGCCGGCCCACGGGGACGCGTACCTCCGCATCACCCCGAAGGACCGCGACGTCCTTGGCGCCCAGATGCATCAGCGCCCGCAGGGCGGAACCCGCCTTCCGCTTGGACTTCGCCTCCAGGTAGCGGCCCAGCAAGATGAAGGTGACGACCCCGGCCGCGACCTCCAGGTAGATCGTGGAGGCGCCCTCGGCCCGGGAGACCGTGAAGTCGAAGCCGTGCCGCATGCCGGGCATCCCGGCGTCGCCGAGGAACAGTGCCCAGAGCGACCAGCCGAACGCGGCGAGGGTCCCGACCGAGACCAGGGTGTCCATGGTGGCCGCGCCGTGCCGGAGGTTGGTCCAGGTGGCGCGGTGGAAGGGCAGTCCGCCCCAGACGACGACGGGGGCGGCGAGCGTGAGGGAGAGCCACTGCCAGTTGTCGAACTGAAGGGCCGGGATCATCGCGAGCGCCACGACGGGGGCGGCGAGGACGGCCGAGACGATGAGCCGTTGCCGTAGTGAGGCGAGGGCGGAGCCGGGGCCCTCGACGGGTTCCGGGGGCGGTGCGGTGTCCGTGGTGGCGCCCGCGGCCGGACCCGGCGTGGCGGGAGGCGGGGCGGGCGGCGTCGGTGCCGGGCGGGGCACCGGCTCCGCCGTGTAGCCGGTCTTCTCGACCGTGGCGATCAGATCCGCGAGGCCCGTATCGGGGCCGAAGATGACGCGCGCCTTCTCGGTCGCGTAATTGACGGTGGCGGTGACCCCGTCCATCCGGTTCAGCTTCTTCTCGACGCGGGCCGCGCAGGACGCGCACGTCATCCCGCCGATCGTGAGCTCGGCCTGCGAGCTCTCCGCTGCCGGGACCTCGACATCTGTTGCGCTGTGCATGTCCGAACTCCTGAAACGCCGACCGGGCCGTGCCCCACCAGTATCTGCTGGTCGGACCGGCCCGGCGGCAAAGGGGTGACGCGAGTGCGGTGGATCCCCAGGCGGTCAGGCGCGGCCGGCGAGCTCGTAACCCGCCTCGTCGACGGCGGCGCGCACGGCCTCCTCGTCCAGCGGCGCCCGGGAGATCACCGTCACCTGGCCGGTGGACGCCACCGCCTTCACCGAGGTGACACCCTCGATACCGGAGATCTCCTCGGAGACCGCGCCCTCGCAGTGTCCGCAGGTCATGCCGGTCACCTGGTAGACGGTGGTCACGCCGCCCTGCTCGGCGTCCGCGCCGTCGTGGCAGGAACCGCTGGGCGAGCAGCAGGAGCCGGTCGCCTGGGGGAGCTGGGTCTCGGCGGTCATCGTGTTCTCCTCTTCGACGAGCACAAATGGATGTGGCGGCAGGGGCCCAGGGGGACTCCGGGAAGGCCGGTGCGCTTCCACACTCACCACTCTATACCCCTAGGGGGTATGAATGCGAGTGACCCCCGGGGCAGTGGGCCGGCCGGGTGAGGTGACGGGGTCACTCCCTGCGGCCCCGGTTGCCCGGACGGGCGGCGACCCAGGCGCGGATGGTGTCCGCGTACCAGTAGGGCTTACCGCTCTCCACATGGTCCGGAGCCGGAAGGAGACCGTGCTTGCGGTAGGAGCGGACGGTGTCCGGCTGCACCCGGATGTGTGCGGCGATGTCCTTGTAGGACCAGAGTCTGCTGTCCGTCATACGTGCCACCTCTCTGCGCCGCAGCGGTGGCCTGGGGGCCGTCGGGGGAAGCTGCGGCACGGACGCTGCCGATCACTCAGCCTCTGACCGGTGAACGAGGGCGGCGGGAGGTGGGGTGGGCCTGTCGAGTGCCTGTGACGGAAAACCCGCGTAACGGAGACATGTGTGACGAGGAGGTCACCACTGAGACAGAAGGAACGCACGGGGTCAGAGGCGCCGGTGCGCCCCCGGCGGGCCGGAATGCCTGGACGGCTCCGTGTGGCGGCGCGTGCGCCCGAGTGCCCGAAGGCGCCTGGCGTCAGGGGGGGGCGGGGCCCCGTCCTCTCGTCGAGGACAACACCGCGTACCGCTGTCACGTCGTTCCCGGGGCGGCCGCCGGGACCTGGAACCGGGAGGAGTTCACACACTTGTCACCGGGGAGGGTGAGGGGGCCGTACTGCCGTCGACCGGTGGCTGTACGGTGCACATCTCAGATGAGATCTTTGAACTGCTGGGCCGGAAAGGCGTGTTCAGCGGGGTCCCGACTTCCCGTACGTACCGCGTGACGCCCATGCCCAGATCGCCTCCGGCGCAGGAGGCCGCTTCGCCCTGGCAGGAGCGAAGTGCGAGCGACGACTCCCCGCTCGCTACGGCCCCGCGCCGGAGGTACCCGTCGAGCCGCGCGGCGCACGTACCGGATCGCCCCGGGCCGGCGCGCCTCGCCCCGGCCGTCCTCCTCCAGCGTGTCTACACCCGTACCGAAACGGCAGACACAGTGTCGGGCCCCCCTCCGGCGCGGGCGTGGTGGGATGTTGGCGTAGCCGAAAAGGCCACTCGCCCGTCGGCGGGCACAGCACGGGAGAGCATGAGCGACACCTCGCCGACCGACGCCGCCACCTCTGAAGGAGACACCGTATGAAGACCGTCAACCACTGGATCGGTGGCAAGACCGTCGAGGGCGCGTCGGGCAACTACGGCCCGGTCACCGACCCGGCCACCGGAGCCGTCACCACCCAGGTCGCGCTCGCCTCCACGGAAGAGGTCGACGCCGCGGTGGCCGCCGCGAAGGACGCGTACGCCACGTGGGGCACCTCGTCGCTGTCCGCCCGCACCGCGATCCTCTTCCGCTACCGCGCGCTGCTGGACGCCCACCGCGACGACATCGCCGCCCTGATCACCGCCGAACACGGCAAGGTGCACTCCGACGCGCTCGGCGAGGTCGCCCGCGGTCTGGAGATCGTCGAGCTGGCCTGTGGCATCACCACCCAGCTCAAGGGCGAGCTGTCCACCCAGGTCTCCACCCGGGTCGACGTGTCCTCGATCCGCCAGTCGATCGGTGTCGTCGCCGGCATCACGCCGTTCAACTTCCCGGCCATGGTGCCGATGTGGATGTTCCCCCTCGCCATCGCCTGCGGCAACACCTTCGTGCTCAAGCCCAGCGAGAAGGACCCGTCGGCCGCCAACCTCCTTGCCGAGCTGGCCTCCGAGGCCGGTCTGCCGGACGGCGTCCTGAACGTCCTGCACGGTGACAAGGTCGCCGTCGACGGTCTGCTGAACCACCCGGACGTCGCCGTCGTCTCCTTCGTCGGCTCGACCCCGATCGCCCGCTACATCCACGCCACCGCGTCCGCCAACGGCAAGCGCGTCCAGGCGCTCGGCGGTGCGAAGAACCACATGCTGGTCCTGCCGGACGCGGACCTCGACGCCGCCGCCGACGCCGCCGTCTCCGCCGCGTACGGCTCCGCCGGTGAACGCTGCATGGCGATCTCCGCCGTTGTCGCGGTCGGCTCCGTCGCCGACGACCTGGTCGCCCGGATCAAGGACCGCGCCGAGAAGATCAAGATCGGCCCCGGCAACGACCCGACGTCCGAGATGGGCCCGCTGATCACCGCCGCCCACCGCGACAAGGTCGCCTCGTACGTCACCGGCGCGGCCGCCCAGGGCGCCGACGTCGTACTCGACGGCACCGGCCACACGGTCGAGGGCTTCGAGGACGGCCACTGGATCGGCCTCTCCCTCCTCGACAACGTCTCCACGGACTCGGACGCCTACAAGGACGAGATCTTCGGCCCGGTCCTGTGCGTGCTGCGCGTCGAGACGTACGAGGAGGGCGTGGCGCTGATGAACGCCTCGCCGTACGGCAACGGCACGGCGATCTTCACCCGTGACGGCGGCGCAGCCCGGCGCTTCCAGCTGGAGGTCGAGGCCGGCATGGTCGGCATCAACGTCCCGATCCCGGTGCCGGTGGGCTACCACTCCTTCGGTGGCTGGAAGGACTCGCTCTTCGGCGACCACCACATCTACGGCAACGACGGCGTGCACTTCTACACCCGCGGCAAGGTCACCACCACCCGCTGGCCGGACCCGGCCGACGCCCCCGCCGGCGTCGACCTGGGCTTCCCCAGCAACCACTGACCCGGACGGCACACAGAGCTGCAGGGCCACTCCCCCGGGGCGGCCCTGCAGCGGTTCGTGGGAGGTCAGCGACCGCTCCCGGCCGCCTCCTCGATCATCCGCTCCATCGGTACGACAGCCACCCGCCCCGAGACGACGAACGCCAGGACCATCGCCGCGATCAGGACCACCGTGCCGGCCCACACCATCGTCTCGACCGGCACGGTGTACGCACCCACGGCCCGCACCGCGCACTCGCCCAGCAGCGCCACGCCCCACACCGCCGAGAACCGCGTCTCGGCCCGCCGGAACGCGTCCGACCCCGTCGAAAGCCGCTGGTACGCAGCGGACTTGGCCGCCTCGCCCCGAGTCAGCCACGGCCGCAGCCCCGCCGACAGCATCGGCCGCCCGCGCAGTGCGGACACCAGGAACACCAGGCCGATGGTGCTGCTGACGCCGCTGTCCTTCAGCAGCATCAGACGCGGGTCACCAGCCACCAGGCTCAGCGCCAGCCCCACCATGTTGACCGTCACCATCAGCGCCGCGAGCCCGTTGAGCCGCCGGTCGCGCACCACACCCCACGCCGTCCGCACCGCCGGCACCACACTGCTCCAGGCCAGCGCGCCGAACGTGCCCATCCCTGCCACCTTCAGCAGGTAGTACGAGGCGAGCGGCACCGCCACATCCACCAGCAGCGGCATCATGCTGTCCAGCAGCGCCTTGCGGGGCGAGAACGGAACGGCACCGGCCGGAGCGTCGGCGACAGGTGCGGTGACTGTGGCGACCGGGCTGCTCATGACGGGTTCCTCCCGTATCGGCGGCGCCCTCGCGGCTCCCGCTCTCGATACGTACAGACTGGCCGCCGGACCCCGGTCACCGGCAGAGCCGGGTGTACTGACCTCCGTATGACGAATGTCAGTGTGCGCCTGTGACACGCGGGCCCGGCCCGGACCCAGGTGGCGAGCCGTCAGAATCACTGTGGGCATGGCAGCTTCGGAAACCCGTTAGCCCGCGAGGGCCCGCCGGTGCTGGGATGTCCCCATGGCCGCACCCGACCCGCAGCACGAGATCCGCGCACTCCACACCGACACGACCGTCACCGTCTACCAGGCGTACTCCCCGGCCCTCGGCCTCCCCGCCGCCCGAGACGGCCGCTTCCCGCCGGCCTGGAAGCGCGACCGCATGACGTGGATCAAGCCGTGTTCATAGTCTCTTTCCATGACAGCAGACAGCAACGCGCAGCAGGAGAACGCCCGTTCGCAGCGAGCCATTCGCGCGAGGGCGGCAGCTGGTAGCCAGCGAGCGACGAAGCACCGTTCCGACTGGAAGGGGCAGACGGCAGCGATCTACTGCCGGATCTCCCACGCGAGCGACGAAGACCAAACAGGAGTGGACCGCCAGGAGCGCATCTGTCGCGATGTTGCCGAACGGCTTGGCCTCACCGTCGCCGAGGATCAGGTCTTCGTGGACAACAACCGGTCGGCGTGGCAGCGCAAGAGGAAGCGTCCCGGCTGGGATGCCCTGCTCGCGCAAGCGAACGAAGGCCGGATCCGGCACGTTCTGACCTACCACCCTGACCGGCTCATGCGCCAACCCCGCGACCTCGAAGAGCTGTTGCAGATTGCAGACGATCACGACATCACCTTGCACGGGCAGGCGAACCGTCGAAATCTCGCGGACCCGGATGACCGGTTCTTCCTCCGCATCGAGGTGGTACACGCCTGCCGCTCCAGTGATGACACTTCGCGCCGCCTTCTCGACGCCATGGTTGACCGCGCCAAGGACGGAAAGCCGCACACCGGACGGCGCCGCTACGGCTACGACAAGACCGGCACGCAGATCATTCCCAAAGAGGCTGTCATCGTGAAAGAGATCTTCACGCGCTACCTGGAAGGAGCGGGGCCAAACCAGCTAGCCAAGGAACTCTATGAGCGAGGCGAGAAGGCGGCTCAGGGAGGGAATTGGACTGCGTCTCGCGTTCGAGACATCCTCGATAATCGCCATGTGACGGGAATCCGGGTATTTCGAGGGGAAGAGATCGGGGATGGTGAGTGGCCCGCAATTATCGACCGTGGTATGTGGCTGGAAGCCAAGGAGATTCGAAAGTATCGGGCAGCGAAACTAGCAACAAAGGGGGAACCGAGTAGGTTCTTTCTGTTGCGTGGAATCGTAACGTGCACCGGATGCGGTAAGACGATGGGTGGCTCCGGCGTCAAGTACGTCTGCAATTTCACTCAGAGGTTGGATATCCCGCGATGTCACAGGGCTGTTTCGGCGCCCATCCTGGAGAAGTTTGTCACTGAGGCAGCGATCAATCTGTTGGAGCGGCTTGACTTGGCTAACGCTCCGACTCCGGGATCTCTTTCGGAGGAGGATCGAGAATCCATTGAATCCGACCGCGAGGAGCTCGTCGAGCTGAAAGACATGTGGAAGAGCCGTGAAGTGAGTACGCGCGAGTATCGGGAAATGCGCAAGGCAATTGAAATGCGAATTTCTGAGGTTGAGCGGAAGATGATCGCTCGCCCGACGATGGAAGTCCTGGAAGGGCTCGGCGGCCCGAGTGCCCGAGAGCGCTGGAACGAACTGGAAGAGAAGCGAGAGTATCAGCGCATGAATTCTGTGATGCGATTCTTGTTCGCCGCCGTGACGATCAAAGAGGCGGTGAAAAAGGGGCGGTATTTCGATTACGGGCGAATCGATATCGAGCAAAATCCGATTTGGCGCTGATCGCCGCAATTCTGGAGGGCTCCCGCCGGTGAGCCCTCCATAGAGGGGTTGGCCGTTTCCGGGTACTCCTCGGAGAATCTCGCTATAAACGGCCGTCCACGGGGACGGGCCATTGTTATGCCGACTGGGCTTCTCTGGAGAAACCTCGACGAACGCTAGCCCATCATTCAGATGGCATGCGAAGAGTTTGCATCATGCTCTCAACTTCTCTTGCTGAGTTCCGGGTCGGGCCGGCACCTTCATCCCGCGGAGTTGCAAGGGTCGATCTATATGCCGCATCGAAGTCATCCAGACGCTGCAATACCGTGTCGTATTCGTCCATATCGAATGGTGCAGTCGACCCGTTGGCAGCGTAGTGCTCGATGACCCCCTTCATTTCCGATCCGGGAATGTTGGGGTCATGATGCGTCTGTGCCCAGTCCTCGAATGCCGTCTCTGCATAGTCATCGCGCACGGAGTCCAGCAGAGCTAGGGCCTGCGAAACTTCAGCGCCAGGGTCGTAGTGCTGAATCGAGTTCAGAAAGCCTTCCGCCTCTTCGATCAAGTTCCAGTCGCTGAGATCGCCCATAATCCATTCGACAGCCCACTCAATGCAGTTAGAGAGCACTTCCTCGCCCAGCGGACCACTCTGAGACAAGGTCTGCAAGAGCGCTTCAAGGATTGCCGAGTCAGTAGCATTCAACACCGTGTCTTCATCGGACGCCGCCTTGAATCCTAGCCGCAGAATAATTTCCGACCCTAGGTCCTTGCCCATTTCCAAGTACAGCCACGCGCGACGCACGTAGTCTTTGCCTGAAGAGTTTCTCAAGTGCACAGGCTCAGCATGAAATGCGGTGGATGCAACGCACTCAAGCAGATCGCGGCGGCTTCTGTATTTTTCGGCCATGGGGCCCCCGCCGGGGGCCGGGAACACAAGCCAAAGAGCCTCTATCTGCTCAAACCTCCTCACCATCCTTATTAGCGAGGTTACTTCCCCCATGTCTGATTGCACATAATTTACGAGGTAATCTCGCACGGAAGGGTTGTGGAAACCGATATGAACCGCACCTTGATGCTCCACGCTTTTCAGCATTGTTCCATCGAGGATATTCACGGACCTGCGCAAGTCGCGCAAGGATTCACCACATTCAATCCAAAGTTCCTGCAAGTCATCCAGACGGATATCCGACATGAAGGAGAGAATGAGCATCAGCAGTTTCAGTTCGGTCTCGCCCAGTTGATTCCTTACGATGTGATCCCAGAGACGTTGCGGGTCTTCTAGGTTGGCAATCAGGTCGTCGACCAGTGAGTCACCGCCGCCTGACAGCAGTGCGGAATCCGTGAGGGTCAGAGCCACAATCCGCGGGTTGAAGTTGCGGTGCCCGATGATCCGGGAGAGTCTGCGCTCCGGCTTCAGGTGGGCGGAGCCCAGGTGATGCGGAAGCAGCTTGAACACCTGATGACGATGGCGGAGCGCCCGAGCGTTGAAGTCCAGGTCATCCCCGACGCAGCGGGGGCCCATGCTGGACTAGCCGGATCGTTCGTCCTCTTCGGCTTCCCCAACCCGTCCTTCTCCGAGGTCGTCTGCGTCGAGCACCGGACCGGGACGCTCTACATGGAGACGCCGGAGGAGACGGGCGAATATACGCTCATCTTCGACTCGTTGCGCTCCATCGCACTGAGCCCCAGAGACAGCCTCGATTTGATCGCCAAAGTGCGACAGGAGCTGTAGCAGCATGGAACCAGGAAAGGTAGTGAGGGATGAGCACCCCCAAGCTTGAAGCCACCACGTGGCGCAAGAGCAGTTACAGCGGCCAGGGCGGCGACTGCGTCGAGGTGGCGGACGGGGTTTCCGGCATCGTGCCAGTGAGGGACAGCAAGGACGCCACCGGACCCGTGGTCTCCTTCAGCGGTCACAGCTGGTCAGCATTCATCGCTGACGTGAAGGCGGCACGTGGCCCCCGCTGACCGTCGCCCCGGCGGCTATATCGGCAGGTGAGGCGGGGTGCGTCGTACGGCGACGGTGTAGGCGTGCCCGCCGGCCAAAAGCAGGCAGGCGGGCACTCGCCGGGCGCCTCTCGTGAGGCCAGGCGTCCGGACTCGGTGGATAGGGCTCCCGGCCCGGAGTAGCGGTGGTCTTACGATTGGTGCCAGACCTCCCCCGGAGCGATGCCCCGGCAGGTGCCCGTGATCTCTCCGGTGTCGAAGAACAGGGCCCAGCAGCCTCAACGCCCGCGATGCATATCGCCCGCTCGCGCTTCTCGGCCTTGTGTGTTCACAATCGGGCACCGAGCGACCCTGCCGGGGGCGCCCCCCATTCTGCGCATTCACCGAACTCGCGAGATTTTCTCCGGCATTCAGGGCCGCCGCGGCTGCTCCGGAGAGCCGTGCGAACGCTCCGGAGCCGTCCGGGGCCGGGCGACGGCCGCTGACGCGGAGGTGAGGATGAGGAAGCTGGCGAACGCATGGAGCAGAGCCGGGACGGCGCAGAAGATTCGGAGTTGGCTCCTCAGGGCCTCGTAGTACTCGGGCTTGGTGAGCTCCACCCTGGCACTGTGCTGAGGGTCCGCAGTTTTGTCCCAGTAGGTGTAGAAATAGCCTGACGCGTCTGCTTGTGCGTCCTCGGCCGTTCCGGCTCCGGTTGCGATGCCAAGCGCGGCCAGGCAGATGATGAGCGCGTAGGTGAGCTTGAGGGCTGGTGGCAGTAGAAGGGCATATCTGATCAAGCGGTCGGTATTGCCCCGGCCCAGGAGTTGGGTTGCGGCGCCGCTGGTGAAGGCACGGATGAACGCAGCGGCGAAGACCGGGAAAAATGAGACGAACAAGCCCACTACGAGCCACTTTGGCACGGTGTACTCACCGGGCAGCCAGGTCGAGGTCATACACAACAGAGCGGCCCCGCAGAGCGTCAACGTCAGCCCGAAATGCACCCTGTAGCTGCCTCGCAGCTCCCTCATGCTTGATTCCCCCTGAAAGCCCCTGGACGGTGCACCATAGCCTGGAGCGCATCCGCAGTCACGAAGTGCCCTGATTGGGCGGCTTGAGGGCTATGAACACGGCTTGACATGGATCAAGCCGAGCTCCCTGTGGATGATGTACCGCTGCGGCTGGGCCATGAAGGAGGGCCAGGAGACGGTCCTGGCCGTAGAGATCACCCGCCAGGGCTTCGACTGGGCACTCGCGAACGCCGAACTCTCGCACTACGAACGGGGCGTGCACTCGGACCTCGCCACCTGGCAACGCAACCTGCGCCAGGCCCCGGCCCGCGTCCAGTGGGACCCCGAACGCGACCTCCACCTGAACCGGCTCCCGTACCGCTCCCTCCAGCTGGGCCTCGCGGGGGAGGCGGCGCGGCGGTACGTGAACGAGTGGACGGTGGCGATCCGCGATGTCACCCCGCTGGCCCGGGAGATCCACGAACTGGCGAGGGCGGGCGAGGTGGAGGCGGCGGCCCGGCTGCTGCCGGACGAACGGCCCTATCCGGCGACGGCTGCGACCCCGCGGGACGGGATGAATCGCGCTCCCGCTCCGACTGCTCGGTGAGAGATGTCTCGATCACCGAGCAGGAGAAGAGAGCCATCGATCCCTAGAGGAACCGCTTCCGTCGGCGGCGTGATGGAGGAAGGCGGATGCGAGAGCGGTCAGGCCGCCGGTGCGCCAGACGATGGCGTAGTCGAAGGTGGGGCCGTCTGCGATCGGTAAGCAGGTCAGGCCGGGGCGTGGGTAGAGCTGTTCGGTTTGGGCGCCGACGATGGCCACGCCGTGGCCAGAGGTGACGTAGGCGAGCATCTCTTGGAAACCGGGCAGCCAGGTGATCGTGGGCGCCGGCCGGGTGAGTGGCAGGTGGTGCTCGATCCAGTAGTCGGGAAGATTCTGGGTGAACAGGAAGGTCTCCTGAGTCAGGTCCTCGGGGGTCACTTGGTCGCGTCGGGCCAGATGGTGGGCGGCGGGGACGGCAAGCAGCGCGGCTTCGGACAGCAGCACAGGCCCGACTGTCAGATCCGGTTCGGCAACGGGCAGCGGCAGGATCGATAGGTCGACTTCGGCGCGGCGCAGTGGCCCGTAGAGGTCGCCCAGTGCGGTCTCGCGGATGGTGACCCGGCAGCCCGGCGTATCGGCGTGGAAGGCGTCGACCAACGGCAGGACACGGCGGGCGATGGCGGCGGACATGTAGCCGAGGTGGAGCTCACCTGTGGTGCCGTGGCCGGTGGCAATCGCTCGCGCGATCGCCGTCTGGACCTGTGCGTAGGCCGGGCCGAGCTCGTCCAGGAGCTGCCGGCCGAGCGGGGTCAGCTCCACCCGGCGCGTGCTTCTGGCGAACAGTTGCGCCCCGAACCGGCGCTCGAGCTTCTTGATCGTTTGGCTGACCGAGGCAGGCGCGACCCGCAGCCGCTCTGCGGTGCGGGTGAAATGCAGTTCCTGAGCCAGAGCCAGGAACACCTCGATGTCCTGCCGTTCCATCCCCCCATTGTTCACCCTGGCTGAATGATTGTTGGCAAACCCGCCGTTGGTGGCGAGGTTGCCGGCGTTCCAGGATTGCCCTGATGTCACAACGAACCGGAGGACTGACGATGTGGGAATCGGTACCGCGGCTGCTGGCTCAGCATCGCTACCTCGTCCTCGGCACCGCGGACGGCGAGGGTCGGCCATGGGCCAGCCCGGTGTTCTTCGCCGCCGACGGGCAACACCGGGTTCTGTGGGTGTCCTCGCCAAACAGCCGGCATTCACGGAATATCGCAGCACGTCCAGAGGTGGCGATCACCGTCTTCGACACGGCTGCGCCCGTCGGCGGGGCGGAAGCGATCTACCTGGAGGCAACTGCGGGGTCGGCTGCCGACGATGCCCGCGCGGCGGACCTCGCCTCGCTTAACACCCGTCTGCCGACCGGTCACCAGCTAGTGCCGAAGGATCTCGGACCGACTGGGCCGTTGCTGGTCTATCAGGCCGCGATCTCCAGGTATTTCGTGCTCATCCGTGGAGGGGACGCCCGTTTCGACAACGTCACCGATGCCCGGCTCGCGGTGTTTCCACCCGCCCCGGAGCACACCACCCACACCACCTGAAGGAGACCCATGGCAAAGCTCATCTACTCGATGATCACCTCGCTCGACGGCTACGCCGAGGCGGCGGACGGAAACCTGGGCACTGGGGCGGAGGATCCGGAGGTGCACACCTTCATCAACGATGTCTTCCGTCCCGTCGGCACGTACCTCTACGGCCGGCGGATGTACGAGACGATGGTCTTCTGGGAGACCGCGCACACCGAGGCCGACCTGCCGCCGCACATCCTGCAATACGCTCGCGACTGGCAGGCCGCGGAGAAGGTCGTGTACTCCACGACGTTGGAGTCGGTGTCCAGCGCAAAGACCAGGATCGAGCGGACCTTCGACCCGGATGCGGTGCGCGAGTTCAAGGCCGAGGCCGATCACGACCTGACCGTGGACGGTCCGAACCTGGCAGCCCAGGCGATCACGGCCGGCCTGGTGGACGAGTACCACCTGTTCATCACCACGAGCGTGGTCGGCGGCGGCAAACGGTTCTTTCCCGACGGTGTGCGCCTCGAACTCGAGCTGGTCGAGGAACGTGCCTTCGACAGCGGACTGATCTACGCGCGCTACCGGACCCGCTGAGCCGCGCCGGTTGCTGACCTTGCACCGGTGCCGCTCCCTGCAGCTCGGCCTCGCGGGGGAGGCGTCGCGGCGGTACGCGGACGAGTGGACGGTGGCCGTCCGCGATGTCACCCCGCTCGCCCGGGAGGTCCATGACTTGGTCCGGGCGGGCCAGGACGAGGCAGCAGGCGGCTCCTGCCGAACGAACGGCCCTACCCGGCACCGGCGGCGACCCCGGGGGGCAAGATGAATCGCTTTTCTGCTCCGCCTGCCTGGTCGCCACTCCGGGTTCTTCAACGCGGGTGCGGCGGCCAAAGGGCTGAGGATCACGATGACCCAGGCTGGGGATCCTCGCCGTCGTAGGACGCCAGCGCAGCCTGGCGGCGTTCCAGCAGGTCGTCAAGGTTCTCGTAGGGCACGTGCTCCTGGGCCAGTGCCAGCATGGCCCTGGCCTCGACCGAGGCCCACGCGTGCCGGGCGCGTTTGTTGGCGCGGCGCCTGGTGTCGCAGTGCAGGAAGCCTGCTCCCGCCGCGAACCCGGCAGAGGCCAGAGCGGCGAGGGCGGCGGGAACGCGCACGTCCGCGGAGGCCAGTCCTGCCGCTCCCGCCGTGCCCGCGAGCAGGGCCGCGGGGAAACCGAGGGCGATGTCCGCCTTGGCCCAGAACTCGGCCCGGCGGTGGGCGAGTTTCCTCTGGCGCGTCGCCTCGTCTCTCATCCGCCCGATCTCGTCACGCAGGCGGTGCCGGAGACCGCCCGGGCTCAGGTGCGTGACTCCGTCAGTGGAATTGACCATAGGGGTAATCCAACATGCGTGCGCCAGACGGTACTTGGCAAGCCCGGACAGCGTTCAGGTGTGTTGGGCGTGAGCTTCCTACAAGGGTGTGCCGCAAAGCCGTTCAGTCGATCTTGCCGGTGCGGTGGCAGGCCATCACCGTCCTGGGCATCCCTCAAGGCTATGAACACGGCTTGACATGGATCAAGCCGAGCTTCCTGTGGATGATGTACCGCTGCGGCTGGGCCATGAAGGAGGGCCAGGAGACGGTCCTGGCCGTAGAGATCACCCGCCAGGGCTTCGACTGGGCACTCGCGAACGCCGAACTCTCGCACTACGAACGGGGCGTGCACCCGGACCTCGCCACCTGGCAACGCAACCTGCGCCATGCCCCGGCCCGCGTCCAGTGGGACCCGGAGCGCGACCTGCACCTGAACCGCCTCCCGTACCGCTCCCTCCAGCTGGGCCTCGCGGGGGAGGCGGCGCGGCGGTACGCGGACGAGTGGACGGTGGCGATCCGCGATGTCACGCCGCTGGCCCGGGAGATCCATGAGCTGGTGCGGTCGGGCCGGGACGAGGATGCCGTGCGGTTGCTGCCGGAGGAGGCGCCTTACGCTGCGCCCGGAACCGTACCGGCTTCTGGATGAACTATTCCCAGCGGCAGGCGCAGAGGAGACCTTCCAGGTTTCATGCGGGCGCCCTTGCGGCAGCGGTGGCGTATCACCAGGCCAGTGCCGTGGTAGCTGCCGTCGGCGATCGTCATGGTGTCGCCGACGGCGACCTTGGCCCCGGACTTCGGCTCCACGACATGGTCCTGGCCGATCAGGGTGGACCCCAGGGTCGCCAAGGGGCGGACCAGCGACGACAGTGTCGTCATCCACGCGCTGATCGAACCCCGTGATATCGGGCTTGGCCAGAGTCGGTGCGAGGACGGTCAGGAGGTCACCGGCCTCGGTGGCGTAGCGGTGCGCGGTGGTGATCCCTATGCCGAATCAGGCAGCGAGCTGGGTGTAGGTGTGCCTCATGCGCAGGTGGGTGAGTGCGAGGAGGGCCTGGCGGTCGGCGCTCAGGCGCCGCCAATGAGAGCCGATCGCGCGGCGGTGTCGCCGCAGTTGCTGAGGAGGAAGCGCAGGGAAGAGATGGACGCGTCTGCGCCGGACGGGTACACAATCATGTGAAGCATCGGCGGTTCTCTTGGTCGAAAGCTCATCTGCCAGGGCCTTCACCACGTTGTGAGCCCAACTGCTCAACTAGCCAAACGAATTGGAAATGGGCTCACTGTGACAGAGGTCAGCGTCACCTACGACAAGTCCGTGGACGCAGCGTACGTGTACTTCACCGAACCCCAGGTCCGCGTACGATCCGCGCACACGTATCCCTGCGATCCGGTGGACGTCGACGGCATGATCAACCTCGACTTCGACGAGCACGGCCGCCTCATCGGCATCGAGGTGTTGGCAGCGAGTTCAAAACTGCCCGAGTATCTACTCAAGTCCGCGGAGCGGCTGGACGCCGACGGCATTTGAAGCAGTCAAGCACGGCGATCGCGCCACCCGCCGTGCTCGGCCGCAGGTTGGAAAGGGCTCCGTGACTTCCTCGGCCTGTTCCCCTATGTGCCCCAGTAGTCCGGCTACGGCAAGCGGTTGCGTGCCGCGTCGTCCCTGCTCACCAGCATGACCCGGATCCGCGCCCGGGACACCTTGCTGTGGAGCGGCGGGGTATGGCTGGTCGACTCCACGCCGGTCGACTGCGGCTGCTCCCGCGAGACCGCCAAGCGTTCGGACCTGGCTGGCTGGGCCCCGGACGGCTACTGCGCGTCGCACTCCCGATACTTCTGGGGCCTGCGCCTCCACCTCGTCTGCCAAGCCGGGAGTGTTGCCGAGATCCGGTTTAGCTCAAAGTTGTGGAGAGGCAAGTTCGGCAGGCCGGTGGCGCACACATTTCGGACAGGTGCCGACACGAAGTCGAGGCCCGCCCTTCAGCGACCGTTGCCCTGGATGGCCAGGACCGTCAGAAGTTGGTCATGGGGGAAGAGGACCTCCTCGCCAGACTCCGTCCAGCCCACGAGCCCGGCCCAGACGAAGCGGCTCGGAACGATGACGTAGGTCACGCACCCACCACCCTCGGGCTCAAAGGAAACCTCGATCCGGCGGCCCTTCCGCATCGCCCGGTCGACGACCGCTACCGCTTTAGCCCGCTCGTTCGACCACGACCAACTACCGGCACGCCGCTTGATCCGCCGCGGTCGCCAGACGTGGATGTATATGTCGTACACGAGGTGCAGGATGCCGAACAGAACGAGGGCGACGAAGCCACCTACGACGATCAGGCCGGAGGTGCCAACTGACTGTCCTGCCCCGCGTCCCGACATGGTCAGGATGACCGCCACCAACCCAACAAGAAGCACCACGACACCAGCAAAGAAGACCAGGAGCTGCCCCCAGGTCAGGCTGGGGGAGATCACGTCCCCCGATTTTGAGGCGATCGGCTCCGGGGCGTCGGGCCACAACCCGGTGGGCGGGTGAACCGCGGGCAGGGGCCCCTCGGTGTGCGTCACCGTATCCGCGGCCCTCAGATCGGACGTCTCGGCCGCTGCGCCCGGCGCTGGTTCCTGCGGATCGGACCCGTCCGGCGTCGCCGAAGCGGTCGCAGCCCCGCTGGGATCGACAAGGGTTGCACCGGAACCAAGAACCGTCACGGATGCGGCCTCGGGCGGGATGGAGACGCGCGACAGAACCTCTGCAGGCGTGGTCTGTGGGAAGGGAAGGGCCGCCAGCCGCTCCCGTACCGCCAGCGCAGTCGGCGGCCGGTGCTCCGGCTGCTTGGCGAGGAGCTCCAGCAGCAGGGCGTCCCACTCGGGCGGAAGTCCACTGCGGCGCAGGCCAGGGGCGACGGGAACCTCGTTGAGATGCTGCAGCAGAATGCGTGGCCAGGGCCCTTCGGAGAACGGCGGCTCGTCCGCCAGCGTGGTGTACAGGAGGCAGCCCAGGGAGTAGAGGTCACTGGATGCGCCGACCTCACCCCCGCCCCTCGCCTGTTCCGGAGACATGAAGGCGACGGTGCCGAGGACAGTGCCAGTGTGGGTGAGAGTCGTCAGATCGATGCCGGTGGCGTCGAGCCGCGCTATGCCGAAGTCCAGCACGGTCACATGCCCGTCGGGGCCGATCATCACGTTCGCCGGCTTCAGGTCCCGGTGCACGACTCCTTCGCCATGCATGGCAGCGAGTGCGTCGCAGATCTCACCGCCCCACCGGGCGATCTCGGCCAGCGAGGGCCTTCGCACGTCGAGCACGCGGCTCAGTGGCTCTCCGGGAATCTCCTCCATGACCAGGTATAGCACCGGACGCCCGTCCACGACCGCCTCGCCGGCATCGTGCATCTCCACGATGTGCGGGTGGTGCAGCCGGGAGGCAACCTGGACCTCGCGGCGGAATCTGCCAGCGGTCTCCGAGGTCATGCCCTCAGCCAGGCCGGTCAGCGTCTTCACCGCGACACCACGCTGGCGGTAGGTGTCCGTGGCACGCCACACGGTGCCCATGCCTCCGGAACCGATGGATTCACCAAGGCGGTAGCGCCCCGCGAGTAATGCGCCCCGCATGCCCTCCCCCTCCGTACGGAATGCCGAAAACCGCACCGTCGAGCGAGGAAGTGAGCGACTGACCGCTGACGTCCAAAAGCGGTACGCAGAAGTATAAGTTGGCGGACCTGAACTTTGATGTCTTGCGTTCCGCTCGCTGCGTGCACCGCCGTGGAAATGGGCCGAGCGGGCGCTGTCAGGGGGCGTCCACTGCCGATGTGTGACGAACGACGTGAACACCCTCGCATCAGCACTCTATGCCCGGATTGACGAGGAGCTGAAGGCTTCGCCATGGCTGGTCCCCTGGCGTCCGAAGGTCGGGATCATGTCCACGCTCAGTGACGCGGAACTGCTCACGCTCGCCGTGATGTCAGCGCTGCTCGGCTACGCCTCCGAGCAGTGCTGGCTGCGCCGAGTCGACCGTGACTTCCGCGGCCTGTTCCCTATGTGCCCCAGCAGTCCGACGGCGACCATCCGTCGCGCCCAGGAACTCGGGATCGACTTCTTCGATACCGCCGAGCTGTACGGCGCCGGCGCCGGCAGTAACGAGATCCTCCTGGACGAGGCTGTCAGAGGCTTCCGTGACGAGGCGGTCCTCGCCACCAAGTTCGGCTTCGACATGACCTCCCAGCCCCTCGGCTCCGGCTTCGACCGCCGCCCGGAGAACACCCGCAAGGTTGCCGAGAACAGCCTGCGCCACCCTGCGGAGCGACTACATCGACGTCTTTTACCAGCACATCTCCGACCCCGCCGTTCCGGTCGAGGAGGTCGCGGGCGCAGTCGGCGAACTGATCGCCGAGGGCAAGGTGAAGTACTTCGGCCTGAGCAACGTAGGCCCGAAGTACATCCGCCGCGCCCATGCCGTCACCCCGGTCTCCGTGCTCCGGTACGAGTACTCGCTCTTCGAGCGGGAGGTGGAGAAAAGGACCCTTCCCGTCCTGCGCGAGCTCGGTATCGGCCTGGTGCCCTACTCTCCGCTCGGTCGCGGATTCCTTACCGGCCGGGTCAAGCCGGCCGACGAGTACCCTGCGGACGACATGCGCAGGCATGACGAGCGCTGGCAGGGTGAGAACTACACGTACAACCTGCGCGCTACTGAGCAGCTCAGGAGTCTGGTGGACGCCAGGGGTATCGCCACCGCCCAGCCTGCGCTGGCCTGGCTGCTTGCCCAGGGCGAGGATGTCGCGCCCATTCCCGGTACCCGTAGCACCGAGCGCCTGGAAGAAGACGCCGGCGCGATCAACGTCCAGCTCTCCGCTGCCGATCTCGACCTCATTGCTGAGATCCTTCCCCATGGCTCGGCGGGCAGCCGCTACCCGGCCGCGTCACTGTCCAGCTTCAGCACCGACTGACACCGCTCCGGCGCCGGCAGATTCGAGGCCGGGGCCAGCCGTTCATGGACCACCCGCGACGGGCAGCTGAGGGTCACGACGCCCCAGGCTGGGGCCCCTCGCCGTCGTAGGCCGCCATCGCAGCCTGGCGGCATTCCAGCAGGTGGCCAAGGTCCTCGTGGGTCACGTGTTCCTGGGCCAGTGCCACCATGGCCCTGGCCTCGACCGAGGCCCATGCGTGCCTGGCGCGTTTGTTGGCGCGGCGCCTGGTGTCGCTGCGCAGGAAGCCCGCTCCCGCAGCGAACCCGGCCGAGGCCAGCGCGGCGAGCGCGGCGGGAACGCGCACGTCCGCCGAGGCCAGTCCTGCCGCTCCTGCCGTGCCCGCGAGCAGGGCTGCGGGGAATCCGAGGGCGATGTCCGTCTTGGCCCAGAACTCGGCCCGGCGGTGGGCGAGTTTTCGCTGGCGCGTCGCCTCGACTCTCATCCGCTCGATCTCGGCACGCAGGAGATACGTGGAATCGTGCGGGCTCAGGCGCGTGGTTCCGTCAGCGGGAGTGACCATAGTGGTATTCCAACACGCCTGCAGCAGACGGTACTTGGTGTGCCCGGACAGCCTTCGGGCGTGGTGGACGTGAGCTTCCCACAATGGTGTGCCGAGGCTGCACTGCCACGCCCCGGCCCGCGTCCAGTGGGATCCCGAGGGCGACTTGCACCCGAACCGGCTTCCGTACCGCTCCCTCCAGCTGGGACTCGTGGGGGAGGCGGTACGCGGACGAGCGAACAGCGGCGATCCGCGACGTCACCCCGCTGGTCCGACGATCCACGAACTGGCGAGGGCGGGCAGGGCAGAGTAGGCGACCGGGCTCCCGCCGGAGAACGGCACCGGCGGCGACCCCCGGAACGGGGTGAAGGGTGCGCCTGCTCCGAGCGCTCAGTGAGCGATGCCGTCGATCAGTTCGCGCGCGCCCTGACGCAGGAGGGCGACGGCTACGGAGGTGCCGAGGGTGGCCGGGTCGAGGCGGCCGGCCCACTCGTGGGCATTGAGGACCGTCTTGCCGTCGGGTGTGAAGACCTGGGCCCGGAGCGAGAGTTCGCCGTTGCCCTCGACCTGCGCGTATCCGGCGATGGGAGAGTTGCAGTGTCCCTGCAGGACGTGGAGGAACATCCGCTCGGCGGTGGTCTCGCGGTGCGTGGCGGGGTCGCCGAGTGCGCTCACCAGGTCGATGAGTTCGGCGTCACCTTCGCGGCACTGGAGGGCCAGCACTCCCGCGCCGACCGGCGGGCACATGACCTCCGGCGACAGAACCTCTGTGATCACGTCGGTGCGGTCGATGCGCTCCAGGCCGGAGACGGCCAGGAGCAGTGCGTCGGCCTCCCCGGCGGCGAGCTTCTCCATGCGGCGGTTCGCGTTGCCACGCATCGGAACGCAGTCCAGGTGCGGGTGCGACGCGGCCAGTTGGGCGATCCGCCGCACCGATGACGTACCGATCCGGGTGCCGGGCGGGAGCTGGTCGAGGGAGGCCCCGGCCGGGTGGATGAGGGCGTCCCGGATGTCGTCGCGCTTGAGGAACGCCGCGAAGGCGGTCCCGGCGGGCAGGGGCCGGTCGGCGGGGATGTCCTTGACGCAGTGCACAGCGAGGTCGGCGTCGCCGGCGAGCAGCGCCTGGTCGACTTCCTTGGTGAACGCGCCCTTGCCCTCGACCGCGCTGAGGTCCCCCATCCACTTGTCGCCGGTCGTCTTCACCGGGATGACTTCGGTGCGGATGCCGGGGTGGAGCGCGGCCAGTTCGGTGCGGACCCGCTCCACCTGGGCGAGGGCCATGGGCGAGTCGCGGGAAACGATGCGGATGAGATCCAGAGCGGACATGACGTCGATGATAGGCCGTCAGGTGTGGTGCAGGGCTTCGACGCTCCCTGTCCGTTGGGACGAGACAGCCTTGACCTCAACCGCAGTTGAGGAGAGACGGTCGCCCCTATGGACAGCCAGACACTGCGCACCGAGCTCCGGACCTTGGTCGACCGGGCCGAGATCACCGACCTGTTCGACCGCTACCTGCGGTCGTTGGACGACCGCGCGTTCGACCAGCGGTGGGTCGCCTCGTTCTTCACCGAGCGGGCCGGCACCGCGACGCCCGCGGGCAGGGTACGAGGACGCGATGCCGTCCTGGAGAACGTGCGTACCGCGATGAGCCTCTTCGACGGCACCGTGCACTTCGGTTCGAACTACGTCATCGAGGTGGACGGCGACCGCGCCACTCTGCGCGGAAACCAGCTCAGCACCCATGTGCTCGCCGGTGACGGGGGTCTGTTCCTTTCCGGGGGCCGTACGGACAACGAGTTGGTGCGGACCGCGGACGGCTGGCGACTGCACCGCGCGGACCTGCACATCACCTGGACCCAGGGCAATCCGCCGGTGCTGCCGCCCGAGCTCACCGGGCTGACCTGATGGGGAAGCTCGCGCGAACTGCCCCGCCCGGGCGGCCATTGTTGGATCATGGTGCTGAGGTGCGGGGTGCGGCGGGCGACCGAGGGGGAGCAGAATGATTTCCGAGCCGGAGATGGCGGGCGAGTTCGACGCGTCCGCCACACGTGAAGTGCTGGACCATTCCCGTGCGCGGCCGGAAGGCCGGCGCCCGCCGAGAGCTCCGAGACCACGGGCCCGGTGGCTGTGGGCGCTCGGCGGGGCCGTGGTGGCGTCGGCTGTGTGGGGGGCGGTGCTGTTCGCGGACGGATCGCGTGACGGGGCGCCCGACATGTACGGGTACCGGTTGGGCGAAGACCCCTGCGGGGCTGTGGGGCTGAAGTCGATCGGGGCGGCAATCGCGCCGAGACAGCCTGAGAGCGAGTTCGAAACGGGGGCGCTCCGGCATGACGCTCTTGACCAGGTTCAGTGCTATATCCCTCTCCGTACCGGGAATGAACAGCAGCGGTCGGGCAAGGGCTGGTCCATCAACTACACCGTCACGGTCAAGGTCGCGCTGCACAAGAAGACCGACCCGCGCGTCGAGTTCGAGGCGGGACGGACCGCGACCGAGCTCGGCGTGGATCCGGAAACGGAGGTGGAAGCCGTGCCGGGGCTCGGCGACAAGGCGTACCTGCTGTCACTGGACGGCGGGGAGCGGGAGCTGCGGGTGCTGCACGGCGGGGCTGTGCTCTCGCTGGCACTCTCCGCCTCCCACGTCTGGGAGGACAACGGGCAGGCACCCGATGACGGCGAGGAACTGCCGGATCTGGGCCCCCACAAGGCCGCCATGATCAGCGACATGCGCGACCTCATGTCCACCCTCAAGGGCTGAGACAGTGCTCCTCCCGAGGCGCCCAGCCCCCGCCGCATCGTAAGGGGAGCTTCCGTACGGCACGCGCCCGATTTCTGGCAGGTTGTCCCTGGAGAGCTTTTCGCCGACCGGGCCCGGCCGCGAGGTGGGCATACCGCGAGCGGAGTACACCGGGGGAGCGCCGTACGCCTTGAGGATGCTGAGTGCCTCCGCCTGACGGCAGCGCAGGCGGGGCGGCGGCCCGCTTAGGCTCGACATCATGGAGACCCCTATTGCGCGTACGTCCCGGTGGCGGCGCCTGCTGCCCCGCGCCCGTGGCCGGTGGGCCGCGGGCATCGCCGCGCTCGTCGTGCTCGCCGGTGCGGGCACCTGGACCGCCGTGGCCGACGACAGCGCGCCGGCCGTCCACCGGCAGGACCGGATGATGCGCGTCGACGGGGTGTCCGTCGACACCTCGTACTTCACCACCGGCGGCACACAGCGCCGGCCCGCCGTGCTCATCGGCCACGGGTTCGGCGGCAGCAAGGCCGAGACGCGGGCGCAGGCCGAGCAGTTGGCCGCCGACGGGTACGCCGTCATGACCTGGTCCGCGCGCGGCTTCGGCAGGTCCGGCGGCAAGATCTCGCTCAACGCGCCCGACCGCGAGGTCAAGGACGTCTCCCGGCTGATCGACTGGCTCGCCGGCCGCCCCGAGGTGCTGCTCGACGGCAAGGGCGACCCCCGCGTCGGGATCACCGGCGCCTCCTACGGCGGCGCCGTCTCCCTCCTCGCCGCCGGGTACGACCGGCGCGTCGACGCCATCGCCCCGGAGATCACCTACTGGAACCTCGCCGACGCCCTCTTCCCCGACGGGGTGTTCAAGAAGCTCTGGGCCGGCATCTTCGTCACCACCGGCGGCGGCTGCGGGAACTTCGAGAAGCAGCTCTGTGACATGTACGAGCGGGTCGCCGTCAGCGGGAAGCCGGACGCCGCCGCGCGCGCCCTGCTCACCGAACGGTCCCCGAGCGCCGTCGCCGACCGCATCAAGGTCCCCGCGCTCATCGTGCAGGGGCAGACCGACTCCCTGTTCCCGCTCGGCCAGGCCGATGCCATGGCCAAGGCCATCAAGGCCAACGGCGCACCCGTCTCCGTCGACTGGATCGCCGGCGGGCACGACGGCGGCGACATGGAGACCGGCCGGGTGCAGAAGCGGGTCGGGGACTGGTTCGACCGCTATCTGAAGCAGGACGAGGGCGCCGCCACCGGGCCCGCCTTCCGCGTCACCCGCACCGGTGGCATCGACTCCACCGACGGGGCCGCCCTCACCCGGGGCGCGAGCAGCGACACCTACCCCGGACTGCTCAGCGGCCCGGAGAGCGTGGAACTGCGGGGCGGCGAGCAGAGGTTCAGCAACCCCGCCGGAGCCAACCCGCCCGCCATCTCCGCCGTCCCGGGCGTCGGCGGCGGCCTCGCCCAGCTGTCCACGCTCGGCGTCGGCCTCGCCATCGACTTCCCCGGGCAGTACGCCCGCTTCGACTCCGCCCCCCTCACGGCCTCGCGGCGCATCACCGGCTCACCGACCGTCCGCGTGAACGTGAAGGCGGGACAGGGCGACGCGGTGCTGTTCGGCAAGGTGTACGACGTGTCGCCGGACGGGAAGCAGCAGGTGCTCCCCTCCCAGCTCGTCACCCCCTACCGGATCACCCCCGAGCAGCAGGGCAAGCCGGTGGAGCTGACGCTGCCCGCCGTCGACCACGAACTCGACTCCGGACACCGCCTCCGGCTCGTGCTGGCCGCCACCGACCTCGGCTACGCGTCCCCGGCCGCGCCGACCACGTACACCGTCTCCCTCGACGGCCCGCTCACCCTGCCCACCGCACCCGGTCTCAAGACCGCCGCGGCCTCCCTCCCCTGGTGGACCTGGGGGCTCCCGGCCGCCGCCGTGGTGATCGCGGCGGCCCTGCTGCTGACCATGCGGCGCCGTACCGCCACCCCCGCCCCGGATCCCGCACTCACCGACGTACCGCTGCAGATCACCGGCCTGTCGAAGAAGTACGCCAAGTCCGCCGACCGGTACGCGGTCAAGGAGCTGTCGTTCCGTGTCGAGAAGGGGCAGGTGCTCGGGCTCCTCGGGCCGAACGGTGCCGGGAAGACCACCACGCTGCGCATGCTCATGGGGCTCATCACGCCCGACGACGGCGAGATCCGCGTCTTCGGACGGGCCATCCGGCCCGGCGCGCCCGTGCTGTCACGCGTCGGGTCCTTCGTCGAAGGCGCCGGCTTCCTCCCGCACCTGTCCGGCCGCGCCAACCTTGAGCTGTACTGGCAGGCCACCGGACGCCCCGCCGAGGACTCGCACATCGAGGAGGCCCTGGAGATCGCCGGCCTCGGCGACGCACTTGCCAGGGCTGTGCGTACGTACTCGCAGGGCATGCGGCAACGCCTCGCCATCGCCCAGGCCATGCTCGGGATGCCGGACCTCCTCATCCTCGACGAGCCGACCAACGGGCTCGACCCGCCCCAGATCCGCGAGATGCGGGACGTCATGATCCGTTACGCGGCCGGCGGCCGTACCGTCATCGTCTCCAGCCACCTCCTGTCCGAGGTCGAGCAGTCCTGCACCCACCTGGTGGTCATGGACCGCGGCCGGCTCGTCCAGGCCGGACCCGTCGCCGAGATCACCGGCTCCGGGGACATGGTTCTGGTCACCTCCGCCGAGGAGATCACCGAACCGCTCGTCGACAAGATCGCCGCGCTGGCGGGGATCGGCTCCGCCGTCCGTACCGATGACGCGCACGGGCTGCTCGTCCGGCTCGACGGCGCCACCTCACCGCAGCTCGTCACCGAACTGGTCCGCCTGGACGTGCCGTTGACCGGTGTGGGACCGCACCGCCGCCTGGAGGACGCGTTCCTCACCCTGATCTCCGGAGGCTCCGCATGAGTGCCGCAGCGAGTACCGCAGCCGAAGTCGCCGAGGCCCCCGAGGCGCCGGGATACCGCGCCCGGCGCACCCTTCCGCTGCGCGTCGAGGCGGTACGCCAGCTGCGCAGGCGGCGCACCCTGCTCATGGGCGGGGTGCTGGGCGCGCTGCCGTTCATCCTGATCATCGCCTTCGCGATCGGCGGCACCCCGGGCGGCGGGCCCGGGGGAGGCGAGCGGCTGACCCTGATGGACACCGCGACCGCGTCCGCCGCGAACTTCGCGGCGACGTGTCTGTTCGTCTCGGCCGGTTTCCTGCTGGTGGTCCCGGTCGCGCTGTTCTGCGGCGACACCGTGGCCTCCGAGGCCAGTTGGTCCTCCCTGCGCTACCTGCTGGCGGCGCCCGTGCCCCGGGCCAGGCTGCTGTGGAGCAAGCTCGTCGTGGCGCTCGGCTTCAGCCTCGCCGCGATGGTGCTGCTGCCGCTCGTGGCGCTGGCCGCGGGAGCCGCCGCGTACGGCTGGGGACCGCTCGAACTGCCCACCGGCGGTGCGCTCGCGACCGGGGACACCGTGCCCAGGATCGCGCTCGTCGTCGCCTTCATCTTCGTGTCCCAACTCGTCACCGCAGGGCTGGCGTTCTGGCTGTCGACGAAGACGGACGCCCCGCTCGGCGCGGTCGGCGGCGCGGTCGGGCTGACGATTGTCGGCAATGTGCTGGACGCGGTCACCGCGCTCGGCTCCTGGCGCGACTTCCTGCCCGCCCACTGGCAGTTCGCGTGGGCCGACGCGCTCCAGCCCGATCTGGAGTGGGCCGGCATGGCGAAGGGCGCGGCCATCTCGGTGACGTATGCCCTGATCCTGTTCGCCTTCGCCTTCCGGGGGTTCAGTCGTAAGGACATCGTGTCCTGACCTTGACATTCCGCCGGATCACCGTCCGTCGTTGCCGCATCGAGATCGTTCCGCAACGTCTTCGACGGCTCCGGCGCCCCCGCTCGCACGTCACATTCACACATGGTGGCGACGACACTGGGGGGCCGAAGGATGGGACGCAGGACACGGACGTACCGAGGAACAGTGGGGCTGTTCCTCGCAGGGGGAGTACTCCTCACCGGCTGCTCGGGCGGCGGCACGAGCCACACGAGTACCGCCGACAGCGGCAAACGGGCGGCCGGTCCCGCACCGGCCGCCACCGGTGGGGCCGCCTCCACGGGCGGGGCGGCCGCGGAAGCGGCGAAGCCGGCTGACGGTGCGGAGAAGACGGACCGGCTGAGGGAGTCCGCCGCACCCGACTACCTGTCCACCTTCGCGCTGGACGTGGACACCGCCTCGTACGGATACGCGCGCCGCACCCTCGCCGACGGCAGGCTGCCGGGCCCGGAGACCGTACGGCCGGAGGAGTTCGTCAACAGCTTCCGCCAGGGCTACCACCGCCCGGCCGGCAACGGCTTCACCGTCTCCGTGGACGGGGCGCGGGCCGGTTCCGAGGGCGGCGACTGGTCGCTGGTGCGGGTCGGCCTGGCCACCAAGGCCGCGCCCAGCGGCGCCGAACGGCCGCCCGCCGCCCTCACGTTCGTCGTCGACATCTCCGGCTCGATGTCCTCGTCCGACCGCCTCGGACTCGTGAAGACCTCGCTCGGCATCCTCACCGACGAGCTGCGCGACGACGACTCGGTCTCCCTGGTCACCTTCAGCGACGAGGCGGAGACCGTCCTGCCGATGACGCGGCTGAAGGACCACCGCGAGAAGATCCACGACGCCGTCGACTCCATGGAACCCGCCGACTCCACCAACGTGGGGGCGGGCGTCCGGCGGGGTTACGAGGAAGCCGTCGACGGCCACCGCAAGGGTGCCAACAACCGCGTCGTCCTGCTCTCCGACGCGCTCGCCAACACCGGCGAGACCGACGCCGAGGCGATCCTCGAACGGATCGACTCCGCCCGCCGCGACTACGGCATCACCCTCTTCGGGGTCGGTGTGGGCAGCGACTACGGCGACGCCTTCATGGAACAGCTCACCAACAAGGGCGACGGCCACACCACGTACATCGCCGACGAGGAGCAGGCCCGCAAGGTCTTCGTCGACCAGTTGCCCGCCCACATCGAACTGACGGCGCGCGACGCGAAGGCACAGGTCGCCTTCGACCCGAAGACCGTGGAGAAGTTCAAACTGATCGGCTACGAGGACCGCAAGGTCGCCGACGACGACTTCCGCAACGACAGCGTGGACGGCGGCGAGATCGGCCCCGGCCACACGGTGACGGCGCTCTACGCCGTACGCCTGCGGGACGGCGCCTCCGGCCATGTCGCCACCGCGACCGTGCGCTGGCTGGACCCCAAGACCCGGGACGCGCACGAGGAGACGGGTTCGGTCGAGACCGGCGCGATCGACGGCCGGCTGTGGGGCGGCAGCAGCACCCGGCTCCAAGTGACGGCCGCAGCCGCATATTTCGCCGACAGCCTGCGGGGCGGTGCACTCCCGGGCGCGCCCGGACTGGGCGAACTCGCCACCAGGGCCGACGAACTGGCCCGGAAGACCGAGGACGACTCGGTGGCCAAGCTGGCCACCGCCATCGGTGAGGCGAACCGCCTCAAGGACGGCCGTGCCGACACCGGAACGGGCGCGGGCGAGGGCGAGATGAACTGACCGGCCCACCGCGCCGCTGCGGGCGATGGCCGTACAGCCTGGCGAATTCAGGCTGTACGGCCGCTCCTGCCGCGCCATGATGAGCGCATGGGCTCCACGTTCCTGACTCTCGCCGTGATCACGACCGGCCTCTACGCCGGCTTCATGCTGACGTTCCTCGTCGCGATCATGACCGGACTGGCCGCACTTCCCGACGAAGGCTTCACCGCGGCGATGCGCCGCTTCAACGAGAAGGTCCCCGGGCCCGTCTTCCTCGTGCTCTTCCTCGGCGTGATCGCCTTCCCGGCGGTCGCGGTGTTCACCGAGTACGGCGACGGCCGGTGGCCACTGGTGGCCGTGGCGGTGGCGTGCGCCGTCGTCTCCCACCTTGTGACGATCGCCGGCAACATCCCGCTGAACAAGGCGCTGGCCGAGTCCGAGGGCGGCGACGACGGCGCGGCCCGTACCGCGTTCGAAGCCCGCTGGAACACCCTCCACCGCTTGCGTACCGCGCTCTCGCTGGCCGCGTTCGTCCTGCTGGCGGCTGCGGGCTGACCGTGCGCCGGCCGCGTATCAGGCCAGGTGGAAGACCTCGGTGAGCGGCACCATCGCCTCGTCCGCCGCCTGCGACTGCTCGAAGAAGCCCGCCATGTCACGCTGCCACCGCTCGTTGACCTCGGTCGCGGCCATCGCCTCACGGGCCGCGTCGAAGTCCTCGGTCTCCAGGTAGCCGACGAGCAGTCCGTCCGCACGCAGGAAGAGCGAGTAGTTGCGCCAGCCCGCCCCGGAGAGCGCGGCGAGCATGTCCGGCCAGACAGCGGCGTGACGCTCGCGGTACTCGTCGATGCGGTCCTTGCGTACGTTCAGCAGGAAGCAGACGCGCTGCATGATCGGGACTCCCGGGCAGGTGGGTGCGCCGGTACGAGGGCGCGGGGCAGACCGGCTGAAGGTCTGGCCGAGGGGGCGGCTGAAAGGTTTCAATCCGGCTCGTCGAAAGCTAGACGGCTGGTGGGTGTGCGGTCAATGGCGGCGCTGCGGCCGACGGGGATCCGTGCCGCGACGGGGTCGCGACCCGCCGCAGGCGGGGCGGCGGCGGGTCGGCGGCAGGCGTGCGGCGCCCTTATGCCGTCACTACGCACCGCTCGCTAGCGTGCCTCGGACCCACGAAGAAGGCCCTCCCGGTCGGAGGGCCCCACGATCATGCGACTGTGCGCCCCCGGCAGGACTCGAACCTGCGGCCAAGCGCTTAGAAGAGAGTGATCCTCTTCGCCTCGTTTGGGGCGTTGACCTGCGGACTAACGATGGGTTTCAGTTCGCTGAACTGATTCTTCCCCGTGTATTCACCGGAAGACGTCATTCCGCCCGTCGCTTCCACCCTGCGGGCCCGTGAACCACGCGGTCATCCCGAGCTGGCGTGGGCTATGGCTATGCGGTCACCGAGCTCCGCATGGCCCACCGGCTTCACATTCGGCAGTCTCAGACACCGCTATGCAGGGTCGCCACTGTGCCCGAAGGCCATGGCTGCGCGACACGTGTCCAGATGCTCAGGGCAGCCGAAGTACTGCTTCGGCCGTTTGAAGAACCCTTGGCGCTTGGTCACCCGGTACTCCGGCAATTCAGCACATGCCTGCACGTCGCAGGACGGGGCACGGTCCACATGAGGGATGCGGTAGAAGTCCATAGCGATCGTGTCGCGCGCGCTGATGCCGGCAGCGGCAACCTCGGCATCACTGCCGTAGAGGATCTGAGGTTCCCCCTGCGGGCCGGACAGCTTGATACTGGGACGGATGGTCCCGGAGGAAGCAGTCACAGGTAGTGAGCAAGAAGAGCAACATGAG
>NZ_JBITIE010000031.1:0-73223 GCF_044458665.1 Streptomyces sp. NPDC050422
CGAGCAATGGGGTCTCCCCTGCTCGAGCGAAGCCGAGAGCTCGGGGAAGTGCCAGACGCCGCCCGGCAGGCGGGACTTTCGAAACACGCCCTAGGCGGCGGCGCCGCCGCGGGACACGCAGTCGGCGAGGTGGTCGTCGACCAGGCCGCACGCCTGCATCAGGGCGTAGGCCGTGGTCGGACCGATGAACCGCAGCCCGCGCTTCTTGAGGTCCTTCGACAGGGCGGTGGACTCCGCGGTGACCGCCGCCACGTCCCCGAGGACGCGCGGGGCGGGACGGCTCACCGGATCGGGGGCGTACGACCAGATCAGTTGGTCCAGCTCGCCGTCCTGCCAGCCGGCCAGCACCTGGGCGTTGGCGAGGGTGGCGTCGACCTTCGCCCGGTTGCGGATGATGCCCGCGTCGGCGAGCAGCCGCTCCCGGTCCACGTCGGTGAACGCCGCCACCTTCGGGATGCTGAACCCGGCGAACGCGCTGCGGAAGCCTTCCCGGCGGCGCAGGATCGTCAGCCAGGACAGCCCGGACTGGAACGCCTCCAGGCACAGCCGCTCGAAGAGGGCGTCGTCACCGTGGACCGGGCGGCCCCATTCGGTGTCGTGGTAGATGAGGTAGTCCTCGGTGGACAGGCCCCACGGGCAGCGCAGTCCGCCGTCCGCCGCCGCTACTGCGTCACCGCTCATCGTCCGGTCTCCTCCTCGGGGTGCGGGTGACCCTCACCCTGCGCTTCCGGCGCCTCCCAGGGCGCTTGTGGGCGGTCCTCGGGCTGCTTCAGGAGATCGGGACGGCCGGCTCTCGTGGCCTGGGCGCCGGCGAGCGCCGACTCCAGCTCGGCGATCCGCGCGTCGCGCTCCGCGAGCTCGGCACCGAGACGGCCCAGCGCGTCGTCCACATCGGCCATCCGGTAACCCCGCGCGGCTACGGGCAGCCGGAGCGCCTCGACATCCGCCCGGCCGACCGGGCGCGTCGCGGGCAGCGGATCCGTCAGCTGCTCGGGCGCCACGTCCTGCAGGATGGCACTCTTCCCTCCGCCGACCACCGCGAGGGTGACCGCGGCAACCACCACCACCATCGCGAGCAGCAAGAACCAGAACACGCGTATCTCCCCGGGAGCGGAATTCGTCCGGGTCCGATCGTGCCATGAGGGACTGACAGTTAGGGTCGCAGTCGGCTCCGGTGGGCGTTCTGCTGGGTGGATTCAAAGGAGAGACACGGGATGCGAAGCGGTGCGCTCAGGCTGGGGCGGCGCGAATTCGGTGCCCACGAGCCGGTGATCATGGCGATCGTGAACCGCACGCCGGACTCCTTCTACGACCAGGGCGCCACCTTCCACGACGAGCCCGCCCTCTCCCGGGTCGAGCAGGCGGTGGCCGACGGCGCCGCGATCATCGACATCGGCGGAGTGAAGGCGGGCCCCGGCGAGGAGGTCACCGCCGAGGAGGAGGCCCGTCGCACCGTGGGGTTCGTCGCCGAGGTGCGCCGCCGCCACCCGGACGTGGTGATCAGTGTCGACACCTGGCGTCACGACGTCGGGGAGGCCGTCTGCGAGGCCGGTGCCGACCTGTTGAACGACGCTTGGGGCGGGGTCGACCCGAAGCTGGCGGAGGTCGCCGCGCGGTACGGGGCCGGTCTGGTCTGCACCCACGCGGGCGGCGCCGAGCCTCGTACCCGGCCGCACCGGGCCGGGTACGAGGACGTGATGGCCGACATCCTGCGGGTGACCGTGGGGCTGGCCGAGCGGGCCGTGGAACTGGGGGTCCGGCCGGACGGGATCATGATCGACCCCGGTCATGACTTCGGGAAGAACACCCGGCACTCGCTGGAGGCGACGCGCCGGCTCGGCGAGATGGCGGAGACGGGATGGCCGGTGCTGGTCTCGCTCTCCAACAAGGACTTCGTCGGCGAGACGCTCGACCGTCCGGTGAAGGAGCGGCTGCTCGGCACGCTGGCGACGACCGCGGTGTCCGCGTGGCTGGGGGCGCGGGTGTACCGGGTGCACGAAGTGGCGGAGACGCGGGATGTGCTGGACATGGTGGCGTCCATCGCCGGGCACCGCGCGCCGGCGGTTGCCCGGCGGGGCCTGGCGTAGCCCGGCGGGGCCTGGCGTAGCCCGGCGGGGCTCCGCCAGCCCCGGAACCCCGCTCCTCAAACGCCGGAGGGGCTGAAAGGCAAGCTGGGCGAAGCTGATATTTACCGCCCGACCTCCTTCGTCACCAGGTTCACCGCCTCGTCGACGTCGTCCGTGACGTGGAACAGCAGCAGGTCCTTCGACGACGCCTTGCCCTGGGCCACCACCGTGTCGCGCAGCCAGTCCACGAGGCCGCCCCAGTACTCCGTACCGAACAGAACGATCGGGAAGCGGGTGACCTTGCCCGTCTGGACCAGGGTGAGCGCCTCGAAGAGCTCGTCCAGGGTGCCGAGGCCACCGGGCAGCACGACGAAGCCCTGGGCGTACTTCACGAACATCGTCTTGCGGACGAAGAAGTAGCGGAAGTTGACGCCGATGTCGACGTGCGGGTTGAGGCCCGATTCGAACGGCAGCTCGATGCCGAGGCCGACCGAGACGCCGTTCGCCTCCCGCGCCCCCTTGTTCGCCGCCTCCATCGCTCCGGGGCCACCCCCGGTGATCACCGCGAAGCCCGCCTCGACGAGCGCCCGGCCGATGCGTACACCCGCTTCGTACTCCGGCGTACCGGCCGGTGTGCGGGCGGATCCGAAGACACTGATGGCGCTCGGCAGTTCGGCGAGTGCGCCGAAGCCCTCGACGAACTCCGACTGGATGCGCATGACCCGCCACGGGTCGGTGTGCACCCACTCGGAGTCGCCCTCGGAATCCAGCAGCCGCTGATCCGTCGTGCCGGGCTGCACCTGGTCCCTGCGGCGCAGCACCGGGCCGAGTCGCTGTTCCTCGGGCCTGACCGCTCCCTCGGGGATCTCCGCGCCCTCAGGGATCCTCGCGTCCTCCGGGTTGCCCATGACCTGCTCCCTACGCCGACGTCGGAGCCGCCCTGCGGCGCTCCGTCTCAGGCCAGCGTAGATCCCCGGAGGTTACGGACGGGGGAACAGCCGAGGTCAGCTCGTGAGCCAGGAGCGGAGCCGGTCCTCGCAGTGGGTGATCCGGTCGGTCCGCACGTGCTCGTTTCGCTTGTGCGCGAGGATCGGGTCGCCGGGGCCATAGTTCACCGCGGGGACGCCGAGCGAGCCGAAGCGGGACACGTCCGTCCAGCCGAACTTGGGCCTGGCGGTGCCGCCGACCGCCTCCATGAAGGCCTTGGCCGCGGGGTGGGACAGGCCCGGCATGGCCGCGCCGGAGTGGTCGTCGACGATGAATTCGGCGACGCCGCAGTCGGCGAAGACCTCGTGGACGTGGGCCAGGGCCTCCTCGGGGCCGATGTCCGGGGCGTAGCGGTAGTTGACGACGACCGTGCAGGCGTCCGGGATGACGTTGTTGGCGACGCCGCCCTCGATCCGTACGGCGTTGAGCCCCTCGTGGTACTCCAGGCCGTCGATCACCGGCTTGCGCGGTTCGTAGGCGGCGAGCCTTTCGAGGACCGGGGCGGCGGCGTGGATGGCGTTGGACCCCATCCAGCTGCGGGCAGAGTGCGCCCGCTCGCCCTCGGTACGGAGGAAGACGCGCAGCGTGCCCTGGCAGCCGCCCTCGACCTCCCCGTTGGAGCCCTCCAGAAGGACGGCGAAGTCGGCCGTCAGCCAGTCGGGGTGAGCGGCGGCGATGTGTCCGAGGCCGTTGAGGTCGGCGGCGACCTCTTCGTTGTCGTAGAAGACGAAGGTGAGGTCGCGGTTGGGCTCGGGCACGGTCGCGGCGATCTTCAACTGGACGGCGACGCCCGACTTCATGTCGGAGCTCCCGCAGCCCCACAGCAGGCCGTCCGCGTCGAGGCGCGAGGGCACGTTGCCGGCGATCGGCACGGTGTCGATGTGACCGGCCAGTACGACGCGCTCGCTGCGGCCCAGGTTCGTCCTGGCCACGACGTTGTTGCCGTGCCGGTCGACGGTCAGGTGCGGAAGGGTCCGCAGCGCCGACTCGATGGCATCGGCGAGGTCCTTCTCCTCCCCGCTGACCGAGGGGAAGTCGACGAGCCACGCGGTGAGCGCGGGCCCGTCCAGTGTGAGGTCAAGCGTGCTTTCGGCCATGGCCACGACCCTAGTGCCTGTCCGGTAGCCCCCCGCGGGCGTCCCTACGCCCGCGCTCCGCGCGAACGACAGGGGACCCCGGGCAGGCACGTGCCTCGCGTACGGTGGGCCCCGTGCCCCGGACCGTTGCCCCTGCCCGCCGACACACCGCCCGCAGCCGCCGTCTGCGGATCACGGCGGCCTTCGCCGTGCTCGTGGCGGTGGCCGGTTATCTGACCGTGCAGTACGTCACGGGCAGCAAGGGCTCCGACCAGTGCACCGTGCAGTCGGCCGACGGTTCGGTGGGCGAGGGGCGCACCTACCGGCTGACCTCGGAGCAGGCGGCGAACGCCGCGACGATCTCCGCCGTCGGCACCACGCGCGGCATGCCGGAGCGTGCGGTGACGATCGCGCTGGCGACGGCGTTGCAGGAGTCCGGGCTGCGCAACATCGAGCACGGCGACCGGGACTCGCTGGGCCTCTTCCAGCAGCGCCCCTCGCAGGGCTGGGGTACCGCGAAGCAGATCCTGGACCCGGCCTACTCGGCCGGGAAGTTCTACCAGCACCTGGCCGAGGTGCCCGGCTACTCGCGGCTGCCGCTCACCGTGGCCGCGCAGCGGGTCCAGCGCAGTGGCTTCCCGCAGGCGTACGCGAAGCACGAGCCGGATGCCACGCTGCTGGCCGCCGCGCTGACCGGCCGGGCGCCGGCGGCCCTGAACTGCGATCCGCCGCGGAGCACGGCCGGGACGGGCGAGATGACGAAGGTCCGGGCCGCGCTGGTGCGCTCCTTCGGCAAGGACGTGCTGCCTTCCGACGAGGCGACGGACGGGGCGGACACCGGGGCCCCGGCCGCTGGTCCCACCGCGGGCACGCTCTCGGTGCCGGTGCAGGCGACCCGCAGGGCCGCCGAGGGCGGCGCTCCTCGGCGCGGCTGGGAACTCGCGCACTGGGCGGTCGCCCAGTCCGAGGCGCTCGGTATCGACGAGGTCTCCTACGCCGGCAAGAAGTGGGACTCCGGGTCGGGCTGGCGGACGGAGCGGAAGGAATCGGGCACCACCGCGGTCCGCATGCACCTCGCACAGTAGTGCGACCTGTCACTCGCGCAGGGGGGTCCGCGCCTTCCCGGTCCGGGCTCCGCCAGGCATCCCGGGAGCCGCTTCCGTACGCGCCCATTTCCTTGCGGCCAAAGGGAAGTGACGGTTCAGCAAGGGGTCGCCCCCTGCGTTGTCCGCCCGGGTTCCTCCCTTGAGGATTATGTGACGCGTTACCCGATCTTTACCCCGGCACACCGCAACCTCTCCCTCCCCCACGGCGGTTGTCATGGCGTCCGACCCACGGACACCAGGATTTCCCACCCCGTCGAAGGAGCATCATGTCCCTCCCCCTGACCCGTCGGATCGCCCGCACCGCGCTGCTGATCGCGGCGGGTGCGGCCCCCGTGGTCGGTGCGGCCGGTGCCGCAGGTGCCGCGGAGCTCCCGCAGGCCCCGGAGCTCGGCGGCCTCACCACCGTCGAGGGCGCCGGGCTCGGCCAGGCGGTCGACGCGGCCAAGCCGGCCACCGACACCGCGGGCAAGGCCGGCGGCAAGGTCGTCGGGACGACCCTGCCGGTGGCGGCCAAGACCCTCGGCGAGACGGGCGCCAAGGCCGCACCCGCGGCGAAGGGCGTCAGCAAGACCGCCAAGGGCGGCGCGTCCGACACCCTCGGTGACGCGACCGGTGCCGTGACCAAGGGCGGCCTGCCCACCGGCAACCTCGGCGGTCTGCCCACCCAGGGCCTGCCGATCGGCTGATCCGCACCACACCCGCACACAGACGCGGGGGGGGCGGGGGGGGGGGCCCCCCCCGCGCCCCCCCCGCGTCTGTCGGTACTCCGGGCTCAGCCCAGTCGCTTGACCGCGGCCGCCACGCGTTCGTCGGTACTCCGGGCTCAGCCCAGTCGCTTGACCGCGGCCGCCACGCGTTCGTCGGTCGCCGTGAACGCCACGCGCACGAAGTGGTCGCCCGCCGGCCCGTAGAAGTCCCCGGGCGCCACCAGGATGCCCAGCCCCGCCAGGTACGCCACGGTGTCCCAGCAGGGCTCGTCGCGGGTCGCCCACAGGTAGAGGCTCGCCTCGCTGTGCTCGATGCGGAAGCCGTGGGCCTCCAGGGCGGTGCGCAGGGCCGTGCGCCTGTCCGCGTACCGGGTGCGCTGCGCGGCCACGTGGCGGTCGTCGCCGAGCGCCGCGACGGTCGCCGCCTGGACGGGGGCCGGCGTCATCATCCCGCCGTGCTTGCGGATCAGCAGCAGCTCGCTCAGCACGGCCGCGTCGCCCGCGATGAAGGCGGCGCGGTAGCCGGCGAGGTTGGAGCGCTTGGAGAGCGAGTGGACGGCGACGATGCCCTCGTACGTACCGCCGCAGACGTCCGGGTGGAGCACGGAGACCGGTTCGGCCTCCCAGCCCAGCTCCAGGTAGCACTCGTCGCTGAAGACCAGCACGTCGTGCTCGCGCGCCCAGGCGACGATCCGGGTCAGCTCGTCCTTGGAGAGCACCTTGCCGGTCGGGTTGGACGGTGAGTTGAGCCAGAGCAGCTTCAGTCCAGCCGGGTCGAGGTCGGTCGGGTCGTCGTACGCGACCGGCTCGGCGCCGCAGAGCCGGGCGCCGACCTCGTACGTCGGGTAGGCGAGCCGCGGGTAGGCGACCGTGTCGCCGGCGCCGAGGCCGAGCTGGGTCGGCAGCCAGGCCACCAGCTCCTTGGAGCCGACGACGGGCAGCACGTTCTCGTGCGTCACCGAGACCGCGCCCAGGCGGCGCTCCACCCAGCCGGTGAGCGCGTCACGCAGCGCGGCCGTCCCCCACACCGTCGGATAGCCGGGGCTGTCCGCGGCGGCGACGAGCGCCTGCTGGATCAGCTCGGGCACCGGGTCGACGGGCGTGCCGACGGACAGGTCCACGATGCCGTCCGGGTGACTCTCGGCCGTCGACTTGTAGGGCGCGAGCCTGTCCCAGGGGAAGACCGGGAGGCGGGAGGAGACTGCGGACACGGATCTCTGCTTTCTCGTACGAAGTTCACGCGGGTGGCACGGCGACGCGGAGACTGCCGGGGAAACACCTCGGTCCCGCACGGTGACGAGCCGTACGGGACCGGGGCGACGCACATGCCGGGACGCTGCTACTGGTTCTGCGGCGGCAGCGCGGCGATGAACGCGTGGTCGCGCTCGATCAGACCCAGCTTGGAGGCACCACCCGGCGACCCGAGGTCGTCGAAGAACTCGACGTTCGCCTTGTAGTAGTCCTTCCACTCCTCCGGGGTGTCGTCCTCGTAGAAGATCGCCTCGACCGGACAGACCGGCTCGCAGGCTCCACAGTCGACGCACTCGTCCGGGTGGATGTACAAGGACCGCTGACCCTCATAGATACAGTCGACGGGGCACTCTTCGATGCAGGCCTTGTCCTTTACGTCGACACAAGGCTGCGCGATGACGTAGGTCACGCTGTCGTTCCTCCTCGGTAGGGCGTTGGCTCTCGCGCGGGAGCGCGGCGTCGTCGATGCCCGCACCTAGTATCTCCGTTCCCGGGCACGATCCGAACAGGAGGGGCGGACAGAGCTGTGGAATTCACCATGGGCGGACGGCTGGAGGTCCGAATTGCACCGGCTGACGTGGGCAAACGGGTATCAGTCCGGCGCCTGACCGAGGACGGCCCCCAGGGTCCGAAATTCACCGACACGGTCGGTGTTCTCACATCCTGGAACGCCGGTGTGCTCTCTGTCACACCGAAGAGCGGCGAGTCAGTCCGGATCGCGGAATCGGCCCTGGTGGCGGGCAAGGTCGTGCCGCCCGCCCCGGCCCGCCGGCGCGGACCCGCGGCCTCCTTCGCCGAACTCGCCCGGGTCTGCGCGCGCGCCTGGCAGCCCGTGGAGAGCGAACCACTGGGCGACTGGCAGCTGCGCGCCTCCGGTGGTTTCACCCGGCGGGCCAACTCCGTGCTTCCGCTCGGCGATCCGGGCGCGCCGCTCGACGCGGCGCTCGGGCGGGTCAGCCAGTGGTACGCCGACCGGGGTCTGCCCGCGTACATCCAGACCGCGACCGGCGCCGAGGGGGCGCAGGAGGAACTGTGCGCGGCGTTGGAGGGGTACGGGTGGCGGCGTGAGGTGACCGCGGAGGTGCGGATCGCCGCCCTGGCCCCGATCGGTGATCTGGCGGCCGAGGTGTCGCGGGTGCGGCTGAGCCGCGCGGTGGACTCCTCCTGGCTGGCCCGCTACCAGCGCGTCGGGACGCCGGGCCCGCAGGTGTCCGCGGTGCTGAGCGGCGGCCCCTCGGTGTGGTTCGCGACCGTGCCGGGCGAGGCGGGGGACGAGGCACCCGCCGCGATCGGACGGTGTGTCGTGGACGGCCGGTGGGCCGGCTTCATGGCCGTCGAGGTGGCTCCGGAGCACCGCAGGCAGGGGCTCGCCACCCTCGTGATGACGGCGCTGGCCCGGCAGGCGATGGATGAGGGCGCATCGGCCGCATGGCTCCAGGTGGAGGCGGCCAACGACGGCGCCCGGGCGCTGTACGACGGGATGGGCTTCGCGACGCACCACCTGTACCACCACTTCCGGGCGGCCTAGGGATGGCTCCCGAGAGGAACGACAGCGACGAGCTGCGCCGCCGGTTCGCCGAGGAGGCACGGGCGGAGCGGCCGGATCTGGCGCTGCTCTGCCTGTTGCTGGGTGCGCAGGCCGGCGCCTCACCAGGCGGAGAGGGCATGGACGCGGCCCAGATCGAGCTGGACCGGCTCGCGGGTCTGCTGCCGTACGGGCTGCGCGGCGGCCGTGCCTGGGCCTCGGCGCTGGCCGAACTGCTCGGTGAGCGGTGCGGGTTCGAGGGCTCGTCGGCGGACTACCAGCGGCTGGAGTCGTCGCTGCTGCACGAGGTGCTGCGGCGGAGGCGCGGGCTGCCGATCCTCTTGTCGGTGGTGTGGATCGAGGTGGCGCGGCGGGCGGGTGCTCCCGTGTACGGGGTGGCGCTGCCCGGCCACTTCGTGGTCGGTTTCGGGGATCCGGCGGAGCGGGTGCTGGCCGATCCGTTCGCCGGTGGGCGGCCGCTGACGGGCCAGGACGCGGAACTCCTGGTGGCGGGCGCGACCGGGCAGCCGCTGGAGGCGTCGATGCTGGTGCCGGCCCGGCCGCTGGAGATCGTGCTGCGGATCCTGAACAACATCCGGGCGTGGGCGGCGGCCCGCCCGGAACGCAACGACGTGGCGCTGTGGGCGGTGGAGCTGTCCCTGCTCCTCCCGTCGCACCCGGCCAGGCTGCGCTACGAGCGGGCCCAGCTGCTGGTCCGGGGCGGGGAGTTCCTGCGCGGGGCGGCGGAGATGGAGGAGTACGCGCAGGTGCTCGCCGACGTCGATCCGGCCACGGCGGAGGCGGTGCGCGGGAGTGCGCGGGCGGCCCGGGCGATGCTGAACTGACAGCGTCTCAGTCCGGTTCGCCGCCGGCCCGCCTCACGGTGTGCAGCAGGTACTCCTTCCGGTCGAGCGGGTTGCTGTCCGTACGGGAGCGCTGCGGAGCGGTGCCGGTGACGGGGCGGTGGGTGTCGAAGGCGGTCTCCAGCATCCCTTCGCCCCGGGTCAGCCCCGGGAGCCGCTGCTGGAGTTCATGCACCCGGGCGGCCGGGATCTCGCCCTCCAGTACGCAGCGGGCGCCGTCGACGGACGGGGGGCCCGGGACGGCCCGCAGGCGGGCGAGGACCGGGAGGAGCGGCCCGAGCGTGTCGGCGGGGAGCTCCGCCCGGAAGCGGTGCATCGGCTCGTACACCGTGGTGCCGGCCCGGCGGAGCGCGGCCATCAGGACCAGCGGGGTCAGATTGCGGAAGTCCCCGGCCGTACTCGACATGGCCTTGTCGAAGACGGCGTGCGAGTGGCTCTGGCGGGGCCAGTAGCCGGAGTGCGTCATCGTCACCGTGCAGTCGGTGACGCGCCAGCCGTACAGGCCCTGTCCGAGCGTTTCGACGACGGTCTCCTCGACGGCTCTCATCAGGGAGTACGGCATCGAGCCGAGCTCGACCTCCAGCCCGTAGGAGACACCGCTGCCGGGCGGGGCGGGATCGACGCGCAGTCCGACCGTCGCGAGGAAGGGATTGTCGTCCTTGTCGATGATCTCGAAAGCGGCTCCGGTTCCGGACGGTTTCTCCAGGCAGATGGTCGTGGTTCCGCGAAAGGTGACGTCGATTCCGAATGCGTCGGCGAGCGTCGCCTGGATGACTTCCTTCTGCACTTCTCCGTAGAGCGATACGGAGACTTCCTTACGGATGTCGTCCTGCCGCAGATTGATCAGCGGATCCTGCTCAGCGAGTTGCGCGAGTGCGAAATGCAGTTCGCCCCGGGAGGCGGGCGGGGCGGGTACCACCACGGATTCCAGCGTCGGCGGTGCGAAGTGGTGCCCGGCGGCCGCCGCACGGGTGTCGCCGACCGCATCGCCGATCCGGATGTCTCCGAGGCCCCTGAGCTTCACGATCCGCCCCGGCCCCGCCGATGCCGCGTCGGCGTCCGCGCCGTCGGCGAAGACCCGGATGCCGGTCACCTTGCCTTCGGACGCAGCGCCGGGGCCCTGCCCGAACGCCAGTCGGTCGCGGGTGCGTACGGTTCCGGAGAACATCCGGGCCCAGGCGAGCTTCTCACCGGCCCGGCCGCGTTCGACCTTGAAGACGGTGCCGGAGACCGGCCCGTCCGCGTCGCCCCCGGCCGCGGGAAGCAGCTCCTTGATCCCCTCGGTCAGTGCGCTGACGCCGGCGCCGGTGACGGCCGAGCCGAAGTACACGGGGTGCACCAGTGCCCGACGGGTCTGCGCCGCCAGTTCCGCGCGGAGCCGGGCGGGGGCGAGTTCGGCTTCGCCCTCGACGTAGGCGGCCAGCAGGGCGTCGTCGTGCTGGGTGAGCAGCTCGGTGAGCGGGCCCGTGAGCCGGGGGTCGCCGTCGGCGTACGCCACACCGCGGGCCTCGCGGGTGCCGAGGCCGGTGACGGCCGGTCCCATCGCGACCGCGTGCGGCGTGAGCTTCTCCGCGATCTCGCGCAGCACCGGCGCATACCGGGCTCCGGCCCGGTCCGTCTTGTTCACGAAGACGAGCGTGGGGATGCGCAGGCGCTGGAGCGTGCGCATCAGTACGCGGGTCTGGGCCTGCACGCCTTCCACGGCGGAGACGACCAGCACCGCGCCGTCGAGCACGCTCAGGACCCGTTCCACCTCGGCGATGAAGTCCGGGTGGCCGGGTGTGTCGATCAGATTGACGGTGACGTCGTCGAGGGCGAACGAGACGACCGCGGACTTGATCGTGATGCCGCGCTGCCGTTCGAGCGCAAGGGAATCGGTCTGTGTGTTCCCGTCGTCGACGCGGCCGATCTCGTCGATGATTCCGGCGGTGTGGAGCAGCCGCTCGGTCAGGCTCGTCTTACCGGCGTCGACATGCGCCAGAATTCCAAGATTCAGCGTGTGCACAGAACTCCATGTTCTCAGCGGTGGGGTGAATTCCCGTCGAGACGAACATGTGAGATCGGCGCATCGATTTCTCCTGGTGCTGTCGGCTGATGCGGCGAGTACAACAGCGGGCGGGCCGACGGTGCAACCTGTTTACCGGCGCCATGAGCACTGCCCCTCGGTGAGACGCCGTCAGCGAACGCGGCTCCCAAACCTCTCCCCGGCGCGCCGTGCCGCCCAACGGGTGACTATCCGCTTTTCGCCACTCGATGAGCCCACGCCGTAGCTCCAATGCGGGGCTCCCCGATGGCGCGCTCCGAACTCCGGGCTGACGGTGGATCACGTAGCCACTGCGCCACTCTGGGTCGACGGTCCGTCACCCTTCGCAGTCGCGACGAAAGGAAAGTGTTCAGATGCGCTCTGCCCGCACACTGTTCGCTACGGCCGCCGCCACGGCGGTCCTCACGATCACCGCTCCCTCGGCGTACGCCCTGACCACCGGCGACTGGGAGCACGACAGCGGTTCGTCCTCCAGCAGCGAGGACGGCGGCTGGAAGAAGGACAAGCCGAACGGCGGCGTCCACACCGGCGGCGGCGCCCTCGCCAAGACGGTCGCCGGCGACGAGCACGGCAAGTCGGACGACGAGGGCTGGAAGAAGGACAAGCCCCACGGTGGAGTCCACACCGGCGGCGGTGCGCTGTCGATGACGGTCGCCAAGGAATGGCAGCCCGGCAAGGACGACGGCGGCGGCAACTCCGACTGGAAGAAGGAGAAGCCCAGCGGCGGCGTCCACACCGGCGGCGGCGCGCTGTCGTCGACGGTCGCCAAGGAATGGCAGCCCGGTAACGACGAAGAGGGCGGCAAGTACAAGGGCGAGGAGAAGCCCAGCGGCGGCATGCACGCCGGTGGCGGCGCCATGTCGATGACCGTCGCCAAGGAATGGCAGCCGGGCAGCGACGAGGCCGGGAAGACCGACAAGAGCGACAAGTCGACGAAGACCGAGAAGAGCGACGAGGGCTGGAAGAAGGACAAGCCCAGCGGCGGTATGCACACCGGCGGTGGCGCGATGGCCATGACCGGCGGCGGCCTGGCGGCCGGCTCGCTGCTGCTCCTCGGTGGTGTCGGCGTCGGCGCGTACAAGGTGCGCCGCCGTCAGGCGACGGGTGGCGCGATGGCCTGACCCGGCCGCATCGCGATCCGGTCGCTTCGCTGTCGCGGCCGCCGTCCCTCCGGACGGCGGCCGCGGCGCCTTCGTTTTCCCCTGGGGACACGGCCCGGGCCCGTCCGGGCCCCGTCCCGCGCCACCACCGCACCGCACCGCCCCGCACGGACGAAAGGCACGTTCCCATGGCCGCCCCGCAGTCGCCCGGTTCCTCCTCCTCCCGGACTGCCTCCGACACCGTCACGCTCGGCCGCGCCCTGCTCTGGCCCGCCGCAGTGGCCGGGCTCGGCATGCTCCTGATCTACAACTCCATCGCCCCCTCGGCCGACGACAAGCCACCCGCCCCGCTCGCCGCGGCTGCGCCCGCCGCTCCGGCCCCCGCCTCCTCAGCGGCCGCCGCGGTCCCCCGTCAGGCCTCCCCCTCCCCCTCCCCCGCCGCGCCGGCCCTGTCCCGCTCCGTGCCGACCCGGCTCAAGATCCCCGCCATCGCCGTGGACGCCCCCTTCACCCCGCTGTCGATCGGGGCCTCGGGCCGGCTGGACGCCCCTCCCCCGAACGACACGAACCTGGTCGGCTGGTTCAAGGGCGGCGTGACGCCCGGCGAGCGCGGCGCGGCGATCGTGGCAGGCCACGTCGACACGAAGACCGGCCCGGCCGTCTTCCTCCAGCTGCGGTTCCTGCAGCCCGGATCGACGGTCGACATCACGCGTACGGACGGCACGGTGGCCACGTTCAAGGTCGACACCGTCGAGACGTTCAGCAAGGCGAAGTTCCCCGACAAGCGGGTCTACGCCGACACCCCGGACGCCCGGTTGCGGCTGATCACGTGCGGCGGCAACTACGACAAGAAGGCCAAGGACTACGAGGACAACGTGGTCGTGTTCGCGCACCTCGACTCGGCCAAGAAGGGCTGAGCCGCCGTGCTCCCCCGGCGGAAAACCCCGTGCGACGAGCAGGCGGCCGCTGCTAGCGTCCCCCGCATGAAGAAGCGCGCTGCGATGACGACGACGCCGGAGAGTGTCCCGGCGCGCTGACTGCTGACCAGTCCGAAGCCCCGGGGCGAGTGCCCCGGGGCTTCTGCTTGCGGTCACTCGCCCTTCGTACGCGAGGAGACCGCCATGCACGACCACCGCAGACTCGGCCGCGAGCTGGAGCTGTTCGACACCGACCCGCTGATCGGCGCGGGGCTCCCCTACTGGCTGCCGGACGGCGCGGCGCTGCGGCACACCCTGGAGGAGTACATCCGCACCGCCGAGCGGCTGGCGGGCTACCGGCACGTGTACTCACCGGCGCTTGGCAAACGGGAGCTGTACGAGATCTCGGGGCACTGGTCGCACTACAGCGACGACATGTTCCCGCCGATGGACCTGGGCGGCGAACAGGTCGTGCTGCGGCCGAGCCTGTGCCCGCACCACGCGGTCATCTACCGCTCCCGCTCGCACAGTTACCGCGAACTGCCGCTGCGGATGGCCGAGCTGGGCGGCATGTACCGCTCCGAGCTGTCCGGCGTGCTCGGCGGGCTGACCCGAGTGCGGGCCATCCAGCTGAACGACGCCCACATCTTCTGCACCCTGGACCAGGTCGCCGGGGAGGCGCGGGCCGCGCTGGGCATGATCCGGCGGGCGTACGAGGCACTGGGCCTCCGCCCGGCCCGATTCCGGCTCTCCCTGCCGGGGCCTGGCGGGAAGTACGTCGCCGCGCCCGGGATGTGGCAGCGCTCGACCGCCCTGCTGACCGAGGTCCTCGACGCATCGGGGCTGCCGTACGAGGCGGTCGAGGGCGAGGCCGCGTTCTACGGGCCGAAGATCGACGTCCAGGTCGCCGACGCGGCGGGCCGGGAGTCGACCCTGTCGACCGTCCAGGTCGACTTCCACCAGCCGGAACGGTTCGATCTGCACTACATCGGCGCGGACGGGGCGAAGCACCGGCCGGTCATGGTGCACCGCAGCATCATCGGCAGCGTGGAGCGGGCCGTGGCCCATCTCGTCGAGCAGCACGGCGGTGCGTTCCCCGCCTGGCTCTCCCCGGTCCAGCTGGTGATCCTGCCGGTCTCGGACGACGAACTGCCGAACGCCGAGGCCCTCGCCCGGCGTTGCCTCGCGCTCGGGCTGCGCGCGGAGGTCAGCGGCCGGGAGCGCGGCAGCCTGGGGGCCAGGATCCGGGCGGCCCGGCTGGTGCCGTACCAGGCGGTCGTCGGCGCCGCTGAGGCGGCCGACGACCTGGTGGCCCTGCGTCTGCGGGACGGCCGCCGCCTCGATCCGCTGCCGGCCCCGGAGGTGCTGGAGCGGATCGGGGCTCTGGTCGCGGCGCACAGCACCGACTTGTGGGAGACCGCTTAACCCGTTACGGGCTCCGCCTCGGCTCCGGCATGCCGGCCGGCGCCGAGCGCTCCGGTCAGGGTGGAGGCGACGATCAGCAGGACGAGGACGACGGTCATCGTGAGCCTGAGCCCGACGTGGTCGGCGAGGAAGCCGAGGGCGGGCGGGCCGACGAGGAAGGCGACATAGCCCGCGGTGGAGACCGCGGCGACCCGTGCCGCCGCGTCGTGCGGGTGGTCGCCCGCCGCGGACACGGTGACCGGGAATCCGAGCGAGGCACCCAGCCCCCACAGCACCGTGGCGGCGCCCGCCACCGCCGGGCTCGGCGAGACGATCACCACCACGAGGCCCAGCGCGGCAAGGACCGCGCTGATCCGGACGACCTTGACTGGGCCGAAGCGCTCCAGGAGGGGGCCGCCGGCGAAGCGGCCGAACGTCATCGAGGAGGCGAAGACCAGGAAGGTCAGCGAGCCGGCGGTGGCGCTCACCTCGTAGCCGTCCACCATGAGCAGCGGCAGCCAGTCGTTCGCGGCCCCCTCCGCGAAGGCCATGGCCAGCACGATCACCCCGATGAGGACGAGTCGCCGGTCCCGCCACACTTCGACCTGGCCGCGCCACCCGCCCGCTCGGGCGGTATCGGCCGCCTCCTTACCCGTGCCGTGCGGAATCGCGCGGACGGCCACGACCGCGGCGGTGGCGACGAGCACCGCGACGGCCGTGAGATGCCATCCGACGGGGAACGCGGCCGCGGTCAGCGCCATGCCCAGCAGTGCCCCGATCACGGTGCCCATGCTGAAGCAGCCGTGCAGCACCGGCAGGACGGGCCGGCCGATGACCCGCTCCACGTCCGCGCCCTCGATGTTGAACGCGACCTCGGCCAGCCCCATCCCGCCGCCGAACAGGGCCAGTCCGCAGAAGACCCCGCCCGCGAGCGCCAGGCCCGTGCCCGCCGCGACGACCAGCAGTCCGGCGACGACCAGCGCCGCACCGAAGGCGATGGCGGCCCGGGCTCCGTAACGGCGTACGAGCGGCCCGGACGCGGTCACACCGGCCATCGAACCGGTGGACAGCCCGAAGAGCACCATCCCCATCGCGCCGGTGGACACGTCGAGTCCATCCCTGACGGCCGGGGTGCGTGCCACCCAGGAGGCCATGCCGGTTCCGGCGGCGAGCATGAAGAGGAACAGGGCGGCACGCCGGCGGCGGGTTGCGGCATCCATGAGAGGGCCTCGGAAGTCGGGGGGTGAATTCAGCAGGAGCGTACGATCGTACGCCCCCAGAGTGTACGGTCGTACCCATGACGGACCACTTCGCGGGAGACCCGCGTACGAACCATGAGCGGATGCTCGCCGGTGACCTCTACGTCGCCGACGACCCCGCGATCGTGGAGGCCCAGCGGCGGGCCGTGCGGCTGGCCGCACGGTATCTGGCGGCCTACACCGACGACCCCGACGCCGCACAGCCCGTCGTCGCCGAACTCCTGGGCGGTGTCGGCGCCGGTGCGCACATCCGGCCGCCGCTGTACGTGGACTACGGCTCGTACATCACGGTCGGCGAGGACACGTTCATCAACTACAACCTCACCGCCCTGGACGTGGCCCCGATCACCATCGGCCGCGACTGCCAGATCGGGCCGAACGTCCAACTGCTCACGCCCACCCATCCGGTGGAGCCCGAGCCGCGCCGGGACAAGCTGGAGGCGGCGCGGCCGATCACGATCGGCGACAATGTCTGGCTGGGCGGCGGCGCGATCGTGCTGGCCGGGGTGACCATCGGGGACAACAGCGTCATCGGCGCGGGAGCCGTCGTGACCAAGGACGTCCCCGCCAACGTGGTCGCGGTCGGCAACCCGGCCCGGGTGATCCGCTCGATCTAGAACCTCCCTGCAGAAGGAAGCACTGTGGCGACCGGACAGAACGACCCCGAGCGGCGGGAGCGCATCATCGCCGCCGCGCTCGACCTGATCGCGGAGGAGGGGGTCGCCGGGACCTCGCACCGCAAGGTCGCCGCCCGTGCCGGTGTGCCGCTCGGCTCGATGACGTACCACTTCGGCGGCATGGACGAGCTGCTGCGGGAGGCGTTCATCCGCTTCTCCAGCAGCATCGTCGCCGTCTTCGAGGAGCGTCTCGGTTCCGCCACCACGCCCGACGAGGCGCGTGAGGCGGTCGCCGACCTGGTCCACCACCTGTCCGGCGGCAACCAGCGCGAGCTCGTCCTCACGCATGAGCTGTACACCCTCGCCGCCCGCAAGCCCGCCTACCGCGAGCTGACCCGGGAGTGGATGCGCCGCAGCCGCGTCGCCCTGGAGTGGCACTTCGACCCGGCGACGGCCCGCCAGCTCGACGCGCTGATCGAGGGCCTGTCCATCCACCGCGCCCTGGAGACGGAGCCCCACGACCGGGCCCTGACCGTCGAGGCGATCGCCCGCATCACCCGGGCTCCCGGCGCGCGTTCCTGACGCGCACCCCCAAGACCCCTGGCCGGCACCCCACCTGACCAAGGTGCCGGCCAGGTCACTCCTGTGATGCGCCCGCTCGCGCGAACACGCACGCCTGGGGCCACTTCTCCCCCTCGCCCAGCAGGTTCGCGGTGACGGTGAACCCGGCCTCTGCCAGCTGAGCGCCGACCCGGCCGGGGTCGAGCAGGTGGATGGCGTACGCCACCCCGTTCGCACGCTTCTGCCCGGTGTAGGGCTGCCCGCCCCCGGCGTGGAACCCCAGCAGCAGCCGGCCACCGGGCGCCAGGACGCGCCGGAACTCGGTGAAGAGCAGCGGCAGCAGATCCGGCGGCGTGTGCAGGATCGACCACCAGGCGACGATGCCGCCGAGCCCGCCGTCCGGGAACCCGAGCGCGTCCATCGACCCCACCTCGAACCGCAGGTCCGGATGGCGGCGACGGGCGATGTCCACCATGCGAGGCGACACGTCCACACCACGGACGCGGAGGCCGAGCGACTCCAGGTGCGCGGCCACGTGCCCCGGCCCGCACCCGAGATCGGCCACGGGCAGCCCTCCGTCGGCCCGTACCTCCTCGGCGAACGCGCCGAGCATCGCGCGCCCCAGCGCGTCCCGCGCGAAGGGAAGTCGCACCCGTTCCGCATAGTCCTCGGCCACGGTGTCGTAGTAGTCGCGGGTCGCGGGCAGCGTGGGTATGGGTGTCACACCGCACGACCCTAGCGGCCGAGAAGCCCTGCGACTCCTGCGGCCACCCGCGTCATCCTCTGAACCCAAGTGCACCTCGAACTGATCGCAGACCGGGTCAATTGCCGTTCTCCTGCTGTTAATTGTTGCGCACAGAGAGATCCATTGAGGCTCCTGTTGCACACCTCTTGACGGCATCCGGGTAGCGGCGGAACCATCAACTCCCGTCAGAGAGCGCTCTCAACAGCTTCCCCACAAGCTCGTCGTGCCATCCCGAACCACGACCCTGGAGACGTAACCCATGCATGTTCCCCCCACGGAACCCCCCACAACTCCCCTCACAGCTCTCCCCGCGATTCGCCCCGCGGAAGCCCCCACCGCCTCCCGCCGCAGGCGCCGGAGCCGCACATTCGGGTTCGCGGCGTTCGCCGTATCGCTGCTCATGGCCGTCCCCACAGCACAGACCGCCTTCGGCGAGGACGCGCAGGCCATCGAGGGCGGCGGCGATCTCGGACCGAACGTGATGGTGTTCGACCCGTCGACTCCCGGCATCCAGGCCAAGGTCGACGAGGTGTTCAAGCAGCAGGAGTCGGCCCAGTTCGGCACCGGCCGCTACGCGCTGATGTTCAAGCCGGGCACGTACGACAACATCAACGCGCAGATCGGCTTCTACACCCAGATCGCCGGCCTCGGCCTGAACCCGGACGACACCACGTTCAACGGCGACGTGACCGTCGACGCGGGCTGGTTCAACGGCAACGCCACCCAGAACTTCTGGCGCTCGGCCGAGAACCTCGCGCTCAACCCGGTGAACGGCACCGACCGTTGGGCCGTCTCCCAGGCAGCCCCCTTCCGCCGGATGCACGTCAAGGGCGGACTGAACCTGGCGCCCGACGGGTACGGCTGGGCGAGCGGCGGGTACATCGCCGACAGCAAGATCGACGGCCAGGTCGGCCCGTACTCGCAGCAGCAGTGGTACACCCGGGACAGCTCGGTCGGCGGCTGGGGCAACGGCGTCTGGAACATGACGTTCTCCGGCGTCGAGGGGGCACCCGCCCAGAGCTTCCCCGAGCCGCCGTACACCACCCTGGACACCACCCCGGTCTCCCGCGAGAAGCCGTTCCTCTACCTGGACGGTGACGACTACAAGGTCTTCGTCCCGGCCAAGCGCACCAACGCGCGCGGCACTTCATGGGGCAACGGCACACCGCAGGGCGAGTCCATCCCGCTGGACCAGTTCTACGTGGTGAAGCCCGGCGCGACCGCGGAGACCATCAACGCGGCCGTGCAGCAGGGCCTGCACCTGCTGTTCACGCCCGGCGTCTACCACGTGGACCAGACGATCAACATCGACCGCGCCGACACGGTCGCGCTCGGCCTGGGTCTCGCGACGATCATCCCGGACAACGGGGTCACGGCGATCAAGGTCGGTGACGTGGACGGCGTGAAGCTCGCCGGACTCCTCGTCGACGCCGGTCCCACCAACTCCGACACCCTGATCGAGGTCGGCCCCGAGGGCGCGTCCGCGAGCCACGCGGGCAACCCGACCTCGCTCCAGGACGTGTTCGTGCGGGTCGGTGGCGCGGGAGCGGGCAAGGCCACCACCGGCATGGTCATCAACAGCAACGACACGATCGTCGACCACACCTGGCTGTGGCGCGCCGACCACGGCGAGGGTGTCGGCTGGGAGACCAACCGGGCCGACTACGGCCTCCAGGTCAACGGCGACAACGTCCTGGCGACCGGGCTGTTCGTCGAGCACTTCAACAAGTACGACGTCCGCTGGTCCGGGGAGAACGGCAAGACGATCTTCTTCCAGAACGAGAAGGCGTACGACGCCCCGAACCAGGCCGCCATCCAGAACGGTGACATCAAGGGATACGCGGCCTACAAGGTCGACGACTCCGTCACCACCCACGAAGGCTGGGGACTGGGCAGCTACTGCTACTTCAACGTCGACCCCACCATCCGCCAGGACCACGGCTTCCAGGCCCCGGTGAAACCAGGCGTGAAGTTCCACGACCTGCTCGTCGTCTCCCTCGGCGGCCAGGGCCAGTACGAACACGTGATCAACGACACCGGATCACCCACCTCGGGGACGGACACCGTGCCGTCGCAGGTGGTGTCGTTCCCTTAGCAGCTCCCGTCCCCAACACGGTGCGCCCCGTCATGGAATGACGGGGCGCACCGCTGTCAGGCCGACTGTCCGCTACAGGGCCGACTGTCCGCTGCCAGACCCCTCTGTCCGCTGCCACCAGGGTCGGCCTCCCGCTGTCAGGCCCGGCTGTCCGCCGCCATGGTCTTGAGCTCGTCGAGGGACTCCTGGATGAACGCGCCCATGGTCCGCTCGTCGGTCCCGGCGATCCAGCGTTCGAACGCGACCTTGAAGACGGCGATCCCCGCCTCGGCCGCCAGACTCGCAGCCGGTTCCGAGACGCCGCGCGCCCGCAGGGACTCGCCGAGCGCGGCGGCCAGCGAGGCGAGCTTGATCAGCTCGCGTTCCCGCAGTTCCGCGTTGGCCGAGATGACCTTCTGGCGCAGCCGGGACTGCTCGCGGCGCTCGTCGAACACGCCTGCGGCGGCGTGGAGTGCCGCGGCCACCGCCTCGATCGGCGACGCGCTCGCGGGCGCCTCGGCGAGGGCGTTCACGAGGAGCTCTTGGAGCGAGGCGGACCCCGCGAACAGGACCTCGCGCTTGTCGGCGTAGTGCCGGAAGAACGTCCGCTCGGTGAGCCCCGCCCGTGCGGCGATCTCGGTCACGGTCGTCTGCTCGTATCCGCGCTCGCCGTAGAGATCCATTGCGGCCTGCTCCAGCCGGCCCCGCGCGTTCGGCTCCCATCGACTCATGCCGCCGATTCTATGTGATGACAGTGACCGACATCAGTTGTAGGGTGATGTCAGTTGCTGACATTGACTGTCCGGATCCGGCTGCTTGTGGCGGGACGCCCGGACGGCCGACCCACTCTGGAGGATTCCCATGCGTGTATTCATGACCGGCGCGTCCGGCTGGATCGGTTCCGCCGTCGTCCCCGAGCTCATCGACGCGGGCCACCAAGTCGTCGGACTTGCCCGCTCGGACGCCTCGGCCGAGGCGCTCGCCGCCGCGGGTGCCGAGGTACGGCGCGGGGAGCTGGACGACCTCGACACCCTTCGTGACGCGGCCGCCGAGGCGGAGGGCGTGATCCACCTCGCGTTCAAGCACGACATCGCCTTCTCGGGGAACTTCCAGGACGCCGCCACCGCGGACCGCCGGGCCGTCGAGACCTTCGGCGAGGCACTCGCGGATTCGGGCAAGCCGTTCGTCATCGCCTCCGGGACTCTCGGTCTCGCCCCGGGCCGTATCGCCACCGAGGAGGACGGGCAGAGCGCCGACTGGCCGACGCCGTTCGAGGCCGCGCGGGCGCGGTTGGCCACGGCCCTGCTGACCACCGGCCTCGCCTCGCGGAGCGTCCGCTCGTCCGTCGTGCGCTTCCCCCCGACGGTGCACGGCGAGGGGGACCACGGCTTCATGGCGGCCCTGGTCGGCATTGCCCGCGACAAGGGCGTCTCCGGCTACATCGGCGACGGCTCCAACCGCTGGCCGGCCGTGCACCGCGCCGACGCCGCCCACCTCGTCCGGCTCGCGCTGGAGTCCGCCCCCGCGGGATCGACGCTGCACGCGGTCGGCGAGGAGGGTGTCCCGATCCGCGCCGTCGCCGACGCCATCGGGCACCGGCTCGGCCTCCCCGTCGCCTCCGTCTCCCCCGAGGACGCGGACGCGCACTTCGGCTGGCTGGGCGGCATCGTGGGTGTGGACGGGCCGTCCTCCAGCGCCCTGACCCGCGCCGCGTTCGGGTGGCAGCCGACGCACCCGGGGCTGATCGAGGACCTCGACAAGGGGCACTACTTCGACGCCCCGTCCGCCTGATGGTGTGACCGCGGGAGGGCCTGGCAGCCCGACCGCCCGACCGCGGGAGGGCCTGACCGCGCGACCGCCCGACCGCCCGCCCACAAGGGGAAGCACCTCCGGAGCCGGAGGCGCTTCCCCGGGCCGCAAGGTCAGCCGTGCAGTGCCAGCGCACCCTTCGCCGGGACGGTCGCCGTGACCGTACCGTCGTCGCCGACCTGCACCGTGTTGCCGTCGCAGGCATCCGGGGAGGCCAGCGCCACGTTGCAGTAGGTGCCTGCGGGCAACGACGTGGTGAACGTCTGCTGGAGCTCGCCGTCGCCGTTGTTGATGGCCACGAAGCCCTTGTCGCCACGGCCGAAGGCGATGGCGGACGAGCCGTTGTCCCACCAGTCGGTCAACTCCGCCCCCTCGGTCGCGTTGTGGAACCCGACCATGCCGGTGATCGCCGTCTGCGCGTGCGTGCAGGTCCAGCCGCCGCTGCCGCACGCGGCCGCGCCACCGTTCGGCGGGCCCGCGTCCTTGTCCGACCACTCGTAGCCGGAGAAGACGTTCGGGGAGCCGTAGGGCGAGGCGAGCATGAAGACGTTGGCCAGGGTGTAGGCCGCGCCGTCCTTGTACATCAGCGTGGAGCCGTTGCGCTCGGTGTCCCAGTTGTCGACGAACGTACGGGCGCTGCCGCCGGCCAGCTTGCCGTCCGCGATGTTCTTCAGGCCGGTGATGCCGCCGCCCTGGAAGCCGCTCTTGAGATGCCCTCCGTACCGGAACTCGTCGACGTCACCCACGCCCGTGTACTCGTCGGGTTGAACGGCCTCGCCGCCCCCGTAGATGACCTCGGTGACCCAGAAGCCCGGGTCGGCCATCTTGCCCTTGATCGCGGCGATGTCGACGGCGGCCATGTGTTTGGCGGCGTCGATGCGGAAACCGTCGACCCCGAGACCGCGCAGGTCGGAGAGGTAGGCGGCGATCGTCGTACGGACGGCGTCGCTACCGGTGTCGAGGTCGGCCAGGCCGACCAGTTCGCAGGTCTGGACGTCGTTGCGGTCGCCGTAGTTGCTGATGTCCTTGCGGCAGCCGTGGAAGTCCTGGTCCTGGAAGTACCCGGGGTAGTCGTACTTCGTGTAGGCCGTGCCGCCCGTCCCCGTACCGGAGCCGGACGACATATGGTTGATGACGGCGTCGGCGACCACCTTCACCCCGGCCGAGTGGCAGCTCTCCACCATCGAGGCGAAGGCGTCGCGGTCACCGAGACGCCCGGCGATCTTGTAGCTGACCGGCTGGTACGAGGTCCACCACTGGTCGCCCTGGATGTGCTCGGAAGCGGGCGAGACCTCGACGTAGCCGTAGCCGGCCGGACCCAGCGAGTCCGTGCAGGCCTGGGCCACCGCGTCGTACTTCCACTCGAACAGGGTCGCGGTGACGGTCTTCTCGCCCGGCGGGGTCGCCTGGGAGGTCCAGGGGGCGAGGGCGGTGATACCGGCGGCTGCGAGCAGACCGGCCAGTGTCGCGCGAGCGGCACGGGAACTCAATTGCGGCTCCTTCGTTCGCGGGTACGGATATGGGGTCCGAACCCGGCGTGGGCAGCCACGCGCCTGGCCACCATGGGGGGAGTTCGGAGACTGCCGTCACGGCGGTGAACACGTCAAGAGGTGTCGCAAGATTTTCCAGCAGGTTTCTGAAATATGTTGCGGGGTAGGCGGGTTGGGAACGCGTCACTGGTCCCTGCGGTGCACCGCGACCACCGCCACCGCACCCGCCAGCAGCGCCCAGAGAGCGTAGACCGTCCAGGCCCCGGCGACCGTCCACGGGTAGAGGACGGACGCGGGGTAGGCGGGTTGGGAACGCGTCACTGGTCCCTGCGGTGCACCGCGACCACCGCCACCGCACCCGCCAGCAGCGCCCAGAGAGCGTAGACCGTCCAGGCCCCGGCGACCGTCCACGGGTAGAGGACGGACGCGTGGAGGTCCGAGGCCGACAGCCGCTCCCACGCACTGAAGGGCATCGTGTGCTGGAGCACCGCCGTCAGATGGCGGCGGTCGCTGAGCACCATCGGAAGCAGGAGCAGCACCACCACGCATCCGATGACGGACCCTCCGGTGTGACGGATCACCGCGCCGATCGCCAGGCCCGCGAGGGCGGCCACCGGTGCGAGCAGCGCGGAGGCCACGACGAGGCGCAGGGCGCCGGGGTGGGAGAGGGAGACCGAGGCGTCCCGGCCGGAGAGGATCGCCTGCGTCGAGACGAACGAGGCCAGGGCGACGAGTATGCCGAAGACGGTGGTGACCGCGGTGAGGACAAGCGCCTTGGCGGCCATCACCGAGCGGCGGGCCGGGACGGCGGTGAACGTGGTACGGATCAGGCCTGTCCCGTGCTCCCCGGTGATCGACACGGCGCCGATCGCGGCGACGGCCAGCACCAGCACCATGGCTGCGTTCCCGGTGAAGGCGTCCATGAGCGGCGAGCCGTTGGCGATGAAGGCCTCGCGGCCGCGCTCGCCGTACTGGTACCAGTACTTGTAGTGGTCGTAGGCCGTGCCGGCGTTGAACGCGATGACGGCCAGCGCGGTGATCGCGTACATCCAGGAGGTGGAACGCAGTGACCACGTCTTGAGCCACTCGGCGACCAGCAGATTGCCGAAGCGGGCGCGGGGTTCGTCGTCGGTCACGCGGGCGGGGGGCGCGGTCGTGGCCTGTGCCGTGGTCATCGGGGGTCTCCTGCGAGGTATTCGACGCTGTCCGCGGTGAGTTCCATGAACGCCTCCTCCAGCGAAGCGCCGAGCGTGGTGAGTTCGTGGAGCGGGACACGGTGGTTCAGGGCGAGCTCACCGATACGGACGGCTGTGATCCCGGTGACCGTGAGCCGGTCGCCGTCCCGGACCACCTCGGCCCCCTCGGCGGTGAGGAGCGTGGCCAGGACGGCGGGGTCGAAGGTGCCTACGGCCACACTCAGGCGGGTGCTCCGGGCGGCGAACGCGGTCAGGCTCTCGGCCGCGATGAGTTCGCCGCGACCGATGACGACGAGCCGGTCGGCGGTGTGCTCCATCTCCGTCATCAGGTGGCTGGAGACGAACACGGTGCGGCCCTCGGCGGCGAGCCGGCGGAACAGCCCGCGCACCCACAGCACGCCTTCCGGGTCGAGGCCGTTGAGCGGTTCGTCGAAGAGCAGCACCGGCGGGTCGCCGAGCAGCGCGGTGGCTATGCCGAGGCGCTGGCGCATCCCGAGGGAGAAGCCGCCGATGCGGCGGCGGGCCGCTCCCGCGAGGCCCACGTCCTGGAGCAGTTCGTCGACCCGGGCGCGCGGAATGCCGTTGCTGCGGGCCAGCATCGCGAGGTGGGCGCGGGCGGTACGGCCGCCGTGCACGTCACCCGCGTCGAGGAGGGCGCCGACGTGCCGCAGTCCGCGCGGGTGGTCGCGGAACGGCCGGCCTTGCAGGGTGGCGGTTCCGGCGGTCGGCTCAACCAGGCCCAGCAGCATGCGCAGAGTGGTGGTCTTGCCGGCCCCGTTGGGTCCGAGGAAGCCGGTGACCTCACCCGGCCGTACGGTGAACGTGAGGTCCTTGACGGCGGTGGCGGCGCCGTATCGCTTGGTCAGTCCGTTGACTTCGATCACGCCGTCAACTGTCCTGCCCGCAGCACCCGTTCGTCGTCGGACCGGCGGTGACACCTGTCCGGCCCGGTGTCGACCCCGGTTGTACGACCGTGGTCCGATGCCGGTCAGGGTGGCGGTGGCTACGATCGGCGCATGTCCCACTCACCCTCTCTGCCTCGTCTCAAGCGCGTGCCGCCTGGTTGGTGGGTAGGCATGGGCTGGTACGCGGGCATGCTGCTCACCTTCCTCGTGCGGGTGCGGCTGCCCGGCGAGTACGAGCCGTCCGTCCGTCCCGGGGTGCTGTTCTACCGGTGGGACGGTCTGGTGACCCAGCTGCTCGCCACAGCCCTGGCGGCGGCCGGCTGCGTGACGCTGGAGCGGCATCCGCTGAAAGCCCTGGCGCTGGTACTGGGCGCCGCCTCGCTCGCCACGGTCGCGCTGAGCGTGGGGGAGATACCGCTCGCACAGTTCGTGGCCGCCGATGTGGCGCTGTACTTCATCGCCGCCACCCGGTCGCGCCGGACCGCTTTCGTCGCTCTCCTGATGGCGCTCGGCACACTCACCGGTTTCCTGTCCTTCCGGCTGCTGGCCGGGTGGGCTGTCGGTACGTCGGCAGAACTGGTCGTCGCCCTGACCGCGGTAGTGGCCTGGCTGGTGGGCGGCTCGGCATACGAGGCACGCCGGCACGACGAGCATCTGGCCGCGCGGGCCGCCGAACAGGCGGTCGTCGAGGAGCGGCTGCGCATCGCGCGCGAAATGCACGACATGGTCGCGCACAGCGTCGGCATCATCGCTCTCCAGGCTGGTGCGGCGGCCCGGGTCGTGCACACCCGGCCGGACGCCGCGCGCGAGGCGATGAGCGCGGTGGAGACCGCGGGCCGCGAGACGTTGTCGGGGCTGCGCCGGATGCTCGGCGCGCTGCGTCAGGCGGATCCGGACGACGAAGGAACGGGCCGGGACGCGGGAACGCTGCGTCCCGCGGAGGGCCTGGCCGACGTGGAGCGGCTGGCGCGGGCGACGACGGCAGCCGGGGTCCGGGTCGAGGTGCACTGGGAGGGCGAACGGCGGCCGCTGCCCCCGGACATCGACCTGTCGGCGTTCCGCATCATCCAGGAGTCGGTGACCAACGTGGTCCGTCATGCCGCGACCGGTTCCTGCCGGGTGTCCGTCGCCTACGGCTCCGAGGAGCTCGCCATCGAGGTCGTCGACCGAGGCCGGGGCGCGGGCCTCGTCACGGAGCCGGGGTTCGGCCTCGTCGGCATACGGGAGCGGGTCGCCCTGCTGCACGGCGAGTTCGCCGCCGCCCCGCGGCCCGAGGGCGGCTTCAGGGTGACGGTCCGGCTGCCGGTGCCGATCGCGGCGGCTGCGGGGAGCACGGCATGAGCGAGGGAACGCCCGAAGCCGTGGAGCCGATCCGCGTCGTGCTCGCCGACGACCAGCCGCTGGTGCGCACGGCGCTGCGCATGGTCATGGCCGAGACCACCGACATCGACGTCGTGGGCGAGGCGGGGACGGGCGACGAGGCGGTCCGCCTGACCGCCGAACTGGCCCCCGATGTCGTCATGATGGACATCCGGATGCCGGGTCTGAACGGCATCGAGGCCACCGCGCGGATCGCAGCGGGCCCGGCCACCGCCCATGTGGTTGTCCTGACCACGTTCGACGACGACGACTACGTGTACGGTGCCCTGCGCGCCGGCGCAGCCGGCTTCCTGGTCAAGGACATGGCGCTGGACGACATTCTGGCGGCGGTCCGGGTGGTGGCGGGCGGGGACGCCCTGATCGCACCGGGCGTCACTCGGCGGCTGATCAAGGAGTTCGCGGGCCGCCCGGCCACCGCGTCACCGCCCAGGACGCTCACCGCGATCACCGACCGGGAGCGCGAGGTGCTCGTCCTGGTCGGCAGCGGGCTGTCCAACGCGGAGATCGCGGAGCGGCTGTTCATCAGCGTCGCCACGGCCAAGACGTATCTGACCCGCCTGCTCGCCAAGCTCGACGCCCGGGACCGGGTGCAGCTCGTCATCATCGCGTACGAGGCGGGACTGGTGTCGGCGGCCCGGTGAGGGGGTGGCCACTGCGGGACGGCCCTACAGCCAGCCCTTCTCCCGTGCCATCCGGACCGCCTCCGCGCGGTTGCGCGCCGCCATCTTCTGGATCGCCGTGGAGAGGTAGTTGCGGACCGTGCCCTGCGACAGGTGCAGCGCGTCGGCTATCTCCGCGTTGGTGGAGCCGTCCGCGGCGGTGTGCAGCACATCGCGTTCGCGCGCGGTCAGCGGGCTGGCCCCGTCGGCGAGGGCCGCGGCAGCGAGGGTGGGGTCGATGACGCGTTCCCCGGCGAGCACCTTGCGTACGGCTTCGGCGAGTTGGGATGCCGGTGCGTCCTTCACCAGGAAGGCGTCCGCGCCCGACTCCATCGCGCGGCGCAGATATCCGGGGCGGCCGAACGTGGTGACGACGACGACCTTGACGTCGGGGAGGTCGCGGTGCAGTTCCGCCGTCGCCTCGATGCCCGTCATGCCGGGCATCTCGATGTCGAGGAGGGCCACGTCGACGCCGTGTTCCCGTGCCGCGGCCAGCACTTCGTCGCCGCGGGCGACCTGGGCGACCACCTCGATGTCGGGTTCCAGGCCGAGGAGCGTCGCAAGGGCCTCGCGCACCATGGACTGGTCCTCGGCGAGGAGGAGTCTGATCATGCTCATTCCCCGGATCCTAGGCCGGATTCGAGCGGAACGCTGAGGACCGTGGTGAAGCCTTTGCCCGAACGGGAGTCGGTGGCCCGGGTGGTGAGGACCCCGTCGACCGAGGACAGGCGCTCGGTCATTCCCGTGAGGCCGTTGCCCCGCGTCGTGCCGGCGGCGCCGCGGCCGTTGTCGGCGACGGCGAGTTCGAGGACGCGCCCGTCGAGGGTCTGCCGGGGGGTGAGGGTGACCGTGCAGCGGTCGGCGCCACTGTGGCGTACGACGTTGGTGACGGCTTCACGCAGCGCCCAGGCGAGCACCTCCTCCGCCTTCTCCGGGAGGTCCTCGGGGGCCTCGGCCGGGATGTCGGCGGCGATTCCGGCTGCGGCGAAGGCGGTCCTGGCCCCGGCGAGTTCGCCGGGGAGGGTCGGCCGCCGGTAGCCGGTGACGGCGCTGCGTACGTCCACGAGGGCCTGGCGGCTGACCTGTTCGATGTCGGCGACCTGGGCGGCCGCCTGCTCCGGATGGCCGGGAAGCATGCGCCCGGCCAGTTCGCTCTTGAGGGTGATCAGGGAGAGGGAGTGGCCGAGCAGGTCGTGCAGATCGCGGGCGAGGCGCAACCGTTCCTCGTTGGCGGCGAGCTGGGCGACGGTGGCGCGGGCCTCGCGGAGCTGGATCGTGGTGCGGATCATCTGCCGTACGCCGGACATCGCGAAGCCGCCGAGAAGTGCGGGGAAGACCAGGGCCGTGATGATCTCGCGGGGATGGTCGCCGGTCAGACCGATGGCCACCAGGACGGCGGTGACGGCGGGGATCAGCCAACGGGCGGTCCGCATCGGCAGTGTGGCGCCGACGGAGACGGACACGTACACGAACAGGACGAGCCAGGGCGTGCCGAACGTCAGGGACAGCAGGACGGCGAGGGCCCCGAGGAAGGCGAGGGCGGCGCGGACCCGGAAGGGGTCCAGCGCCTTCGAGGTGTGGCGGAACACCAGGACGAGATAGCTGCCGACGAAGACCAGCAGTCCGAGGGCGCCGAGCGCGGTCGCCCACGGGGTGTGGTTGCCGTCGGCGAGGTCCTTGACCGGCGCGCTCATGAAGGCGAGCCAGATGCCGATCCACAGGAGCTTGGTCCCGGCCTGCTTCGTGTTCGCGGGCGGGCGCCCGATGCCCACGTGCGTCTCGTCGTCGTTCATGCCGTCGTCTCGTCCTCGTTCATTACGCCGCTCCGTCCTCGTTCATGCCGTCGCCCCGCCCTCGTTCATGCCGTCGCCCCGCCCTCGTTCATGCCGCCGCTCCGTCCTCGTTCATGCCGTCGTCCCGTCCTCGTTCATGCCGCCGCTCCGCCCTCGTTCATGCCGTCGTCCCGTCCTCGTTCATGCCTTCAGGGTGTCCTTGCGGTAGAGCCAGGCGGCGCCGCCCGCGAAGATCAGGAAGTAGACACAGAGGATGACGACGTCCTTGGCATGCGGCGCGCCGCCCAACTCGACGGCCTGGCCGAGTGCAGCGTACGCGTGGGTGGGCAGCCACTCGGAGATGTTCTGGATCCACTGCGGAAAGGTCGCGCTCGGCATCCACAGGCCGCCGAGGATCGAGAGGCCGAAGTAGATGATCATGGTGATCGGGCGGACCGCGTCACCGCTGGCGATGTAGCCGATGGCGACCCCCAGCGCGGCGAAGACCAGCGAGCCGGCCCAGATGACGCCGGCGAGGGCGAACCACTGCCAGGCGTCGAACCGCACGTGCTTGACGGAGACGGCGACGAGGAAGACGACCAGGATGCAGGGCAGGGTGACCATGGCGGCGCTGGCGATCTTCGCGAGGACATAGCCGCGGCTGGGCAGTGCGGTCAGCCGCAGCTGGCGTACCCAGCCCTTCTCGCGCTCCTTGGCGATGCGCTCGCTGTTGCCCATCAGGACGGCGGTCAGTGCGCCGAAGGAGGCCATGGAGACCATGAAGAAGGACTGCAGGGTGAGGTCGGTGCCCGGCACCTTGTCGGTGGTGTTCTGGGTGCCGGAGATCAGCAGGTAGATCACCGACGGATAGATGATCGAGAAGAACATGAACTTCTTGTTCCGCAGGGTGCGGGTCACTTCGAGCTTGATGAGCGTGTTCATCGGGTCTTGGCCTCCTCGGCCTCGGTGATGGCGACGAAGGCCTGCTCCAGGCCGAGCCCGGCGACTTCGAGTTCGCGCGGGTAGAGGCCCAGCCCGTAGACGGCGTGCACGGTGGCGTCGGCGTTGTGCGACTGGATTCGCACCCGTTGGCCGGCGATGTCGAGGGTGGAGAGGAACGGCAGCGCGCGCAGGGCCTCTTCGTCGATCGCGCCTTCCAGTTCGAAGGAGATCCGGCGGGCTCCGGCCTTCAGCTTGATCTCGGCGGCGGTGCCGTCGGCGAGGATCCTGCCCTTGTGCAGGACCAGGACGCGGTCGGCGATCGCGTCGGCCTCTTCCAGGTAGTGGGTGGCGAACAGGACGGTGCGGCCCTGGTCTGCCTGCTCGCGCATCGTGGCCCAGAAGGCCTGGCGGGCGGTGACGTCCATGCCGGTGGTCGGCTCGTCGAGCACGATCAGGTCGTTGGCCCCGGCGGTGGCGAGCGCGAACCGTACGCGCTGTTCCTGGCCGCCGGAGAGCTTGTTGACCATGCGGTCGGCGATCGGCGCGATGCCGGCCCTGGCCAGCACCTCGCTCACCGGGTACGGCCTGGGGTGCAGATCGCAGACGAGCCCGACCAGTTCGCCGACGGTGACGTCCTCCATGAGGCCGCCGGACTGCAGCATGGCGCCGACGCGGCCGGCGGCGATGGCCGCCTGCGGGGTCGTGCCGAAGACGCGGACCGCCCCGGAGTCGGCGGTGCGCAGGCCGAGGAGGAGGTCGAGGGTGGATGACTTGCCGGCACCGTTGGGTCCGAGGAGCGCCACGGTCTCACCGGGGTACAGGTCGAGGGTGAGTCCGTCGACGGCGCGTACGTCTCCGTAGGCCTTGCTGACCTGATCGAAGCTGACCACGGCGGTCTTCGCCGCGGTGACTTCGGGGGCTGTCGTTGTCATGCTCCCAGCGTGGCTCAGCAGGGGGTGCGCCCGGCAGGGTCACGGGTCGTGGATCCGGGATGACAGATGTCATGCCGTACGTATGACGACGGCGCCGGGCGGATACGCCGCCGCCCCCGGCCGGAGGTCCGGTCGGGGGCGGCGGCGTACGGCAGGTGGCGGCGTCAGCCGTTGCCGCCCAGGTCGATCGTGACGGTCCGCTGGGCCTCGGTCTTGCCCAGCAGCGCGCCCTTCATGGCGAAGGCCACGTCGTCGGGGCCGACCTGGTGCTTCGTACCGTCGGCCTTGGTGACCATGATCCCGTCGAAGACACTTCCGCAGAGCTCTTCGATGGCCTTCTTGTCGTAGTGGTCGACGAGCTTGCCGTCGACCGCCACCATCGAAAGGATCTTCGGCAGCGACTTGGTCGGGCCGAACGGGATCTCCTTCGATCCCGCCTTGATGCGGATCAGGCCGGACATCGCGGGCTCCGCGAACTCCTTCATCGCCCGGTCGAGTTCGGCCTGGCTGATGGTGGGCTCGCTTGCGGTGACGGGCAGCTGGACGGTGTTCGCCTTGCCCGTCTCGACCTGGGCGCGGTAGGCGTCACGTACCGACACCATGGACTGGTTGACGTCGAGCGCCTTGCCCGTCTTGCCCGGGACGGCGACGGCCTTGCCCGGCACGAACTTGATCGTGCCGTCGCTGGCCGAGCCCGAGGCGCCGGCCAGGTCCTTCAGCGCGACACCTAGCTTCTCCTCGTCGACCGGGATCACCGGGTCGACCGTGCGCACGCGGCCGAAGAGGGAACCGATGACGGAGACGGGGTTGTAGTCGCTGCCCGCCGCGCCGCGCACAGTCGCCTGACTGTCCAGGGAGAGTCCGGCCTTGTCGGGGGTGAGCTGCGTCTTCTTGCCGTCCACGGTCAGCTGGAGCGGGGCCTTGGACCGCTCACCGAGCGCGGCGTCCAGCTTCTCGATGGCGTCGTCCCTGGTCCCGCCGCCGATGTCGACGCCGAGGACGGTGGTGCCCTTGGGAACGTCGGAGTGGTTCATCAGCAGCCCGGCGCCGTAGGCGACCCCTAGGAGGCAGACCGCGGCCACGCAGAGCATGACGAGCTTGGAGCGGCCCTTCTTCGCCGGGGCGCTCGGCGCCGCGGGCTTCGGGGCGTTACGGGCGGCGGGCTTGGGCGCCTGCGCGGCGAACCCGCCCGGCCCGGCCGGTCCGGTGCCCATCGGGCTGTCCGGTGTCCGGGGGCCGGAGTCGGGACCGGCGAACGGCGACGGCGCCCCCGACGAGCGGTGCTCCGGCGGCACGACGGGGATGCCGCTGGTGAGCGTGTCCCCCGAGACGTTGCCCCCGGGGCCGGTGGGGCCGGGGCCGACGGGGCCGGGCCCGAACTGCGGGGTGAGCACGGCGGTGTCGTCCGGCATCCTCGGCGGAACGCCGCCGGGGGTGCCGGGGCCCTGCGCACTGCCGGGGCCGCCCGGGCCCGGCCCGAAGGGTGCCCGGCCGTCGAGGTCAGGAGTGAGGGCCGAGGTGCCGGTGGCCGGTCCCGCGGTGGGGCCGGACGGTCCGGGCGTACGGACGCCGAGGTTCGGCGTGGAGCGGGGCCCGCCACCGTCGCCGCCGAAGCCGTCGCCGCCGAAGCCATCGGAGTCGACGCCACCCGAACCGAAGCCGCCGGAACCGGGCGCACCGGGGTCACCGGCGCGCTGCGGTCCGTCGGAGAAGTAGGGCAGATCGGCCCGGGGGCCACCTGCGGGCGGGGTCGCCGGCCCGTCCGGCCGGCCGCCGGGACCACCGGCCGCGAAACCGGAGCCACCCGTACCACCGGAACCGCCCGCACCACCGGGACCACCGGAACCGCCCGCACCACCGGGACCACCGGGACCACCGGGACTACCCGCACCACCCGGACCGCCGGTCTTGAAGCCGGCCCCGTCCGTGCCGTCGCCCGACGGGGTGCTGGACGAGGCGCTCGCGGCCGCCGGGGCGGCGGCCGGGGGCTTGCGCGGCGCGAACCAGTCGCTGCCGCTCTTCTCCCTGGCCGGCTTCTCGGCAGCGGGCTCCGCCACGACCGGGATCTCCCGGGTCTCGGGGCCCGGCGTGGTCGGCGCCGCCTGCGCGCCGTTGGACGCGGGGGCGCCCGGGCGCGGGGTGGAGCCGGTGCGCTCGCCGCTGGGGCCGTCGACGTCGCTCATGGGCGTACGCATGACAACCGGAGGGATGGGGCGAGAGCCCGGAATGTTGATCCGGATCCGCGTCGTCAGCGTCGTCTCGGTTCTCGGCTCGTCGGGCTGAGGCGGATCCGCAGACTCCGGGGACTCCTCCGGGCCGTCCTGTGAAGGGTGCAGCGACGGATACTGGCGGGATCCGTACGGCGGCGTACCCGAGGGGTACGCGGCTCCTCCGCGACCCTGGGGCCCGGAGGACGAACTGTCAGTTTCACGACTCAAAGCAAGTTCTCCCGATTGGCTCCGCCGCCCGTACTTCCCCCATGCCGCAGGCCAGGGGACGGCTCGGCGCGCAACCACCTTACTGGCCGCGGCCGACAGACACCCCGCGACCGGGGGAAACGACTGCCTACCCCCCGGACGGACAGAGGGCATTACGCGATCGGACGTGGCACATTACTTGCCTGGTCGGCCGCTGTCGGCCCCCAGTTGGGGCGACCGCGACATGGTGGCACAGATCACAGCGATGGCCATGCCACCCAGCATGAAGAGGGCGAGGCCCAGTTCGTCCCCAAAAACGTAGTCCCCTTCGGGTCTTCCGCCCAGCAGAACAATGACCGAAATCAGCCACCCCGCGGCGGGCGCCAGCGCTCCGGGCTGTGTGCCCATGAGGCAGCGGCCGCCGTAGAAGAGGCCGCCGGACGCGAGCAGGGCCAGCAGCAATCCGCCGGGGAACCAGGCGGATTGGACCAGCGTTCCGGCGATACCGACGAGCGCGCCGAGAACCGCCAGGCCCAGCAGGGCGGCGATCCGGCGCAGGTTGAGAGGAGCGGCCAGGCCGGTGGCCGGAATGTCCCTCGGAGGGGCGTTGGTCCGCGCGGCCCGCTGCCTGCTGCTGCTCACCGGTCCACCTCCGTCACGCCTTCGAAGAGCACGCCTTCGAAGAGATCGTGTTCGAAGAGAACGTGCTCCCGGGCGCCCCCGCCGCCGGTCGGGGCGCCGTTGACCAACTCGTAGTACTCGGTGGTGAGGACGGGCTGGCCCAGGTCGTTCGACAAGGCGAAGAAGGGGCCGTCGACCGCGATCTGGGTGGCGTGTGCCCGCATTGCCGCGGCTTTCGCCTCGCCGTGACCGGTGCCGTCGATCTCGGTGGTGATCAGGGTGTCGTCCACCACACCCGGCACGTCGTCGATCGCGGCGATGCCCGGGAACGTGTCCGGCGCCGTGGCCCGCAGCCGGGCGAAGCCCTCCTCGGCGACGGAGCGCGGCACCCGGTTCCAGTAGATCTTGGCGATGGTGTGCGGAGCGCCGGAGTCCGGACGGCAGGCGGGGTCGGCGGCCAGTTCGGCGGCGCGCGTCGCGACCCGGTGCGCCTGGATGTGGTCGGGGTGCCCGTAGCCCCCCTCGGGGTCGTACGTCACCAGGACCTGGGGGCGCACCTCGCGGATCACCTCCACGAGGTACCCGGCGGCCTCGTCGACGTCGGCGGACCAGAAGGCGCCGGGGCGGCGCTTCTGCTCGGCGCCCATCATTCCGGAGTCGCGGTACCGGCCGGCGCCGCCGAGGAGGCGGTGGTCGGTGACCCCGAGTTCCTTCATCGCCGCCGTGAGTTCACCTCGGCGGTAGGGGCCCAGGGAGTCGTCCCGGTCCGCGGCGAGATGCGCGAGAGCGGGCGGGATGATCTCGCCCTCCTCGCCGAGCGTGCAGGTCACCAGGGTGACCAGGGCGCCGTCGGCCGCGTACCTGGCCATGGTGGCGCCGTTGTTGATCGACTCGTCGTCGGGATGCGCGTGCACCAGGAGCAGACGCCGGGCGGGAAGGTCCGTCATGGGGACCACCCTACGAGCCGACGGCCCCCGGAGCCGACTGCGGCCGCCCTCCGGACGCCGCTGGTTCACGGGCGGCTGCCGGGGTCAGAACTTCATGCCCCCGATCATGCCGGCCACATTCGTGGTCAGCTCGGAGATGGTGGGTGCGACGGACGAGCTGGCGAGGTAGAAGCCGAGCAGCATGCAGACGACCGCGTGTCCGCCCTTCAGTCCGGATTTCCGGATCAGCAGGAAGACGACGATCGCCAGCAGCACCACCGCCGAAATCGAGAGCACCACAGCGGTTCACCTCCATCTGTACGGTCGGGACAGGCAGCACGCATGGAGCCAGCAGGTTCATACCCACCGAGCGCTACGGATCATAACTATCCGTGGCATGGCATTGATCGGGGCACGGCAGCACGAGGGGCGCACGGACGGCGGGGCCGGCCGATAGGTTCGGCATATGACTTCGTCAGATATCACCTTCCCGCTGCAGTTGGCCCGGACCATGCGCTTCACCCTCGGTGCACCGCGCGCGTTCACGGTTTCACCCGATGGTGAACGCGTGGTTTTCCTCCGCTCGGGGTCGGGCACCGACCGCTCGGGGCAGCTCTGGGTGCTGGACCTCGGCGACGGCGAGGCCCCGCGGGAGCGGGTCGTGGCCGATCCGGCGGTGCTGCTGGGCGGCTCGGCGGAGCGGCTCTCGGTCCAGGAGCGGGCCCGCCGCGAGCGGAGCCGCGAGGGGTCGTCGGGGATCGTGGGCTACGCGGTGGACGCGGCAGCCGAGTTGGCGGCGTTCGCGCTCTCGGGGAAGGTGTACGTCGCCGAACTGCGGGCCGGAACGGCGCGCGCCCTGCCCGTGCCGGGCCCGGTGATCGACCCGCGCCCCTCCCCCGACGGACGACAGATCGCATACGTGTCCAAGGGCGCGCTGCGCGTCGTGAGCACCGAAGGCGAAGGGGACAGGGCGCTCGCGGAGCCGGAGGACGCGCATGTCTCCTACGGTCTCGCGGAGTTCATCGCGGCCGAGGAGATGCAGCGCTCGCGCGGCTTCTGGTGGTCGCCGGACTCGGACCGGCTGCTGGTGGCCCGGGTCGACGACAGCCCCGTGCGGCGGTGGTGGATCGCGGATCCCGCGCACCCGGACCGCAAGCCCGCCGAGATCGCGTACCCGGCGGCCGGTACGCCCAACGCCGAGGTGCGGCTCTTCGTCGTGGGGCTGGCCGGAGAACGTACCGAAGTGGCCTGGGACCGAGCCGCGTTCCCGTATCTGGCGCGGGTGCACTGGTCGTCGGACGGGGCGCCGCTGCTGCTGGTGCAGGCCCGTGACCAGCAGAGTCAGCTCTACCTGGCGGTGGACCCGGAGACCGGGGCGACCCGGACGGTGCACGCGGACGAGGACCCGGTGTGGCTGGAACTGTTCCCCGGGGTGCCCGCGTGGGCGGCGGACGGGCGACTGGTGCGGATCGCGGACGAGGGCGGGGCGCGGGTCCTGGCGGTCGGCGACCGGCCGCTGACCGGGGCCCAGTTGCAGATCCAGGCGGTGCTGGACATCGGGGAGTCCGACATCCTCGTCACGGCGTCGGCGGGTGAGCGGGCGGCCGAGGCCGAGATCGGCGAGAGCCATGTGTACCGGGTCAACGAGCTGGGCGTCGAGCGGGTCTCACAGGGCGCGGGCGTGCACGCGGCGGTCCGGTCCGGCGGCGTGACCGTCATGGTCTCCACCGCGCTGGACGTGCCCGGATCGACGGCACGGGTGTTCCGGGACGGGAAGCGGATCGCCACCGTCACCAGTCACGCGGAGCAGCCGGTGCTGTCCGCCCGGCCGCAGCTCACCGAAGGGGGCGCACGGCGGATTCCGTGCGCCGTGATGCTCCCCACCGGTTACAAGGAATCGGATGGTCCGCTTCCGGTCCTGATGGATCCGTACGGCGGGCCGCACGGCCGCCGGGTCCTCGCCGCCCACAATCCGCATCTCACCTCGCAGTGGTTCGCCGACCAGGGATTCGCCGTGGTCGTCGCGGACGGCCGAGGCACCCCGGGCCGCTCGCCCGGCTGGGAGAAGGCCGTCAAGCACGATCTCGCCCTCACCCTCGACGACCAGGTCGAGGCGCTGCACGCACTCGCGGAGAGGTTCCCGCTGGACCTGGACCGGGTGGGCATCCGGGGCTGGTCGTACGGCGGCTTCCTGGCCGGCATGGCGGTGCTGCGGCGGCCCGACGTCTTCCACGCGGCGGTCGTGGGCGCTCCCGTCACCGACCAACGGCTGTACGACACCCATTACACGGAGCGCTACCTCGGCGACCCGGCGACCCAGCCGGAGGTGTACGCGTACAACTCGCTGCTCACCGACGAGGGGCTCTCGCACGCCGCCGAGCAGGTACGCCCCATGATGATCATCCACGGTCTGGCGGACGACAACGTGGTGGTCGCGCACACCCTGCGGCTGTCGTCGGCGCTGCTCGCCGCCGGCCGCCCGCACGAGGTGCTGCCGCTGAGCGGGGTGACGCACATGACCCCGCAGGAGAAGGTGGCGGAGAACCTCCTGCTGCTCCAGGTGGACTTCCTGAAGCGGTCACTCGGCAGGTAGGGCTACCAGCCCGGCGGCGGCTGCGAGGGCGGCGGAGGCGGCCCGAAGCCGCCGCCCTGCGGGTACCCGTACCCCGGGGCCGGCGGCTGCTGCCCCGGGTACGGAGCGGGGGCGTAACCCGGGGGACCGAATTCCGGGGTGCCGTACCCCGGGCCCTGCCCCGGTCCGTACGGGCCGGGGACGTCGGCGAAGCCCCTGGGCGCCAGGGCGATCAGCACCACCAGCGCGGCGATCACCTCGAAGATCCAGCTCAGGAGGGTGAGCTGGGTCTCCGTCGGCAGCGAACCGAAGTGGTCGAACAGGTCGTAGCGCACGACCCGGACCACGCCCAGCACCCCGCCGGGCAGCAGCAGCGCGGCGGCCACCAGCCCGAACGGCCGTGCGTGCACGGCGTGGAAGAGGGCGCTCGCCCCCGCGACCAGACAGAGCAGCGCCAGCGCCGCGGTGCCCCAGCCGGGCGGCGGGTCGATCACGCCCTGCGGGACCCGGTCGCCGCCCACGTACCACTCGGGATAGATCTCGGGGTACCGCACCATCTGGCGGATCTCCCAGGCGATCAGCACCGCTCCGGCCGCCCCCAGCATCAGGAACGCGGCGACGGATGCGCCCGGGCCGGGCCGGGTGGGCAGCTGTTCGTAGGAGTCGGCCGGCGGACGGCGGCCGGCCCCGGCGGTGATGAGGAGCGCGATGCCCGCGGCGAGGGCGACGAAGGCACAGATCAGCGCTCGTGAGCGCAGGTCGTCGGAGAACACCGTCTCCATCCGGCGGCTGCCGATGTTCCAGAGCCCCGGCAGCCGTACGGCGAGGGTGATCACTCCGGTCGCGACGAGCACGGTGGCGGCGACCGCGGAGCGCAGCGCGGCGACGGTGGCGACGACGTACACCACGAGGAGGGCGACATCCAGGGGTGAGGTCGAGGGCATCGCCTTCGGGCGCGCGTCGTGGAAACCGGCCCAGTAGCGCCACAGCTGGTCGGCGTCCACGGCCCTGAGGTCCCGTACGAGCCAGCTCGCGACGATCACGGCGAGCACAGCGCAGAGAGCGGCGCCGGTCACTCTTGCTCCACGGGTGAGTATCACCCCAGCGATACTCCACCGCGCCCGGCCTCCCGACAAGAGGGCCGTCGGCGCGGTCCCGTCGGGCGACCGGCCGGAGGGGGTTGAGTCCTTCCGGCCGGTCCACGGCACCCGCACGGCCGTACGTCATCCATGCTGACGGGTCCGTATATCGGACGTGAGACGCCCGAGTTGCCCCCTCGTTAACGGGCCGCCGGCTCAACTGACCCGGCTGCTGCCGGACGGCGGAGGCGGCTCCTCGTCCCTGCCCCCGGTCGCCGGAGGCGGCTCCGCGTCCCCGCCCTCCGTCTCCGGAGACGACGGCGACTGCGGCGGCTTCCGCGCCTCCCGGTCCACCTTCTCCACGTCCGGTCCGGCCCCCGCGGCCCCCTCACCGCCCTCGCCCACCTGCTCCAGCGTCCCCTCCGGCGGCACCACCCGCTTCTCCTCCGCGAAGTGACAGGCCGAATCGTGCTTGGCGGGGGTCTCCGTCAGCCGGAAGACCGCCGGGACCGCGAGCAGCGGCACCTCCAGTTCGCACCGCTCCTGCGCCTTCCAGCAGCGGGTGCGGAAGCGGCAGCCGGACGGCGGGTTGGCGGGCGAGGGCACGTCGCCGTGCAGGATGATCCGCTCGCGGTACTCGCGCGCCATCGGGTCCGGCACCGGCACGGCGGAGAGCAGCGCCTGGGTGTACGGGTGCGTGGGGTGGTCGTAGATCTCCTCGTCCGTGCCGATCTCGGCGAACCGGCCGAGGTACATCACCCCGACCCGGTTGGAGATGTGCCGGACGATGGAGAGGTCGTGGGCGATGAACACGTAGCTGAGGTTGAACTCCGTCTGGAGCCGGTCCAGCAGGTTGACGACCTGGGCCTGGACGGAGACGTCGAGGGCCGAGACGGGTTCGTCGGCGACGATGATCTCGGGGTTGAGCGCGAGGCCGCGGGCGATGCCGATGCGCTGGCGCTGGCCGCCGGAGAACTGGTGCGGATAGCGGTTGATGTACTCCGGGTTGAGGCCGACGACGTCCAGCAGGTCCTGGACCTTGCGCCGCCGCTCGCCCTTCGGGGCGACCTCGGGGTGGATCTCGTATGGTTCCCCGATGATGTCGCCGACGGTCATGCGCGGGTTCAGCGAGGTGTACGGGTCCTGGAACACCATCTGGATGTTGCGGCGTACGGCCTTCAGCGCGCGGCCGGACAGCTTGGTGATGTCCTCGCCCTTGTACCGGATCGAACCGGCCGTCGGGTCCTCCAGGTGCACGAGCAGCCGGGCCACGGTCGACTTCCCGCAGCCGGACTCCCCCACGATGCCGAGGGTCTCGCCCGCCGCCAGGTCGAAGGAGACCCCGTCGACGGCCTTGACGGCACCGATCTGCTTCTTGATCAGGATGCCCTGGGTCAGCGGGTAGTGCTTGACGAGGTCGCGGACCTCAAGGATCGGCTCGCCGCCCGCGTACCTGCTGCCCTCCCGCGACTTGGCCAGGAGGTCGCGCGCCACCTCGCCCTCTTCGCGCGCTCCCTTGCGCCCCGAGTGGTCAGCGTGCATCGAGCGTCTCCTTCCAGAAGTAGCAGGCGCTCTGACGGTGCTCGGCCACGTCGAACAGCGGCGGCACGTCCTTGCGGCAGACGTCCTGGGCCATCGGGCAGCGCGGGTTGAAGGCGCAGCCGGGCGGGATGTGGAGCAGGTTGGGCGGCAGACCCTTGATCGCGTACAGCTCCTGGCCCTTCTGGTCCAGGCGCGGGATCGAGCGGAGCAGGCCCTTGGTGTACGGGTGCGCGGGCGCCTTGTAGATGTCGTGGACGGGTGAGGTCTCCACGATGCGGCCCGCGTACATCACGGCGATCTTGTCGGCGACGTCGGCGACCACGCCCAGGTCGTGGGTGATGAGGATCAGGCCCATGTTCAGCTCGCGCTGGAGCTCCGCGAGCAGGTCCATCACCTGGGCCTGGACGGTGACGTCGAGGGCGGTGGTGGGTTCGTCCGCGATGATCAGCGAGGGCTCCAGGGCCAGCGCCATCGCGATCATGATGCGCTGGCGCATCCCGCCGGAGAACTGGTGCGGATAGTTGCCGACCCGCTCCTTCGCGGCCGGGATGCGGACCCGGTCCATCAGCTCGACGGCCTTGGCCTTCGCGTCCTTGCGGGACATTCCGCGGTGCACGACGAACATCTCACCGAGCTGCTCCCCCACGGTGAGCACGGGGTTGAGGGAGGAGAGGGCGTCCTGGAAGATCATGGCCATCTCCTGGCCGCGGATCTTCCGGCGCTCCTCCTTCTTGAGCTTCAGCAGGTCGCGGTCCTTGAAGAGGATCTCGCCCCCGCTGATCTTGCCGGGCGGCATGTCGAGGATGCCCATGATCGCCTGTGCGGTGACCGACTTGCCGGAGCCGGACTCGCCGAGCACGGCGAGCGTCTCGCCCTCGGCCACCGAGTAGTTGACCCCGTTGACGGCCTTGGCGACCCCGTCCCGGGTGTGGAACTCCACGTGCAGATCGCGCACTTCGAGCAACATGGCAGCGGACTCCTCAGCGCAGCTTGGGGTCGAGGGCGTCGCGCACCGCGTCGCCGAGCATGATGAACGCGAGCACGGTGACCGCCAGCGCACCGGCGGGCCAGAGGAGCATGTGCGGGGCGTTGCGGATGTACTGGGACGCGGCGGAGATGTCGATGCCCCAGGAGACGGCCGGTGGCTTCAGGCCGACGCCGAGGAACGACAGGGTCGCCTCCAGGGAGATGTACGTGCCCAGCGCGATGGTCGCCACGACGATGACCGGGGCGATGGCGTTCGGTGCGATGTGGCGCAGCATCATCCGCCCGTTGGAGGCGCCGAGTGCCCGGGCCGCCTGGACGTAGTCGTTGTGCTTGGCGGTGATGACGGAGCCGCGGGCGATGCGGGCGATCTGCGGCCAGCCCAGCAGCACGATGAAGCCGATGACGGGCCAGACGGTGGAGCTGGTCACCACGGAGAGGAAGACCAGTCCGCCGAGGACGACGGGGATGCCGAAGAAGACGTCGGTGAGGCGGGAGAGGATCGCGTCCCACCAGCCGCCGAAGAAGCCGGCCAGGCCGCCCAGGACGGAGCCGATCAGGGAGACGCCGATGGTGGAGCAGATACCGACGGTCACGGAGTTCCGGGCGCCGTACACGACACGGGTGTAGACGTCGCAGCCCTGGCCGTCGTAGCCGAAGGGGTGGCCGGGCTGGGAGCCCTCCTGCGCCTTGTCCAGGTTGCAGTCGAGCGGGTCGCCGGAGGCGATGAGCTGCGGCCAGATGGAGATGATCACCAGGAACAGGATGATCAGCGCGGAGATGATGAAGACGGGGTTGCGGCGCAGGTCGCGCCAGGCGTCGGACCACAGGCTCTGCGGTTTGGTGCCGGGGCCCGTCCCCTCGGGGCCGCCGGGTGTCTTCTCGAGGGTGTCGCCCTCGTCGAGTGCGAGGTCCATCGTCCCGCCGGCTCCGGCCGACGAGATCGCCTCGTCCGGTGTCTGCTCAGGCATAGCGGATCCTCGGGTCGAGTACGGCGTACAGCAGGTCGACGATCAGGTTCGCCGCCAGGAAGACGAGGACCAGGACGGTGACGAACCCGACGACGGTCTGCGAGTTCTGGCGCAGGATGCCCTGGTAGAGCTGGTAGCCGACGCCGTGAATGTTGAAGATCCGCTCCGTGACGATCGCCCCGCCCATCAGGGCGCCCACGTCCGTACCGATGAAGGTGACGACGGGGATAAGCGAGTTGCGCAGCAGGTGACGGATGATCACGCGGCGCCTGGGGAGGCCCTTGGCGACGGCGGTGCGTACGTAGTCGGCGCGGGCGTTCTCGGCGATCGAGGTCCGGGTGAGCCGGGTGACGTAGGCCAGCGAGACGGAGGCGACCACGAGCCCGGGGATGAGCAGTTCGTTGACCGGGGCCTCGCTGGAGACGGAGGGTTTGATGACGCCCCACTCCACGCCGAGCAGGAGCTGGAGGAGCAGACCGGTGACGAAGGTCGGGATGGAGATGACGACCAGGGTCAGGATCAGCACGGTGGTGTCGATGGGCCGGCCGCGGCGCAGGCCGGTGACGACGCCGAGGCTGATGCCGATGACGATCTCGAACACGATCGCGATGACGGTGAGGCGGATGGTGATGGGGAAGGCCGTGCCCATCAGCTCGGTGACCTTCTGCCCATTGAACGCGGTGCCGAAGTCGCCGGTGAAGACGTTGCCCATGTAGGTCAGGTATTGCTGCCAGACCGGCTTGTCGAGGCCGAATTCCGAACGGAGTTGGGCGGCGGTCGCCGGGTCGCACTGGCGGTCGCCGCAGAGACCCGCGATGGGGTCACCCATCACGTTCACCATGAGGAAGATCAACAGCGTGGTGCCGAAGAAGACCGGAATCATCTGCAGCAGCCGCCGGATCACATAACGTCCCATGAAGGGCTCCGGGGGTCGCGGGGTGGCTGAGGTGTCGTGGGGACGGGGAAGCCGGGCTGCCGGTGCGGGGAGCGCACCGGCCACCCGGCTTCAGCGGCCTACTTGACCTTGATCTGCTCGTACACCGGGACGCTGAACTGGTTCAGCGAGACGTTGGTGACCTTGTCCGAGTAGCCGGCGCTGCCGTTCTGGTACCAGAGCGGGATGACCGGCATCTGCTGGACCATGACCTTCTCGGCGTCCTGGAAGGTGGAGACGGCCTTGGCCTTGTCCGACTCGGCGTTGGCCTTGTTGACGAGGTCGTCGAACTGCTTGTTGTTCCACTTGCCGTCGTTGGACGAGGCGTTGGTGTAGTAGACAGGCTGCAGGAAGTTCTGGATCAGCGGGTAGTCCATCTGCCAGCCCGCGCGCCAGGCTCCGTGCAGCTTCTGCTGGGAGACCTGGCTGCGGAAGTCGGCGAAGGTGCCGATCGGGGCGCCCACGCACGCCTTGTTGTTGCCCATGACCTTATTGATGCTGTTGCAGACGGCGTCGACCCACTCCTTGTGGGAGCCGGTGTCCGCGTTGTACGAGATCTTGAGCTGGCCGCCGGGGATGCCGCCGCCGTCCTGGATCATCTTCTTGGCGTCGGCGGCGTTGTACGTGCACTCCTTGCCGCAGAGCCCCTTCTTGAAGCCGCCGTCGGCGCCGAGGACCGGCGAGGTCCAGTCGGAGGCGGGGGTGCGGGTCTTCTGGAAGATCTGGTTGGTGATCTGGTCGCGGTTGATCGCCATGGACAGCCCCTGGCGGACCTTGGCACCGCCCGGGGTGTCCCACGCCTTGTCGTAGAAGGGGAACGCGAGGGTCTGGATGATGCCGGCCGGGGTGTTGATGTAGCGGTCGCCCAGGTCCGCCTTGACGTTCTTGAGCTGTGAGGCGGGCACGTCGTCCACGAGGTCGAGGTTGCCGGCCGTCAGGTCGGTGTAGGCGGTGTTGTTGTCGGTGTAGACCTTGAGGTCGATCCCGCCGTTCTGCGCCTTGTCGTCACCGGGGTAGCCGTCCCACTTGCGCAGGTTCATCGACGAGCCCTTGGCGTACTTGTCGATCGTGTACGGGCCGTTGCCGATCGGCTTGGACACCCACGCGGCGTGGTCGGTGAAGAAGGCCTTGGGCAGCGGTGAGAAGGCGGGATAGCCGAGGGTGTCGGGCCACAGCGAGAACTTCTGCGTCAGCTTGACCGTGAAGGTCATGTCGTTGACCTGCTTGAGCCCGGAGAGCGTGGTGGCGCTCGCCGTGCCCGTCTCGGGGTGGACCTTGTCGTATCCGTCGATGTATCCGAAGAAGTAGGCGTTCTTCTGGTTGTTCTTCAACAGGGCGCCGTAGTTCCAGGCGTCCACGAACGACTTGGCGGTGATCTTCTCGCCGTTGCTGAAGGTCCAGCCGTCCTTCACCGTGATCGTGAAGTTCTGGTTGTCCTTGGTCTCGATCTTCTGGGCGAGCATGTTCGTCGCCTCGCCGGTCTTCGGGTCGTACTTCTTGAGCCCCCGGAAGATCATGTCGAGGACCTTGCCGCCCTGCACCTCGTTGGTGTTGGCGGGCTCCAGCGGGTTCTGCGGGTCACCCCAGGAGGAGCTCACGATCCCATTGGCACCACCGCCACCACCGCCACTGCCCCCTCCGCCGCAGGCCGTCGCCGTCAAAGCGACGGCCACCGCGCATGCGGCCCACTTGACCTGTGTGGCTCCGCGCATGGAGTGCCTCCTCGTAGTGCTCCGTCTTACGTGAGGTCAAATATCACCTCATAAGCGGATCACTGCACCCGCACTACGGCCGAATGTGTCAGACCGCCACCCGAAGGGAAGAACGTGTGATCGAGAGATCCGGATAACGAAAAGGACACGTGTCTGATCGGACACGTGCGCCCGAGATCATCCGGAACGCCCTCCCTGTGAATCGGCCGTCCACTCTTATTTCACCTTGCGTATGTCAAGTTCAGGTCAAGAACCTAAAGACCCCGTATGGACTTCCACAGCCGATTGACCAGTGTCAACTCGGTTGATTGGGTCCATCCCAACCTCTTCTTCACACTCCTCCCACCCGGAGGACGCCGTTCCGTACGGGGACAGGAGCACGATGACCACGCCATCCCCGGCCCCCAGCCTGTCGGTGGACTTGACGCCCACCGAAGTGACCGGGGAGTCCCGGCTGCCCGACAGCGCCGACAAGGGAGCCACCTCCAGGAGTCCGGGCCGTCTCGCCTGGATCCGCTTCAAGCGCGACAAGACCGGCGTGGTGTCCGCCTGGATCGTCGTGTTCTTCTTCGTGATCGCGCTCGCGGCACCTCTGATCGCGAAGTTGTACGGCAAGGACCCGTACACGACCTACGCCAGTGACCGGCCGGAGCTCCTGGACGCCTTCGCGTACCCGTCCGGGCCCAACGGCGGGATGAGCTCGGAGTTCTGGTTCGGCATCGAGCCGCAGCTCGGGCGGGACGTCTTCACCTTCCTGCTGTACGGCATCCGCACCTCACTGAGCATCGCCGTCGCCGCCACTCTGCTGACCACCCTCGCCGGCGTGATTGTCGGCATCACGGCGGGCTACCTGGGCGGAAGGACCGACTACTTCGTCGGACGGGTCATCGACATCCTGCTGTCGTTCCCCTCCACGCTGTTCTTCATCGCCTTCATGCCGGTCGTCTACGGGCTGTTCGTCGCCCCCGACGAGAACATCCCCACCAGCCTGCGCGCCATCTCGCTGATCCTGGTTCTCTCCGCCTTCGGCTGGGCCTCCATCGCCCGTCTGCTGCGCGGTCAGGTACTCGGCCTGCGCGAGCGGGAGTTCGTCGAGGCGGCCAAGGTCACGGGTGCATCACCGCGGCGCATCGTCTTCAAGGAACTGCTGCCCAACCTGTGGACACCGATCATCATCCAGTCCACCCTGATGCTCCCCGCCTTCGTGACCGCGGAGGCAGGGCTCGCCTTCCTCGGTGTCGGCATCATCGACCCGACCCCGGACTGGGGCGTCATGATCCAGCGCGGGGCGCAGTTCTACACCGAGGACCTCACCTTCATGCTCTTCCCGGGCCTGTCGATGGTGATCTTCGTCCTCGCCTTCAACCTGCTCGGCGACTCGGTGCGCGACGCGCTCGACCCGAAGTCCAAGCGGTAACCACCTCGTTCCACCGGCCCGTTCAGTGCAGCACGCAAGGCCGGCACCATCCGTTCCGATCGTCCCTATGAGGCAGGATCACCCATGTCTTTCTCCCGTAGAAACTTTCTGATCGCCACCGGCGTGGTGGCGGCCTCGTCGTCCGTCCTCACGGCGTGCGGCGGCAGCAACGACGGCGGAAGCTCCAAGAAGAATTCGGCTCCCAAGGTCAGCGGCTCCAAGACCCAGGAGATCCTGGTCGGCACCAAGGCCGACTCGACCGGGCCGGCCGCGGAGGTCACGGGAGCGGTCAAGGGCGGAACGCTCTACTCGCTCGACCAGTTCGACATGGACCACATGGACCCGGCGCAGATCTACGTCTCCACCGAGGCCGCGATCACCGTCCCGATCCTGCGTGGCCTCACCGGCTACAAGATCGACAACAAGGGCGGCGCCACGCTGGTCGGCGACCTCGCCACCGACGCCGGCACGATGAAGGACGCCGGCAAGACCTGGTCGTTCACGCTGAAGGACGGTGTGAAGTGGGAGGACGGCTCGGAGATCTCCGGGGACGACCTCCGCCACACCTTCGAGCGCGGCTTCGCCTCCTTCGTCACCGAAGGCCCCCGCTACGTCCAGCAGTTCCTGGTCGGCGGCGACAAGTACAAGGGCCCCTACGAGGGCAAGAAGCTGGACTCCCTCGAGGTCGAGGGCAAGACCATCACCTTCCGTCTGAACGAGCCGCGCGCGGACTTCAACTTCACGCTCGCCATGCGTGGTTACGCCCTGGTGAACAAGAAGCACGACACCAAGGAGAAGTACGACAAGCAGCCGTTCTGCAACGGCCCGTACAAGATCGAGAGCCGCAGCATAGGCAAGTCGCTGACCTACGTGCGCAACGAGCACTGGGACCCGGCGACCGACTCGATCCGCAACAACTACCCGGACAAGTACGTCTTCCAGTTCGGCTTCCAGCCGCTGGCCGCCACGGACCGCTTCATCGCGGACTCGGGCAAGGACCAGTACGCGATGACGATCTTCAACGAGGTCGCCGCGGAGCGTATCGCCCAGGTCCTCACCAACCCGCAGTACAAGAAGCGCGTGCTCAACGCGGTCGACACGGCGACCTACTACTGGCCGATCAACACGACCCGCATCACGGACGTCAAGGTCCGCCAGGCCATCAACTGGGCCTGGCCGCACCAGCAGCTGCAGACCATCCGCGGCGGCGCCTCGAGCACCGAGATCGCCACGACCATCTTCTCGCCGGTGACCCCGGGCTACCAGAAGTTCGACCTGTACGGCGCGACCACGAAGCCCGGCGGCGACCCGGTCAAGGCCAAGGCCCTGCTGAAGGAGGCCGGCAAGGAAGGCCAGAAGCTGGTCATCGCCTGGCAGACCTCGGACAACGCGCTGAAGCAGGCCGTCGCGGTCAAGAACGCGCTGGAGAAGGCCGGCTTCACCGTCGTCAACAAGCAGATCGACAAGTCGACCTTCTACACCCAGATCGGCAAGATCGACAACGACTTCGACATGTTCGCCGCGGGCTGGAGCCCGGACTGGCCGAACGGCTACTCCGTCTTCTACCCCTGCTGGAGCGGCGAGAACATCGGCGACGGCCGTAGCAACTACGCCCAGTTGAAGGACCCGAGCGTCGACAAGGCCATCAACGCGGCCTCCGCGATCGCGGACACCGAGGCAGCCAACAAGGCCTGGGGCGCGATCGACCGTCAGATCATGGAGCTGGCCGCCACGGTCCCGGACTACCACCCGCTCCGCAACTGGATGCACGGGTCCAAGGTCGGCAACGTGGTCTACGACAGCGCCAACACCTGCGTCGCCCTCTGCAAGATGTACGCCATGAAGTAGGCCGTACCACCCGGGTCCCGTCGCCGGACCCGCGTCGGCCGCCTCTCGGAGGAGGCCGACGCGGGTCCGGCGGTGGGGCCGCCGGGGGCGGCCGCTCGCCCGGCCTCCCTCTCCGGCTCTCTCCCTATCACGCCCCGGCGACGGCGCCCCGTCCGGAAAGTCACGCCCCCATGCCCCGCTTTCTCTTCCGCCGAATCCTCGGCGCACTGGTCATCCTTCTGATCGTCAGTGCCATCACCTTCGCCCTCTTCTACGCCGTCCCGCGTGACCCGGCGATGATGTCGTGCGGCAAGAACTGCACACCGGAAAACCTCGCGCAGGTGCGGCAGAATCTGGGCATCGACTCGCCGGTCCCGGTGCAGTACTGGCACTGGCTGGTGGGCGTCTTCGCGGGGCGCGACTACGCCAGCTACGGATACTGCGCCGCGCCCTGCCTCGGCTACTCCTTCGCCAACCGCGAGCCCGTCCTCGGCACGATCCTGGACCGCCTGCCGACGACCCTCTCGCTCGCCTTCGGCGCGGCCATCGTGTTCCTGATCCTCGGCATCGGCGCGGGCATGCTGGCCGCCGTCAAGCAGGGCAAGTTCCTGGACAAGTTCGCCAGCTCGGCCTCGCTGTTCGGCTCCTCGCTGCAGATCTACTTCGTCGGCTACATCGCGATGTTCTTCCTCGTCACGAAGCTCGGCCTGTTCGCGCAGCCGTCGTACACCCCGATCACCGAGGACCCGGCCGCCTGGTTCTCAGGACTCCTTCTGCCGTGGTTCGTCCTGGCGATCATCTTCACCGCCAACTACACCCGTATGACACGCTCCCAGCTCGTCGAGGAGCTCAGCGAGGACTACGTACGCACGGCCCGTGCCAAGGGCCTCTCCCGGGCCAACGTGTTCTTCCGCTTCGCCTGGCGCGGCGCGATGGGACCGATCGTCACCGTCTTCGGAATCGACCTGGGTGTGCTGATCGGCGGCGCGATCATCACCGAGACGACCTTCAGCATGCAGGGCATCGGCCGCCTGGCGGTGGACTCCACCATCAAGAGCGACCTGCCGATGGTGCTGGGCGTCACCGTCCTGGCAGCCGGCGCGATCGTGTTCATGAACATCATCATCGACGCCGTCTACGCCTTCATCGACCCGCGGATCCGGCTCGCCTGACCCCGGGCGCCCCGCCCTCGACAGTTACCCCGGCATCACCCTCTCAGGAGCGTCCCCGTGACGAGCACCGACCAGCAGCCCTTCCTGTCCGTCAAGGACCTGAAGGTCCACTTCTCCACCGAAGACGGCGTCGTCAAGGCCGTCGACGGTCTCTCCTTCGACCTGGCCAGGGGCAAGACCCTCGGCATCGTGGGCGAGTCGGGCTCCGGCAAGTCCGTCACGAACCTGACGATCCTGGGCCTGCACGACCCCGGCCACACCGCCATCGACGGCGAGATCCTGCTCGACGGCAAGGACCTGCTCACCGCGACCGAGCGGCAGCTGGAGCAGCTGCGCGGCAACACGATGTCGATGATCTTCCAGGACGCCCTGGCCTCGCTGTCGCCGTACCACACGATCGGCAAGCAGATCAGCGAGACGTACCGCAAGCACACGGGCGCCTCGAAGAGGGACGCCCGCGCGCGGGCGGTCGAGATGCTGCGGCGGGTCGGTATCCCGCAGCCGGACATGCGCGTCGACGACTACCCGCACCAGTTCTCCGGCGGTATGCGCCAGCGCGCGATGATCGCCATGGCGCTGGTCTGCGACCCCGAGCTGCTGATCGCGGACGAGCCGACCACCGCGCTCGACGTCACCGTGCAGGCCCAGATCATGGACCTGCTCAAGGAACTCCAGCAGGAGTTCGGCACGGCGATCATCTTCATCACCCACGACCTCGGTGTCATCGCCGACATCGCCGACGACGTGCTGGTGATGTACGGCGGCCGGTGTGTGGAAAGCGGCACGAAGAAGGAGGTGCTGGGCGTGCCCCAGCACCCGTACACCTGGGGTCTGCTGGGGTCCATGCCGACGCTGGACGGGCCGGTCGACGTACCGCTGTCGCCGATCCCGGGAGCGCCCCCGTCGCTCCTCAACCCGCCGTCCGGCTGCAGCTTCCACCCGCGGTGCGGCTTCACGGAGCGGACGGAGAGCGGCCTCTGCTCCGGTAAGCGGCCGGTGCTTGAGGGTGTCGGCGGGCACACCGCGGCCTGCCACCTCACGGCGGACCAACGGCGCGACTTCTTCGCCGAATACACCACGAGCCAGTCGCACTGACGTACAAGAGACGGGATTCCACGATCATGAGCAACACGACCCCCCTCCTTGACGTCAAAGGCCTGACCAAGCACTTCCCGGTGATGGGCGGGTTCCCCTTCAAGCGGCAGATCGGCGCGGTCCAGGCCGTGGACGGTCTCGACCTCCAGATCGCCGCCGGCGAGAGCCTGGGCCTGGTCGGCGAGTCCGGCTGCGGCAAGTCCACGACGGGCCGGCTCATCACCCGTCTGCTGGAGCCCACCGGCGGCACCATCAGCTATCAGGGCCAGGACATCACGCACGCCGGCCGTCGGCAGCTCGCACCGATCCGGTCCGACATCCAGATGATCTTCCAGGACCCGTACGCGTCACTGAACCCGCGTCAGACCGTCGGCAAGATCATCTCGGCCCCGATGGAGATCAACGGCATCAAGCCGGCCGGGGGCTTCGAGTCGCGTGTCCGCGAGCTCCTCGAGACCGTCGGTCTCAACCCGGAGCACTACAACCGCTTCCCGCACGAGTTCTCCGGCGGCCAGCGTCAGCGCATCGGGGTGGCCCGCGCGCTGGCCCTGGAGCCGAAGCTGATCGTGGCCGACGAGCCGGTCTCCGCACTGGACGTGTCGATCCAGGCCCAGGTCGTCAACCTGCTCCAGAAGCTGCAGAAGGAACTCGGCATCGCGTTCCTCTTCATCGCCCACGACCTCGCGATCGTGCGCCACTTCTCGCAGCGCGTCGCCGTCATGTACCTCGGCAAGATCGTCGAGATCGCCGACCGCGAGGACCTGTACGGGAACCCCCGCCACCCCTACACCCGGGCCCTCCTGTCCGCCGTGCCCGAGCCCACCGCGGACCAGGTCCCGCCCCGCGAGCGCATCCTGCTCACCGGTGACGTGCCCTCCCCGCTCAACCCGCCGTCGGGCTGCCGCTTCCGCACCCGTTGCTGGAAGGCGACGGACAAGTGCGCGAGCGAGGCCCCGCCGCTGGTGCAGATAGAAGGCAGCCGGGACGGCCATCTGACGGCCTGCCACTACCCCGAGGACTCCCAGTCCGCGTCCTTGGTCCCGCAGGCCCGCAAGGCCGACCTGGCGAAGTCCGGCAAGGAGACCACCCAAGACCCCAAGGCCCGAGGCTGACACCCCTCTCCTCGGCCCCGGGGCTGCCCCGCGGACGGTGGACCCGATCGGTCCCTCGTCCCGCGCGTCCGTCCCGGCCCAGAGAACCGAGCACGTCGGCCCATTGACCCGAGCCACCTGCGAGCCCGGTTCCCGGGTATACGGGGAAGGCGCCCCGGAACCGATCGGTTCCGGGGCGCCTTTCGTCACGCGGTTGCGGGCGGCGCCTACGTGGCCGTTCTTCGAGGCAAGCGGCGGTCAGCCGACGGGCGGCGCCCCGTCCAGTACCTCGGCCACCGACACCCAGGAGTTCCAGCGCCGGACGGTGACCCGCATCGACCGGCCGTCCCGCACCGTTCCGGACCAGGCCTTGCTGCCCTCCTCCGCCTCCCGCGCCGTCGGCGACACGGCCCGCAGACCGCACTTCGTGATCTCCTCCCGCAGCTCCGCCACCTGGGACCGGGCAGTCGCGGTGTCGTCGTACTCGACGACCCGGTACTGGGCAAGGGCGTGGTCGCGCCCCGTGTACAACAGGCTGTACGCCTTCTGCCCGGGCGAGTCCTTCACGACGAACGAACCAGGACATGCCTCGTCCAGGCCCACTTGGGGCAGAGGGCCGCTCCGCCGTCCGGCGCCCGCCGGCAGGCTCGCGCTCTCCTTCCAGTGCCACCGCGCGTTCCCGGGCAGTTCGTCGGTCCGGAGCATCTGGATCTCCCCGTCCGTCCGGAAGGGGTTGGCCGTCGCGGTGGCGACCGTCTGCCGGGTTCCCTGGTCGTCCGACGGAAGCAGCACCCACGCACCCGCCGCCACTAGGAGGGCCGCGCCCCCCGCACCCGCCCGCACCGCGCGGCTGCGGGTCCGCCGCCGCTGTCCCTTTGCCCGAATCTCCTCCGCGGCCGGCAACCGCACGGCAACGCCCTCAAGCAGGTCCTCGACCTCAGCCATGGTCCACCCTCCCCTTCCGCTCCGTAACGACCGACGTGTCGGCGAGCCGCTCGCCGAGAATCCTGCGGGCCCGGTGGAGCCGGGTCCGCACCGCACCGCTCGACGCTCCTGTCTCCCGGGCCACTTCCTCCACAGGAAGGCCGAGCATGTGGTGCAGGACCACCGCCTGGCGCTGGTCCTTGCTCAACTCCCCAAGCGCGCCGACCAGGGCCACCCGGTCCTCGGACAGACCCGGCACATCGGCGGGCACGCCGTGCCGGAAGTGCGCCCGCAGCCGGCCGCGCGTCCTGCGCCACGTACTGATCGCCAGCCGCACCGCCACAGTCCGTACCCACGGCAGCGGGTCACCGGCCCCGGAGACCTTGTCCCACCGCTGCCAGGCCCGCACATACGCTTCCTGAACGGCGTCCTCTGCCTCACCCAGATCGCCCGTCACCGCGTACACCGTGGCGACCAGGCGTTTGGCGGTCGCCGCATAGAACGCGTCGAATGCCTCGGAATCCTCGAAATCTGCCGTCATGGCCCCCGTCCGTCTCCTCACATGCCCGAGAACTGCCTCTACCCCATACACGCCCGGGCGGCGGCCGATGTTACGGACGGCTTTCGGTCCGGCCTTCCCCTGTGGCCCCACCACGGCGTGGGCCTGCCCCGTCGCCCGGGGCGCGCGTGCGCCGAGGCAGAGGCTGGGGCTTCCGTGAGCGGTTCGGATTCTCGGCGGGTCTGCGGAGCAACGAAGGGCGCCCGGAACCGATGGGTTCCGGGCGCCCTATCCCTCCTGGCTTCCGCAGCAGGAGGCATTCAGATCGCGACGAGTTCAGCTTGTCGACGCGTAGGGCGTGAAGGCCGCCCACGCGCCGAACCCGAAGGCGAGCCGCGCCCCCTGCACGTTCTTGGAGTCGCGCACGTGTACCGAGCCCGGCGCCGCGGCGACCTCGACGCAGTCGCCTTCGTTGCCGTTGCTGCTGTAGCTGCTCTTGAACCAGGCCAGCTCAGAAACGTCCTGCGCAGAAGTCCTGCGGATCATGTCTCTCCCAGCACTTGTTCGATGAGGGCCAGAGTCTCTCGGGGAGTGAGAGCCTCGGCCCGGATGATGCCATACCGCAGCTCAAGGATGCGGAGCTGTCTGGCGTCGGTCACTGAGCGCCCATTGAACGCGCCGTGCGAACGTCCGACCGCCGTGCCGTCCTTGAACTTCAGCACGTCGATGTCACCGTCCATCCCAGGATGCGCCTCACGGTGCGTAGGCATCACCTGGAGGGTGACGTGGCGCAACTGCCCGATCTGCCGCAGCCGTTCGAGCTGCTGCCGCCACTCCATTGTGCCCCCGATCGGCCGCCTGAGTGCCGACGCCTCCAGCACGAAGCTGAGGGCGGGAGCAGGTGACCGCTCGAAGATCGACTGCCGGGCCATCCGCGCGGCCACCATCCGTTCGACCTCATCCTGCGAGTACGCGGGCTGCCGGGCCTCGAACAGCGCCCGCGCATGGCCCGGAGTCTGCAACAGCCCATGCACGCCGTGCGCGACGTAGGCGGCGATCTCGACTGCCTTCGACTCCACCCCCGCCAGGTCCCGCACCTTCTTCGGGTACCGGACCGCCGCCAGATCCTGCTTCATCGCAGCGATCTTGCCGCCCGCGCCGACCACCTCGTCCACCTTGTCCAGGAACTCCGGGCGCGGGATCCGCTGCCCGCCCTCCACCTTGTAGACCAGGTTCTCCCCGTACCCGATCGCGGCACCGAGCTCGCCGGCCCGCAGCCCGGCCGCCTCGCGCCAGGCCTTGATCTGGCGTCCCACGGCGGCGACCACCGCAACGCCCGACTCGTCATCGGGATCGACGTCCCAACCCGGCTCGTCCGCCCCGCCGTCACCCTGCTCCGTACCGACCCCGTCCACACTCATCCGTGCCCCACTTCCGACGTGCGTGCCGTTCTTTCTCAACCGCCTCTGTTCCCCGCACGTCACTCCGGACAGCCGGGACAGCGCTGGACAAGCCCGGGACAATCACCGTACGCAAGGGCTGGGTCACTGGGCACGGTACGCAGATCCGGCCACGCTGAGTGACGTGAACCAACAAACCGCCACCCCCCAACTCCGCACCACCGAACGCACGTTCACGGTGCTGCTCTCCCCCACCCGCCGAGGCGCCCGGCTCGCCCGCCTTCACGCCGTGGCCCATCTCGACCTCTGGGGACTGCGCTCGGAGTCGCCCGCGCACATCGTTGCGGAGCTCGCCACCAATGCCACGGTCCACGGGCGGGTCACTGGACGGGACTTCCAACTCCGCCTCACCGTCCACCCCGACAGCCGACTACGGATCGAGGTCACCGACACCCGGGGCGACCGCCTGCCCGCCGCAGCCACGCCCGACCCACTCGCGGACAGCGGGCGGGGCCTGCTCATCGTCGAGGCGCTCGCCGACCGTTGGGGCATCGTTCCGGGCCCCGTCCCGCGCAAGACGGTGTGGGCGGAACTCGACCTCGTACCGTGACCGACTCCACCGGGTCGGGGGGGGGCGCGCCCCCCCCCGCCCCGCCCCCGCGCCCCCCCCCCCCGCAACCCACCACCGCTGAATGCTTTTAAAGAACTCAGGGAAATAACCCCACCAAACCCCACCCCACCCCCGTCCTGACCTGCGTCACTCGCGCGAGTGAACTGTGGCAACTGGGCTGGATCCGAGGCGGGTTGGCTGGCATATGCTCGCCGCGACAACCACAGACACGAGACGGCCCCGGCCGGGACTGTAATCCCGACCGAGGCCTGACCACGAGGAAGAAGACGCTTCCCGATGGATACCCCGCAGGTTATCGCGCCCCCGTGCGCCCAGCCCGGCTCCCCCGGCGCTCCCGGCTCCCATGACGTCACGCCGACATCCGGCGTCATCCACGTCAACACCCGCCACGCCTCCGGCTTCGTGATCATCGGCAACCACCTCGCCCAGAACCACGAACTCTCCCTCATCGCCATCGGGCTCGCCGTCCACATCCAGTCCATGCCCGCCGGGGCCAAAGTCGGCATCAAGGTCCTCACCGACCGCTTCCCCGAAAGCGAAGCCCGCATCACCGCCGCACTCCACGAACTCGAAGCCGAGGGCTACCTCCACCGCAGCCGCGTACGCCTCCCCAACGGCCGCTTCGTCACCCGCACCCTCTCGTACAACCAGCCGGACGCCACCACACCACCGGTCACCGCACCACAGCAGAAGCCACGACGGCAGGCCGGACAGCTCAACCCACCTCCAGCCCCGGAGTTGAGAGCGATGTGGGCGCCCACCACACCCGAATCAGCCCCGAAACCCGCCCACATCACTCCCAACTCGCCCACACCCGAACCGAAGACGACTGAGGCCCCGAAACACGCGCCGGCACCCGCCCCCGTTTGCGTACCCGCCCCGACCGCCCCCAGGAAGCAACCCCCACCCCTCCCCCAGCCGCACACACCCACCGAGGAACTTCACCGGGCCGCCACGGCCGTCCTCACCGACCTACGCCGCCACGCACCCCAACTCGCTTTCAAGGAAGACGACATCCCCGCCCTGGCCGCCGGTGTGGCTGCCTGGCTCGAACGCGACGTCCACCCCGACACCATCCGCCACGCCCTCACCAGCGAACTCCCCACCCCCGTCAAACACCCCGCGAAGTTCGTCCACCACCGCATCACCACACTCCTACCGCCCCCACTCCCCGGCACCGCCGACCTCACCGCACCGCCCCGCCGCAAACCCCTCGTCATCCCGCTCCAGAACTGCGACACCTGCGACCGCGCCTTCCGCGCCACCCACCCCGGCCACTGCCGCGACTGCCACACCAACACACACGCAGCCACCCACACCCCCTGAACGGACCCCCATGGTCAGCTCACCCCACGAAGCAATGCACCGCATCTTCCAGGAATACCCCGGCCTCTTCTCCCGCGTATCCGAAGTCCTCGGCGTCCACATCCCACCACCCACCTCGGCCACCGTCCTACCCAACGACCTCACCGAAAACAGCCCCGTCGAACGCCGCGTCGACACCCTCCTACGCATCGACACCCAACACGACGGACCCTTCCTCCTCGCCATCGAAGCCCAAGGCAAGAAAGACCCCCGCAAAACCACCAGCTGGCCCTACTACGTCAGCTACCTCCACAACAAATACGGCGCCCTGCCCGTCCTCCTCCTCATCGTCTGCCAGGACCACACCACCGCCCAATGGGCCGCCACCCCCATCACCATCGGCCTCCGCCAATGGCCCACCCTCACCCTCAACCCACTCGTCGCCGGACCCCACAACATGCCCGTCATCACCAACGTCGCCGAAGCCCGCAAAGACCTCGCACTCGCCACCCTCGCCGCCATCACCCACGCCGACAATCCGGACGTCGGTGCCATACTGAAAACACTCTCCGCCGCACTGCGCGAGGCACCGGACAACATCGCCGAACCCATCGCCGAACTGACCGCACAAGGCCTGGGCAACCGCCCGGCCGCACAACAATGGAGGAACCTGGTGGCCGTGGATACCTCTTTCTACAAGTCCTTCATGTCCGAAGAAATCCGCGACGAAGGCCGAGCCCAGGGCCGCGCCCAAGGCCGCGCCCAAGGCCAGGCAGAAGCCCAGGCAAAGAGCCTCCTGCTGATCCTCGACGCACGCAGCATCGCCCTCACCGACGCGCTCCGGCAGAAGATCACGGCCTGCACCGACTCCCCCCTTTTGAACCAGTGGCTCCAGCGCGCCGCCACCGCCACCACCGCCGACGAAGTCTTCACCCCCGACCACTGACCGGCCGCCGCCCCTGATCGGGCACAAGAAGACGGACCCCCCGGGTGCCCGTATGGGCTCCCGAGGGGTCCGACGTGTCGCAGCAGGCTGTGCGGTTACGAGGCCGCGCCCACCACGTCCTTCTCCTCCGCGAAGTGGCACGCCGACTCGTGCGCGGCCGGCGTCGTCGAGGTCTTGAAGCGCTCGGGGATCGCCAGCAGCGGCATCTCCTCGGCGCACTTCGCCTCGGCCTTCCAGCAGCGGGTGCGGAAGCGGCAGCCCGACGGCGGGTTGGCCGGGGACGGGACGTCGCCGGTGAGGATGATCCGCTCGCCGCGGTTACGGGCCTCGGGGTCCGGGACCGGAACCGCCGACAGCAGCGCCTGGGTGTAGGGGTGCGTCGGGTGCTCGTAGATCTCTTCGTCCGTACCGATCTCGGCCATCTTGCCGAGGTACATGACGCCGACCCGGTCGGAGATGTGCCGGACGATCGACAGGTCGTGCGCGATGAAGAGGTAGGACAGGTTGAACTCGTCCTGGAGCTTCGCCATCAGGTTGATGACCTGCGCCTGCACCGACACGTCGAGCGCGGAGACCGGCTCGTCGCAGATGATGATCTCCGGGTTGAGCGCGAGACCGCGGGCGATGCCGATGCGCTGGCGCTGGCCGCCGGAGAACTGGTGCGGATAGCGGTTGATGTACTCCGGGTTGAGACCGACGACGTCCAGCAGGTCCTCGACCTTGCGCCGCCGGTCACCCTTCGGGGCCACCTCGGGGTGGATGTCGAAGGGCTCCCCGATGATGTCGCCGACCGTCATGCGCGGGTTCAGCGAGGTGTACGGGTCCTGGAACACCATCTGGATGTTGCGGCGTACGGCCTTCAGCGCGCGGCCGGACAGCTTGGTGATGTCCTGGCCCTTGTAGAAGACCTCGCCGGCCGTGGCCGTCTCCAGCGTCATCAGCAGACGCGCGACCGTGGACTTGCCACAGCCGGACTCGCCGACGATGCCGAGCGTCTCGCCCTGGTACAGGTCGAAGGAGATGCCGTCGACGGCCTTCACCGCGCCGACCTGGCGCTTGAACAGGATGCCCTGGCTCAGCGGGAAGTGCTTGACCAGATTGCGCACCTGGAGAATCGGCTCACCGCGCTCCGCGGGGGCCTCGATCGCCGCGACCGCCGCCGACTCGTCGGCCGCTTCCGCGGCCACCACGTCGGTGACGTTCGGAGTGGCGTCCACGGGGCCGTCCGTCTTGTCCAGCTCAGCCATGGATCGTCTCCTTCCAGAAGTGGCAGGCGCTGCCGCGTCCGGGCAGTTCGCCGCCGTCCCGCTCGGAGACCGGCACCAGGGCCGGGATCTCCGTACGGCAGATGTCCTCCGCCTTCGGGCAGCGCGGGTTGAAGGCGCAACCGGACGGAATCTTGAGCAGGTTGGGCGGCAGGCCCTTGATCGCGTACAGCTCCTGGCCCTTCTGGTCCAGGCGCGGGATCGAGTCGAGCAGACCCCGGGTGTACGGGTGCGCGGGCCGCTTGTACAGCTCGTGCACCGGCGCCGTCTCGACGATCCGGCCCGCGTACATGACCGCGATCTTGTCCGCGACGTCGGCGACGACGCCGAGGTCGTGGGTGATCAGGATCAGGCCCATGTTGAACTCGGTCTGCAGTTCCTTGAGCAGGTCCATGACCTGGGCCTGGACCGTCACGTCGAGCGCGGTGGTCGGCTCGTCCGCGATGATCAGGTCAGGCTCCAGGGCCAGCGCCATCGCGATCATGATGCGCTGGCGCATACCGCCGGAGAACTGGTGCGGGTAGTCGTTGACCCGCTCCTTGGACGCCGGGATCTTGACCCGGTCCATCAGCTCGATGGACTTGGCCTTGGCCTGCTTGCGCGACATTCCCTGGTGGACACGGAACATCTCGCCGAGCTGGTAGCCGACCGAGAGCACGGGGTTCAGCGAGGAGAGCGCGTCCTGGAAGATCATGGCGATCTTCTGGCCGCGGATCTTCCGCCGCTCCTCGTTGCTCATGGTGAGCATGTCCTGGCCGCGGAAGAGGATCTCGCCCTGCGGGATCTTGCCGGGCGGCATGTCGAGAATGCCCATGATCGCCTGAGCGGTCACGGACTTGCCGGATCCGGACTCACCGAGCACGGCCAGTGTCTCGCCCGCGTCCACCTTGTAGTTCACGCCGTTGACGGCCTTGGCCACGCCGTCGCGGGTGTGGAACTCCACGTGGAGGTCACGCACTTCGAGGAGCGGTGTGCTGTCCGTGCCACCGGCGCGGGGCGCCGGGACGGATGCTGTCTTGTCGATGGTAGTCACGTCGTACGCCCTCCTCAGCGCAGCTTCGGGTCGAGGGCGTCGCGCACGGCGTCGCCCAGCATGATGAACGCGAAGACCGTGAGGCTGAGCATTCCTGCGGGGAACAGCAGCGCATGCGGGTTGTCGCGAATGGCCTTGCTGCCCTCGGCGATGTCGATGCCCCACGAGATCGTCGGGTCGGCGAGGCCGAGTCCGAGGAACGAGAGCGTCGCTTCGGCCGAGATGTAGCCGCCGAGGGCGATGGTCGCCACGACGATGGTCGGGGCGAGCGCGTTCGGCAGGACGTGGCGGAAGAGGATCCGCGGGGTGCCCGCGCCGAGTGCGCGTGCCGCCGTCACGTAGTCCGCCTGCTTGGCGGTGATCACGGAGGCGCGCATCACACGGCAGATCGAGGTCCAGCCCAGGAAGGACAGGGCCAGGATGACCACGTACACCTTGCGCTCGGTGAAGGCGTTCAGGACGACCATCGCGCCGAGCAGGAAGGGGATGCCGAAGAAGATGTCGGTGATCCGGGAGACCACCGAGTCCAGCCAGCCGCCGAAGTAGCCGGCGAGCATGCCCAGCAGTCCACCGACGAGGGTGACCGCCGCCGTGACGCCTACGCCGACGAGGATCGAGGCGCGGGTGCCGTAGATGACACGCGAGTAGATCGAGCGGCCCTGGCCGTCGTAACCGAACCAGTCGGCCTGGAATATGTGTCCCAGTTCCGGCTTGGTGAGGAAGTGGTTGGTCAGGTCGCCGTCGCGCGGGTCGACGCTCGTGAAGATGCCGGGGAACGCCGCGACGATCAGCAGGAGCAGCAGCAGGATCGAGGAGATCCAGAACATCGGGCGGTGGCGCAGGTCGAACCACGCGTCGCCCCAGAGGCTGCGCGGCTTGCCCTGGGCCTTGTGGGCGTCCGCGGCCGGCGGTGCGACGGCGTCGACGGCCACGTCGGCCTTGGTCTTGGTCACGTCAGGCATACCGGATCCTCGGGTCCAGGACCGCGTACAGCAGGTCGACGATCAGGTTGATCACAAGGATGACGAGGACGAAGACCGTGACAACGCCGACGATCGTCGAACCCTCGCGCTGCTGCAGCGCCTTGTAGAGCAGGTTTCCGACACCCTGGACGTTGAAGATGCCTTCGGTGACGACCGCGCCGCCGATGAAGCCGCCGACGTCCGTGCCGAGGAAGGTGACGACCGGGATCAGCGAGTTGCGCAGCAGGTGCACACCGATGATGCGGCGCCGCGGCAGGCCCTTGGCCATCGCGGTCCGCATGTAGTCGGCGCGCAGGTTCTCCGCGAAGGTGGTACGCGTCAGACGTGCCACGTACGCCATCGAGAGCATGGCCAGGACGAACCCTGGCAGGAACAACTGCGCGTAGTCCGTGGAGTCCTGGACGTTCGGGGCAACCCAGCCGAGCTGGTCCGCGAGGACGAAGCGGGCGAGGAAGCCGAGCACGAACACCGGGATCGAGATGACGATCAGGGTGAAGATGAGCACGCCGGTGTCGGCGGCCTTGCCGGCCCGCAGGCCCGCCCAGGCGCCGAGGCCGATGCCGACGATGATCTCGATGAGCATCGCGACGGCGGTCAGCCGGAGTGTGACCGGGAAGGACTCGGACATCTCGTCGATGACCTCGCGGCCACCGAAGGTCTTCCCGAAGTCGCCCTGGAAGAGGTTGCCCATGTAGTCGACGTACTGCTTCCACAGGGGCTGGTCTAGTCCGAACTCATGGCGCAGCGACGCGACCTGTGCGGGGTCTGCCGCCTTGTCTCCCCACATCGCCCGGATTGGGTCACCGGGAAGGATGTGGACCATGAGGAAAATAATCAGAGTGGTCCCGATGAATACCGGGATCATCTGGAGCAGTCGCCTTGCGACGTAACGCCCCATCATGCCTCCATGCCGTGAGGGGTCGGCGATGGCCTAATCGAAGTGTTCTCCGCCGCGGGGTGTGGGGGGAGAGCCCCGGGGCCGACGCCTAGGGGCCGGTTCCGCCGCTCCTTTCCGGGAGCGGCGAAACCGGCCTTCGGGTCCCGAAAGTTAGTTCTTGGCCTTCACCTGGACGTCGGTGAAGATCGGGTCGCCGTCCTGGCCGTAGACGATCTTGCCGAAGACGTTCTCCGACTGGCCCGAGTTGTTCTTGTAGAACCAGAGCGGGATGGCCGGCATGTCGTTCTTCAGGAGCTGCTCGGCGTCCTGGTAGAGCTTGACGGTCTCGTCCAGCGTCTTGGCCTGGTCGGCCTTCGAGGCGAGGGCGTCGAACTCCTTGTTGGAGTAACCCGAGGTGTTACCGGCGGCGGTCGTGCCGTACAGGTCGCGCATGAAGTTCGAGTTGACGGGGTAGTCGAGCACCCAGCCACCGCGGTACATGGACTTGACCTGCTTGTTGTCACGCGCGTTCAGGTCGGCCTGGAAGTCCGGCTTGGAGTCGCCGGTGCACTCGACACCGGTGGCCTTGCGGATGCTGTTGCAGACCGCGTCGACCCAGGGCTTGTGGTCCTGGTCGGCGTTGAACTGGATCGAGATCTTGTTGCCCGGGACGCCGCCATTGTCGGCGATGAGGGCCTTGGCCTTCGCCGGGTCGTACTTCGTGATGTCACCGAGGGCGCCGGCCTTGTAGCCGAGCACGCCGCGGGCGACGTACGAGTCGGCCGGGGTACGGGTGCCGTGCAGCACGGTCTTGGTGATCGTGTCACGGTCGATCGCCATGGACAGACCCTGGATGACCTTGGGGTTGATGTCCTTGAACTGGTCCGTGTAGAACGCCGGGACGATCGACTGGACCGCGGAGTACTCGGCGTCGATGGCACGGTCGCCGAGGTCCTGCTTGTAGCTGGTCAGCGACGTCGTCGGGATCTGCTCGATCCAGTCGAGGTTGTTCGACCGCAGGTCCGAGTAGGCGGCGTCGGCGGTGGTGTAGTTCTTGAAGTCGATGCCACCGTTCTTGGCGGCGTTCGGACCCTTGTAACCGTCGAACTTGCGGACCTTGATCAGCTTCTTGTGGTCCCACGAGACGAACTTGTAGGGGCCGTTGCCGATCGGCTTCTGGCCGGCGGCCTTCGGGTCCTTGAAGAAGGACTCGGGCAGCGGCGCCCAGACGTCGTAGCCGAGCTTGTACGCGAAGTACGAGACCGAGCTGGTCAGGCTGATCGTGAAGGTGTTGTCGTCGACGACCTTCAGGCCGGACATCTTGTCCGCCTTCGGGTCACCCTTCTCGGGGTGGACGTCGGCGTAGCCCTTGATGTCCTGGAACCAGCTGGAGTTCGTCTGGTTGTTCTTGACGTTGGCCGACCAGTTCCAGGAGTCCACGAAGGACTTGGCGGTGACCGTGGTGCCGTCGTGGAACTTCCAGCCGGGCTTGAGCTTGACCGTCCACACGGACGAGTCGGCGTTGGGCTCGACCGACTCGGCGTTGATGTACTCGAGCTTGCCGGTGCCGGGCTCGTAGTCGACAAGGCCGGAGAAGACAGTGCGCAGCACACGGCTGCCCTGGCTCTCCTTGGCGTTCGCCGGCTGGAGCGGGTTCTGCGGCTCCCCGAGCTGAGCGGTCAGGATGCCGGCCGGGTCGGCCTTGCCCGAGCTCATGCCCTTGTCGCTGTCACCGTCACTGCCACCGCAGGCGGTCGCAGCCAGGGCGATGATGGCCGCTCCCGCGACCCACTTGGCGCTGTTGGCACCACGCATGGGTTCCTCCTCATGAGTCCACTTTTGACTACAAGAAGGGCACTGGGTTGATACACCGACACCCCTGACGGTGATCGTTTCAGTGCCCTGAGTGTGCTCGTGAGTCGGCACTCCCCACAGTGCGTGACCCATTGACCCGAGCTCAATGGAGCCAACTATTAAGTACGACTGGGCTGTAAACCACACCTAAAGGGTCTCATTTTGACAACATCAACCCTGCGCGTAGACCCGAAATGCGGACAAAGCGATACCAGACAGACACGCCCGAAACGGACCGTTCACACACGTTCCGGAGAGCACTGCCCGATAGTCGGACGTCCGGCCACCGAAAACGGCTTTCCTTTTCCGCGTTCTGCTGCAGCGCCACCGCCACCGGATCGCGAGACGCACAACACCCCGTCAGCCCATGCAAGCAGGCCGACGGGGCGCCTGAACAGATGGCCCGTCAGCTGATTCCGCAGCGCTCATCGCGACCGGCCACAGCCCCTCGCATTCCGCGATCGCGAAAGCACTGTGCGTAATGAAGGAAAGTCCTCCGCACCCCCGTCGGCAGAGGCGAGGACAATCGGTGTCGAATTCGGCCAGGCCGCGACTGACCGGGAACCGACTTCATTTGCGTGATATTCCCCTCAGTCGCGAGTTCAGCAGAGCTCCGCAGAGTTCCGCAGGGTTCCGCAGTCCCTGGCCGATGAAGCCCCCGAGACCGACCGACGGCACGAGGAAGGCCCGGCCCCGCGACAAGTGCGGAACCGGGCCTTCCCCGTGCGAGGTGCGATCAGCGCTTGGCGCGCGAGGCGGAGCGGCCGCGCTCCTTCTGGTCCAGGACGACCTTGCGGATACGCACGGTCTCCGGAGTCACCTCGATGCACTCGTCGTCGCGGCAGAACTCCAGGGACTGCTCCAGCGAGAGCTTGCGGGCGGGCACGACGTTCTCCGTCGTGTCCGCGGAAGCCGCACGCATGTTGGTGAGCTTCTTCTCCTTGGTGATGTTCACGTCCATGTCGTCGGCACGCGAGTTCTCACCGATGATCATGCCCTCGTAGACCTCGGTGGTGGCCTCCGTGAAGATGACACCCCGCTCCTGGAGGTTGACCATCGCGAACGGCGTCACGACGCCGGCGCGGTCCGCCACCAGCGAGCCGTTGTGACGGGTGCGCAGCTCACCGAACCACGGCTCGTGGCCCTCGAACAGGGAGTGCGCGATGCCCGTACCGCGGGTCTGGGTCAGGAACTCCGTACGGAAGCCGATGAGGCCGCGGGAGGGAACGATCCACTCCATGCGGACCCAGCCCGAACCGTGGTTCGTCATCGTCTCCATGCGGCCCTTACGGGTCGCCATGAGCTGCGTGATGGCGCCGAGGTGCTCCTCCGGCGAGTCGATCGTCATGCGCTCGATCGGCTCGTGGGTCTTGCCGTCGATCTGCTTGGTGACCACCTGCGGCTTGCCGACGGTGAGCTCGAAGCCCTCCCGGCGCATGGTCTCGATGAGGATGGCGAGCGCGAGCTCACCACGGCCCTGGACCTCCCAGGCGTCGGGGCGCTCGGTGTCCAGGACGCGAAGCGAGACGTTACCGACCAGCTCGCGGTCCAGACGGTCCTTGATCTGACGGGCGGTGACCTTGTGGCCCTTGCCGCCCTTGCCGACGAGCGGCGAGGTGTTCGCACCGATGGTCATCGAGATGGCGGGCTCGTCGACCGTGATCAGCGGCAGCGCGATCGGGTTCTCGGTGTCGGCCAGGGTCTCGCCGATCATGATGTCCGGGATACCGGCGATCGCGCAGATGTCGCCCGGACCGGCCTTCTCGGCGGGCTTACGGGTGAGCGCCTCGGTCATCATGAGTTCGGTGATGCGGACGTTGGACTGCGTACCGTCACGCTTGATCCAGGTGACCGTCTGGCCCTTGCGCAGCTCGCCCTGCTCGACGCGGCACAGCGCGATACGGCCGAGGAAGTTGTCGGCGTCCAGGTTGGTGACGTGCGCCTGGAGCGGGGCGTCCTCGTCGTACTCCGGGGCCGGGACCGCGGAGAGGATCGTGCTGAAGAACGGCTCCAGGCTGTCGCTGTCCGGCGGGACGGTGCCGTCCTCCGGCTTGGTCAGCGAGGCGACGCCGTCACGGGCGCAGGCGTAGACGATCGGGAACTCGATCTGGTCCTCGTCGGCGTCCAGGTCCAGGAAGAGGTCGTACGTCTCGTCGATGATCTCGGCGATCCGGGAGTCCGGACGGTCCGTCTTGTTGACGCAGAGGATGACCGGCAGCTTGGCGTCGAGCGCCTTGCGGAGCACGAAGCGGGTCTGCGGCAGCGGGCCCTCGGAGGCGTCGACCAGCAGCACCACCGCGTCCACCATCGACAGGCCTCGCTCGACCTCTCCGCCGAAGTCGGCGTGGCCGGGGGTGTCGATGATGTTGATCGTGATGACGTCGCCGCCATCCTTGGGGTGGTACTTCACGGCCGTGTTCTTGGCCAGGATCGTGATGCCCTTCTCACGCTCCAGGTCGTTCGAGTCCATCATGCGTTCGTCGAGGTTCTCGGCGGCGTGCGCGGCAAAGGCGCCGGCCTGCCTGAGCATGGCGTCGACCAGCGTGGTCTTGCCGTGGTCGACGTGGGCGACGATGGCTACGTTACGGATGTCGTGGCGCGTGGGCATGGGTGGCTTGCGCTTCTCTCGGATCGGGGATTCAGGCGTCTTAGTCGGTCTTGAGTCCTCGTACGCCCGCCGGGCAGACACGCCACGGCTAGTCCCATGGTACGGGGCGGGCGCGCCTGTGGCTTCCCGGGCAAGACCTATCGGCCACGGGACAGGGAGAAGCGCTCGCCCGAGGTGAAGCGGTGGGCCCGCGTCCGCTTGGTGTTCCCGCCTCCGTGATCAGGTCTTCCGCCGGAATTCACCGGTGGTCATGAACACGGTCCCCCGGGCGGACGACGCGGACGCGGGGCCGGAACAACTCCGGAGGTGGGGCTCCGAAGCCGCGGCTCCGTGGCGGGGGGCTGGGAGCTGGACCTCCACGGCGCGATCGTCGGGGTTGGGGCCTCTTCGATCGGGCGGCGGAGTGGTCACCCGGGTCAGCAGGTGCGCACAGCCTTGCCCGCCGGCAGGCCGGCGGGCAAGGGAATTGAGCCAGTTCTGAGCTTTCGGACCGGCGCTGACCTGCTACTTCTTCTGGTTGGCCGGGGCTCCGGCGGACTGCGGCTTCTTGAAACCGATGTCCTGGTAGTGCGGCACACCGAAGCCGAAGGCGCCGACGTTCACGAGCTTCCTGTCCGCGGCGACCAGCTGCGGGCGCTGGAAGAGCGGAATCGATCCTGCGGCGGCCCAGATCCGGGCGTCCGCCTGCTTCATCAGGTCCCTGGCCGCCCCCTCGTCGAGCTCCGAGACCGCTTCGTCGAAGAGCTGGTCGATGTGGTCCGTACCGACGCGGGTGTAGTTCTGCTCGACGAGCAGCGAGCCGTCGGTGGCGGGCACCGGCTTGGCGAAGATCGGCCGGTCGTCCGTGGCCGGGTAGGCGGTGGCGGGCCAGGAGTACAGCGCCATGTCGTAGTCACCGGAGGCGACGTGGTCCTGGAAGTAGCTGTCGTCGGAGACCTTGGTGATCTCGGTACGGATCCCGATCGTGTCCAGCATCGCCGCGATCTTGTCGCCGACGCTGCGCAGCGACTCGGAGCCCGGACCGGACGGCAGGACGAACCGCAGCGTCAGCGGCTTGCCGTCCTTGCCGAGGGGGCCCCGGGCCGAGTCGGGGGCCTGGGCGGGGGCCGCGGTGCCGGCCGGGGCGTAGGCGCCGGCCGCGCCGCCGGGCTGCCGGTCCTGGGCGGTGATCCGGGCGGGAGCGTCCTCGGATGTGCCCGTCTCGCCCAGGCGTCCGACCTGACGCAGCAGGGCGGCGCTCTGTACGGCGGCGGCGGGGGCGGGCGCGATGACGTGGGTGGCCGCGCCCTCGGCCTCACCGGGCTTGTTGTCGTCGCCGACGATGTAGAGGCCGTCGTCCTTGGAGGGTTCGCGCCGGGCGGCGTCGTTGGTCTTGCCGTCGTCCGTCGCGCTGCCGGCCTTCTCCTCGCCCTTCTCCTTCTCTGCCTTCTCCTTCTCGGCCTTCTCCTTCTCCGCCTTCTCGGTGCCCTTCTGCTTCTCGCCCTCGCTGCCGGCCTTGGTCCCGTCCGTCTTCTTGAGGGCTCCCTCGCGCGTCCAGCCCGCGTCGGCCAGCAGCGCCTGCGCCTCCTTGGTGTCCTGGCTGCCGAGCGCGTCGCTGCCGTCCTTGTACACGGGCTGACCGGCGAGTGCCAGGTGACTGCCGAGCGGCTCGGCGGGCAGGCCGAGCGGCCGCAGTACGGCGTCGGCGAGTTCCTGGCGGTCCAGGGCGCGGGCCACGGCCCTGCGTACGCGGTCGTCGGCTAGGGGCCCGCTCTCGCCGTTCAGCGCGAGCTGGGTGTAGGCGGGCTCCAGGGACTTGCGGACCGCGTAGGCGCGCAGGTCGCTCTGCTCGGTGGCGTACGCCTTGGCCGCCTTGGCCTTCTCGTCCCGGGCCTCCTGTGCCTCCTGGGCCGCCTCCTCGTCGGAGCCGTGCGCCAGCGCCCAGGACCGCAGCGCCTGGGCCGGGGTGACCTCGGAACCGGGGCCGTGGGCGGGCGGTGCGCCGTTGCCTCCGGTGTCCCGGGCGGCCTGGACGATGCGGTTCGCGGCCGCCGCGTCGATGTCGGCGACGTCGACCTTCCCCTCGGTCAGCGCCGCCGCACGGTCCTGCGGTTCGACCGCCTTGAAGACGAGTGAGTCGAGCTTGGCGGGGCTGCCCCACCAGCGCGGGTTGCGGGCCAGCGTGACGGAGCCCGTCTCCTTGTCCACCTTGCCCAGCCGGAACGGCCCCGCGGTCGCCTTGAGCGTGGTCCGCGCCCCGTCGTTGAAGGCGTCCGGGGAGCCCGTCACCTGCTTCGGGTACAGCGGGGAGAAGAGGGAGCGCCAGTCCGCGTACGGCTTGGTGAAGGTGACCTTGACCTCCAGGTCGTCGGCGCCGCGCTCGATCTTCTCGATGCGGTCGTAGCCGGCGTTGCGGGCGGTCCAGAAGGCGGAGTCCTTGCCGCTCAGCGCCCGCCACTGGGCGACGAAGTCCGGTGCGCCGATCTCCCGGCCGTCGCTCCAGACCGCCTGCTGGTTCAGCCGGTAGAGCACGACCTGCTGGGGCTCGGTGTCGACGACCTTCGCGGACTCCAGGTAGTCCGGGTTCAGCTGTGGACTGCCCTTGGCGTCCAGCGGGAAGAGCGTCGGCAGCAGGGCGCCGGTGATGCGGGTCGTGGCGCTGTCGGCGTCGGCCTGGAAGGCGTTGAGGGTGGCGGGCATCGCGTCGATGGCCCAGTTGACCGTGCCGCCCTCCGCCACCTGGGCGCGGGCCGCGGGCGCGATGTCCTGCGGAGTGACGGCCACCCGGGTGGCCGCGTCGTCGCCCGAGCTGCAGCCGGCCAGTACGGGGAGGGTGAGCACCCCCGTGGTGAGCAGTGCGAGCGAGCGGCGCTTTCGGGATGTCCCGCGCGGGACGCCGACGTGGGACATGGCTGATACCTCCGGGGACGGCCCGGCCCACCCTTACGACCTCGAATGAACCGGATGATGCGTATTTGATGGCATTTGCAGTTGATCACACTGGTTCCGCCCATCCACTGAAGACGCCCACGCGCGGGAGACCGCGCAGACACGGCGCAGCCGCGCCGAAGGTCACCCGTGCGGCGGAGCGCCGGAACGGCCGGAACCCGGCACTCGCCGGAGCGCCGGAACCGGCCGGAACCCGGCACTCCGCCCGCCCTCCGCAAGACAGGGCGGCCCGCTCTCTTCCCAACGGAGATGTGACGCGCGACACTCGCATGCGCATGAGCATGGCCACCCGCGACTGCGGAAGTGAGATCAAGTCATGTCACTGCACGACGAATTGACGGCTGTTCAGCACTGCCTCGACGAGCTGGCCCGCACCGTCGGACGGCTGGAGCGGAGCCTCACGCAGCTGCGCGCGGCGGACACCGCCCCGGACCCGCTCGGCCCGGCCGGCCACGCCGCACCCGTCGACGGCATCATCACGATCACCGAGGCGCCCTACGACGCCACCCTGTGGACGGACTCGGACGACGAGGGTCTGGGCGTCCCCGGCAGGCACGCCCCCTAGGAGAGTTCCTTGGCCACCGGTACGGAAACTGGTACGGATTCAGGCAAAGACGCGGGTAGGGCCCCGGGTGCGGAGCCACCGACGGCGACCCGGACGAGGGGCGTGAACCACCCCACGCGGGCCGCCATCGCCGCCCGGCATCTGCGGACCGACCGCTGGTGGCTGTCGCCCGCCGTGACGGCGGGCGGACTGCTCGCCTTCATCGTCTACTCGACCTGGCGGGCGTTCTCGAACGCGGACTACTACGCCGCCCCCTACGTCTCGCCGTTCTACTCGCCCTGTCTGGCGGACAACTGCGCCCCCATGCGGGGTGGCCCGAACTGGGATCTCCTCGGCAGCTGGTGGGGCCTGTCCCCCGCCCTGCTGATCCTGATCTTCCCGCTCGGCTTCCGGCTGACCTGCTACTACTACCGCAAGGCCTACTACCGGGGCTTCTGGGCCTCACCCCCGGCCTGCGCGGTCGCCGAGCCGCACCAGAAGTACAGCGGCGAGACCCGCTTCCCGCTGATCATGCAGAACATCCACCGGTACGCCTTCTACGCGGCGGTGCCGGTCGCCGGGATCCTCACGTACGACACCGTGCTCACCTTCCGCGACGAGCACTACGCCTGGGGCCACATGGGCCTCGGTTCGCTGATCTTCCTGGTCAACATCGTCCTGATCTGGGCGTACACCCTGTCCTGCCACTCCTGCCGGCACATCATCGGCGGCCGGCTGCGGCACTTCTCCAAACACCCCGTCCGCTACCGGCTGTGGGGCTGGGTGGGGCGGCTCAACGCCCGTCACATGCTGCTCGCCTGGGCCTCGCTGATCAGCGTGGCGGCGTGCGATTTCTACGTGTACCTGGTCGCCTCCGGCGCCTTCGACGATCCGAGGTTTTTCTGAATGACTGAGCTCGAACGACAGCAGTGGGACGTCGTCGTGGTCGGTGCCGGAGGCGCCGGGCTGCGCGCCGCGATCGAGGCCCGGGAGCGCGGGGCCCGTACGGCCGTCATCTGCAAATCACTCTTCGGCAAGGCGCACACGGTCATGGCGGAGGGCGGGATCGCCGCCTCCATGGGCAATGTGAACTCCGGGGACAACTGGCAGGTGCACTTCCGCGACACCATGCGCGGCGGCAAGTTCCTCAACCAGTGGCGGATGGCGGAACTGCACGCCAAGGAGGCGCCCGACCGGGTCTGGGAACTGGAGACCTGGGGCGCCCTCTTCGACCGCACCCCCGAGGGGAAGATCTCCCAGCGCAACTTCGGCGGCCACGAGTATCCGCGCCTGGCCCACGTCGGGGACCGTACCGGCCTCGAACTGATCCGTACCCTCCAGCAGAAGATCGTCTCCCTCCAGCAGGAGGACGAGCGCGAGTTCGGTGACCACGAGGCGCGGCTGAAGGTCTTCCAGGAGTGCACCGTGACCCGCGTCCTCAAGGACGGGGAGAGGGTCTCGGGCACCTTCTGCTACGAGCGCGAGACCGGCCGGTTCTTCGTGCTGGAGGCGCCCGCGGTCATCCTCGCCACCGGTGGCATCGGCAAGTCCTTCAAGGTGACGTCGAACTCCTGGGAGTACACCGGCGACGGTCACGCGCTGGCCCTGCTCGCGGGCGCACCCCTGCTGAACATGGAGTTCGTACAGTTCCACCCCACCGGCATGGTCTGGCCGCCCTCGGTCAAGGGCATCCTCGTCACCGAGTCGGTGCGCGGCGACGGCGGGGTGCTGCGCAACTCCGAGGGCAAGCGGTTCATGTTCGACTACGTCCCCGACGTGTTCAAGGAGAAGTACGCGCAGTCGGAGGAGGAGGGCGACCGCTGGTACGAGGACCCGGACCACAACCGCCGCCCGCCCGAGCTGCTGCCGCGTGACGAGGTCGCCCGCGCCATCAACTCCGAGGTGAAGGCGGGCCGCGGATCGCCGCACGGCGGGGTGTTCCTCGATGTGTCGACCCGGATGGACGCGGAGCGGATCCGGCGCCGGCTGCCGTCGATGTACCACCAGTTCAAGGAGCTGGCGGACGTCGACATCACCGCCGAGGCGATGGAGGTGGGCCCGACCTGCCACTACGTGATGGGCGGCATAGCCGTCGACTCCGACACCGCCGCTGCCCTGGACGTACCCGGTCTGTTCGCGGCGGGCGAGGTCGCGGGCGGCATGCACGGCTCGAACCGGCTCGGCGGGAACTCCCTATCCGACCTGCTGGTCTTCGGCCGGCGGGCCGGTCTGCACGCCGCCGGGTACGCCGCGTCGGCCGGTGCCCCGCCCGTCGTCGACGAGGCGCAGATCGACGCGGCGGCCGCGGAGGCACTGCGTCCGTTCAGCGCGGAGGACCTGGCCGACGGTGCGCCGGCGGAGAATCCGTACACCCTGCACCAGGCACTCCAGCAGACGATGAACGACCTGGTCGGCATCATCCGGCGGGCCCCCGAGATGGAACAGGCCCTGGAGAAGCTGGCGGGGCTGCGCGAGCGGGCCCGGCGCGCGGGGGTGGAGGGCCACCGGCAGTTCAACCCCGGCTGGCACCTCTCCCTGGACCTGCGGAACATGCTGCTGGTCAGCGAGTGCATCGCACGATCCGCGCTGGAGCGCACCGAGAGCCGCGGCGGTCACACCCGCGAGGACTGCCCCACGATGGAACGGTCCTGGCGCCCGGTCAACCTCCTGTGCCGGCCGGTGGACGAGCAGGACACGGCGAGCGGCCGCATCGAACTCGTACGCACGGTGACCGAACCCATCCGTCCGGATCTGCTCTCCCTCTTCGAGAAGGAGGAGCTGGTCAAGTACCTCGCCGATGAGGAGCTCAAAGAGTGAGCAGCTACGACGCACGGTTCAGGGTGTGGCGCGGGGACGCCGAAGGCGGCGGTCCGGAGGACTTCGAGGTCGAGGTCAACGACGGCGAGGTCGTCCTCGACATCATCCACCGCATCCAGGCCACCCAGGCGGGCGATCTGGCGGTGCGGTGGAACTGCAAGGCGGGCAAGTGCGGTTCGTGCAGCGCGGAGATCAACGGCCGGCCGCGGCTGCTGTGCATGACGCGGATGTCGGTCTTCGGCCGCGAGGAGACGATCACGGTCACGCCGCTGCGGGCCTTCCCGGTGGTGCGCGACCTGGTGACGGACGTGTCGTTCAACTACACCAAGGCGCGCGAGATCCCGGCCTTCGTCCCTCCGGAGGGGGTGAAGGCGGGCGAGTACCGGATGCAGCAGGTCGATGTGGACCGCTCGCAGGAGTTCCGCAAGTGCATCGAGTGCTTCCTGTGCCAGGACACCTGCCATGTGGTGCGCGACCATGAGGAGAACAAGGCGGCCTTCGCCGGGCCGCGCTTCCTGATGCGGGTCGCCGAACTGGACATGCACCCCCTGGACGCCGCCGCCGAGGCCGGTCTCGACCGGAAGGCGACGGCGCAGGAGGAGCACGGGCTCGGGCTCTGCAACATCACGAAGTGCTGTACGGAGGTGTGCCCCGAACACATCAAGATCACCGACAACGCGCTGATCCCGTTGAAGGAGCGGGCCGTGGACCGCAAGTACGACCCGCTGGTGTGGCTGGGGAACAAGATCCGCCGCCGGGACGCGACTTAGGTCGTGTTTGAGAAGTCCCGTCTGTCTCGCGTGGTCCGGCACGCACGCTCGCCGCGTTGCCGAAATGCCCTAGTAGCTCCTTCCCCAAGCTC
>NZ_JBITIE010000032.1:0-71780 GCF_044458665.1 Streptomyces sp. NPDC050422
ACCGTCGTCATGGTCACCCACGACCCCGCCGCCGCCACCTGGGCCGACCGCGTCCTCTTCCTCGCCGACGGCACCTTCGCCGGCTCCCTGGAACACGGCTCGGCGCAGCAGATCGCGGCACGCATGGCCGCTCTTGCCTCCCGTACCGGCGCGTTGGCAGGGGTCGCTGCGTGAGTCGCTTCACCCCCAACGGCCGCGCCCGCGCGGCCTGACGGGGCGAGGCCCCGCTCGTGTACGGGGCCTTCGCCGCGGCCGCTGTGGGCCTCGCCCTGCCCGTCGTCTCCGTCCCGGCGCGAGCGGCGCTCCGCAGCCGGGGGACAGCGGCCTGCGGGCGCGCTCAGACCAGGTTGTCCTCGACCGTGAGGCCGAAGGCTCCGCGGCCGTACATGGCGAGGGCGCGCTCCACGTCGTTGGCGACGTGGACGCTGCCAGCGTGGGCGTCGCGCCAGGCACGTTCGACGGGGTTGCCCCGCCGCAGCGCGTTGCCGCCGGCGGTCTTGAAGAGCAGGTCGATGGCGGCGACGGCCCGTTCGGTGCCCCGGACCTGGTCACGGCGGGTGCGCAGCCGCAGCTCCATGGGGATCTCCTTCCCGGCGGCGGCGAGTTCGGACAGCTCGCGCATGTTCCGGTCCATCTGGAGCACGGTCGCGTCGATGTCGGAGGCGGCGCGCGCGATGGCGACCTGGGCGAACGGGTCCTCGGTGAAGTTGCCGCCGCCCAGGCTGAGCCGCACCCTCTCCTTCATCCGCGACACGTACGAGGCGTAGCCGCCGGAAACGGCCCCGATCACCGGCGCGGTGACGGCGCTGGTGAAGATCGCGCCGAACGGCAGCCGGTACAGGGGCCCCGGGTTGACCTGCTGCCCCGGCACCTTCAGCTGCGCCTGTTCGTAGTTGCGCAGGACCCGGTGGGCGGGGACGAACGCCGTTTCGACGACGACGTCGTTGCTGGCGGTGCCGCGCAGCCCGACCACGTCCCACATGTCTTCGATGCGGTAGTCGGACCGGGGCACCAGGACGGTGAGGAAGTCCACCGGCCGCCCCTGCGCCCCGACGACGAGGGCACCGAGCAGCGCCCATGTCGCGTGCTCGCAGCCGGAGGAGAAGCTCCACCGGCCGGCCAGTTCGTAGCCGCCCTCGACGGGGGTGAGCCGGCCCACGGGGGCGTACGACGAGGAGATGAGCGTGTCCGGGTCCTCGCCCCACACGTCCTTCTGGGCCTGCTCGGGAAACAGGCCCAGCTGCCACGGATGGACGCCCAGGACGGACGTCACCCAGCCCGTGGAGCAGCACACCGCGGAGATCTCCCGCACCACTTCGTAGAAGTCGGCCGGATCGCCCTCCAGGCCGCCGAACCGGGCCGGGTGAAGCATCCGGAACACCCCGGTCCCAGCCAGCTCGCGGATCGTGACATCCGGGATGCGCCGGGCCTCGTCCGTGGCGACGGCCCGCTTCTCGATGGCCGGCAGCAGGGCGCGTACCGATTCCAGAACCTCGTTGCCCACAGTGCGTCCTCCATACCTTTGTCGCCCGGTGAGGCGTGTCGGTCAGACCGTCCGCAGGACGGCCTTGTCCACCTTTCCGGTGGCGTTGCGCGGAAGGGCCCCGAGGACCACGATCTCGCGGGGGACCTTGAAGTTGGCGAGCCGCTCGCGGCAGTAGCCGACGAGGTCGTCCGGCTCCGCCCCGGTGCCCGGCCGCACCGTCACGTACGCGCGACCGACCTCGCCGAGCCGTGGGTCCGGGACGCCGACCACGGCGGCCTCGGCGACGGAGTCGTGCCCGGCGAGCACCTGCTCGACCTCGGCCGGGTAGACGTTGAACCCGCCGACCACGAACATGTCCTTCGTACGTCCGGTGATCACGAGGTTGCCGCGGGTGTCGAGGTGGCCGATGTCGCCGGTGTCCAGCCAGCCGTCGGCGTCGACGGCCGCCGCGGTGGCCGCCGGATCGTCCAGGTAGCCGTGCATCACGTGGTATCCGCGTACCAGGATGCTGCCGTCCTGACCGGCCGGCAGCGGGCGGCGGGCGACGTCGGCGATGCGCACCTCGGTGCCGTCGATCGGACGGCCCGCGGTCAGGGCCACGGTCTCGGCGTCGTCGTCCGCCGAGCACACGGTGACCGTGCCGCAGGTCTCGGTCAGTCCGTACGCGGTGAGCACCTCGGGGAAGAGTTCGGCACGCATCCGCCGCACGAGGGCGACCGGTACGACGGCCGCGCCGGTCACCGCCAGCCGCAGGGACGACAGGTCGAAGTGGCCCCGGCCCGGCGCGTCCAGCAGTTCCGTGTAGATGGTGGGCGGGCCGGGCAGTACGGTGATCCGCTCGGCCTCGACGGCGCGCAGCGCCCGGTCCACGTCGAAGACCGGCTGCAGCACCATCGTGGCGCCCCGCAGCAGGCAGGCCAGCACGCCGGCCTTGTAGCCGAAGCAGTGGAACAGCGGGTTGATGACGAGGTAGCGGTCGTCGCCCGTGACCCCGGTCCGGCCGCTCCAGGCCCAGTAGGTGGCAAGGTTCTGCCGGTGGGTGGTCAGGGCGCCCTTGGGGCGGCCCGTCGTCCCCGAGGTGAAGAGCAGGTCGGAGGGGTCGTCGGGCTGTACGGCGGCCGTACGGGCCGTGGCCTCGGCGTCCGGCAGGTGCGCCCCGTGCCCGAGGAACTCTTCCCAGGGCAGGGTGCCGGACGGTGTGGTGTCATCGAGTGTCACCACGTGTTCCAGCGCAGCCGGCCGGGGCTCGGCCGTTCCCTCGTCCCCGGTGGTCAGCATGGACAGGTAGTCCTTGCCGAGGAATCCGTTCTCGACGAACAGCAGCCGCGCACCGCTGCGTTGCAGCAGCAGGCGCGCCTCGGCGCCCTTGTAGCGGGTGTTGACGGGGACCAGCACCGCGCCCGCCGACGTGGCGGCGAGTGCGGCGACGACCCAGCGGTAACTGTTGGGTGCCCAGACGGCGATCCGGTCGCCGGGCCGGATGTCCAGCGCGATGAGGGACTGCACGGCTGCCCGTACCAGGTCGCTCAACTCTCCCCAGGTCAGGCGTACATCACCGTCCACGACCGCCTCGCGGCCGGGGTTCCGGCTCGCGGCGAGGCCGAGGGCGCCAGGGATCGTGAGGGGGTGCTCGGTCTCGCTCATCTGCTCTCCGGGAGGGGACGGACGGTCGGCGCGGGCATGCTCCGGTGGACCGTCAGGAAGAGGGCGGCAGCATCTTCTTGGACGCTTCGTGGGCAGCCAGTGCCAGCTCACCGCGGGGGAACCCGCTGCGCTTCTCCGCGGCCGCCGCGTTCCCGCCGGCGACCAGAACGGGCCCGTCGGCGAGGTGTTCCAGCCCCTCCCGGGCGACGTCGTCCGGCTCCGCGACCCGCAGTCCGGGCAGGTCCATGCGCAGCCCGGCGCGCTCCATGGCGGGGGTCCGGGTCACGCCGAGGACGAGCTCCAGGACGTGGACACCGTGCGGCCGGAGTTCCAGCCACAGGCCCTCGGCGAAGACCCGGCTGAAGGCCTTGGCCGCCGAGTAGACGCTGATCTGCGCCTGTCCGAGGTATCCGGAGAGCGAGCCGACCAGCATGATGCCGCCCCGGCCCCGTTCCTTCATCAGGGCGCCGAAGTGGTGGGTGAGGGCGAGTTGCGCGGTGATGTTGAGGTCCAGGACGCCCTGGACACGTGTCAGGTCGCCGGACACGAACTCGTGGCCGTAGCTGTTGGCGCCCGCGTTGAAGATCAGCAGGCCGACCTCGAGACCGTCGGTGACCGCGCGGACCGAGTCCAGGGCCCCGGGGTCGAGCAGGTCGAGTTCGAGCGTGCGGACCTCGACGCCCTTGGCGCGCACCTTCTCGGCGGTCTCGTTCAGGGGGCCCGGCTTGCGGGCGATGAGGACCAGGTTGATCCCGGCGTCGGCGAGCTGGTCGGCGAACGAGGCGCCGACTCCCTCGGAACCTCCGGCGACGACCGCCCAGGGCCCGTACGCGTTCTTGTCGATCATCGAGTACCTCTCTTTGTCCTGGCCGCCGCGGTGCCGCGACCGTAGAGCGCTCTTCCGAGGGCTTGCCCCGGGCATCCCACTGGCCGGGATGTCCGGGTCCGAACGTCGGGACGGGTCAGCCGGCGTCGGCGGGCTGCCCGGCCATGTGCCGGACGGCGAGTGAGGCGAAGACCATGGCGGTGCCGATGGGGACGCCGGGGCCGGGGTACACGCGGCCGGTGAAGGACGCGCCGGTGTTCCCGGCGGCGTACAGGCCGGCCAGCGGGCGCCCCCGCGTGTCGAGGACGCGCGCGTCGGTGTCCGTGCGCAGACCGCCCTTGGTGCCGAGGTCGGAGAGGACGAGGCGGGCCGCGTAGTACGGCGGCCGGTCGACCGGGACCAGGCACGGGTTCGGCCCGGGGGCAGCTGACCGGTCGGCGAAGAACAGGTCGTACGGGTCCTCGCCGCGGTGGTGGTCCTCGTCGGTGCCACCGGCCGCGAAGCCGTTGAAGCGGGTGACGGTCGCCGCCAGGGCGTCGGCCGGTAGGCCGATGAGTCCCGCGAGCTCCGCCACTGAGTCCGCCCGCACCCAGGTGCCGGCCGCCAGGCCGTCCGCCGGGTCGACGGGAGGAACCGTGATGGCCGGCAGGGCGCCGCCCGCGCGTGAGTCGAAGACCAGGTGGACGGGTGAGTCCGCTTCCTGGGCGGCGGCGATGGCGCGGCCCATGCGGTCGTACGGCAGCGACTCGTTGGCGAACCGCCGCCCCGAGCCGTCCACCATCAGGCCGCCGCGCAGCCCAAGGGTGAACGCGGCCGAACCGTCGGGGAGTTCGGTCCCCGGGCACCACCAGGCCTCGTCCATGAGGCCGGTGGCGGCACCGGCCTCGACAGCGGCACGCAGCAGCTCACCGGTGTTGGTCCCGCGCGGCGCCATGCTCCAGGCCGCCCCGCCGGGCACCCGGTGCTCGGCGCGCAGGGGGCCGTCGCCCTCGAAGCCTCCCGCGGCCAGCAGCACACCGCGGCGGGCCCGCACCCGGACCGTGCCGTTCGGCGTCTGTGCCTCGACGCCGGTGACCCGGCCGTCCTCGGTGACGAGACCGGTGACGTGGTGCTGGGTGCGGATGTGCGCGTTGCCGGTGCGGGTGCCCGCGAGGAGGAGGCGGCCGATCAGGGCGCGGCCCGCGGTCAGCGGTGCGCCGGCGGGGTGGCCCTGACCCGCGCGGTCCCGGTCGACCGCCGGACGTACCAGGGGCAGGAGCTCGCCGAGCAGCTCCGGGTCCAGGTCCAGCGGGACGAACGAGCGGCCGGCGTCCATGCGGCCGGGGGCGGCGACGTAGTCGGGGAAGGCGCGCCACTCGAACTCGATCGCCGGGTCGCGTTCGAGCCGGGCCACCAGTTCGGGGGCGTGCCGCAGGAAGGCTTCCCTGCGCGGCGCTTCGGCGTCGTCGGTGACGGCTCGCAGATAGGCGTCGGCCGCTTCGGTGGAGTCGTCGAGCCCGGCGCGTTCCTGCACCTGGGTGCCGGGCAGCCAGCAGGCGGCCCCGGAGTAGGCGGAGGTGCCGCCGAGCAGCGCCGTCCGTTCCAGTACGACGGTGTCGAGGCCGTCGCCCGCGGCCGTCAGGGCCCCGGTCATCGCTCCCGCCCCGGAACCGACGACGATCACGTCGTGGGTGGCGTCCCAGTCCTGCCGGCCGTCCTGCATGGGATGACCCCTCCTGCCGCTCGGTGGTGTGCGGCCTCAGCAGACCCTTCCCGGCCGCGCGTCGGCGGGGCCGGTCCCGCTGAGCGGTACGACGGGGCGAGCGCACCTGACGCGTGGCCGGGCCCGGCGTATTGTCTGTGCAGCTGTAGACACCACCGAGCTCCGGGAGAGAACGCGTGCCCAGAATCGCCGAGGCCAGGGCCGGGGCCGAGCCCAGTTCGCCCCGGCAGCGCGCACGCCGTCAGAGCATCCTGAAGGTGGCGGCCGACATCGCCGCCACGACGGGTCTCGAGCGGGTACAGATGCAGGAGGTCGCCAAGTCGGCGGGGGTCGCCATCGCCACCCTGTACCGGTACTTCCCGTCGAAGACCCATCTGTTCACCGCGCTGATGGCCGACCAGATCGAGGGGTTCGCGGCGCGGGTGCCCGAGCGCCCCGCGGGCACCTCGCCCGAGGACGCCGTGTTCGAGACGCTGGGCAGCGCCACGCGCAACCTGCTGCGCAGGCCGGCCCTCGCCACGGCGATGATCCAGTCGGCGAACGCGGCCCGCGCCTCGACCGTCCCGGACCTGGCGCGGATCGACTCGGGGTTCATCGATCTGCTGCTGCGGGCCTGGGGTGTGGAGGAGCCCACGGACCACCACATCACCCGTCTGCGGCTGCTGATCCTGCTCTGGTACGGCGTGCTGCAGTCGCGGCTCAACGAGCGGCTCAGTCCGCAGGAGGCCGATGCCGACCTGCGGATGGCGTGCCACCTGCTGCTCGCCCCGGGGCCGGACGCCGGCTGACCACAGCCGCTGCCCCCGGCGGCCGGGGCCAGCGCGTCGTTCACCGTGCCTGCTGCGTCCCCGTGGTGTCGAGTCCGGCGATGCCGTAGGCGGCGTACGTCCGGTGCGGGTCGCGGCCGCGGAAGTACGCCGTCAGCTGCTCGTCGAGTTCGGCCGGGGTGAAGGTGCCGTCCGCGGCGGTGAACTTCTGTTCCACGGTGGGCGGGGCCAGCAGCGCGACCATGTCGCCGTAGACGACGAAGACCTGCCCGTTGATCTCGTCGGCGGCGGGTGAGGCCAGGTGCCCGACGAGGGTGGCGACGCGCTCGGGAGCCATGATGTCGAGGCCGCCTGGCGCGGTCGCGCCCTCACCGAAGGCCTCGGCGGTCATGGCGGTGCGTGCCCGGGGGCAGATCGCGTTGGCGCGTACGCCGTAGCGGGCCAGGCCCTGCGAGGTGGCGAGGGTCAGCGCGGTGATGCCGGCCTTGGCGGCGGAGTAGTTCGGCTGACCCGGGGACCCGAACAGGAAGGCCTCGGACGAGGTGTTGATCACGCGGCCGTAGACCGGGGCGCCGGACGTCTTGCTAGCCGCGCGCCAGTGCACGGCAGCGGCACGGGAGACCGCGGCGTGCCCCTTGAGGTGGATCCGCAGGACGTCGTCCCAGTCGGACTCGGTGAGGTTGAACAGCATCTTGTCGCGGAGGACGCCCGCGTTGTTGACGACGATGTCCAGGCTGCCGAAGCTCTCCACGGCGGCCTGCACCAGCCGGTCGCCCATGGACCAGTCGCCGACGTCACCGGTCACCGCCACGGCCCCCGTTCCGAGGGCCTTGATCTCGGCGGCCACGTCGTCGGCCGCCGGGCCGATGTCGTTCACCACCACATTGGCGCCGAGCGCCGCGAGTGCCAGTGCCTCGGCGCGGCCGAGCCCCGCTCCCGCACCGGTGACGACGGCGGTGCGCCCCTGAAGGGTCTTCGCCGAGGGGGTGTGCGTCGCGCTCATGCTGCCTCATTCCATGTTCCGTCGGTCCGCTGGATACGCGGGCGCACCCCGGGAAACCTCCGCCGGGGTGCGCCACACACACGAAACTAGTATTGATTTCAGTTCTTGGCCGGGCGGTGTCCCGTTGAGTGGACGCAGGCTTGTCCCGTCAGGAGTGGACGAAGCCGACGGAGACGGATCCGAGACCCTCGAAGTCGGCCCGGTAGCTCTCCCCCGGCCTGACGTCGACGGCCTTGGTGCACGACCCCGGCAGGATCACGTGTCCCGCCTCCAGCCGCACCCCGAAGGACGCGACCTTGCGGGCCAGCCAGGCGACGGCCTCGGTGGGGTCGCCGAGCACCGCACTGGTGTTGCCCCGGGCGATCTCCTCGCCGTCCCGGTGCAGGACGGCCTCGATGTCGGCCGGGTTCAGGTCGCCGGGCCGCACCCGGGCGGAGCCGAGGATCACCCCGGCGGACGACGCGTTGTCGGCGATGGTGTCGGCGAGCCCGATCCGCCAGTCCCTGATCCGGCTGTCGATGAGTTCGAGGCTCGGGACGATGTACTCGGTGGCCGCCAGGACGTCCTCGGTGGTGCAGTCCTCCCCCGGCAGGCTGCGGCCCAGCACGTAGCCGATCTCGACCTCGATCCGCGGGTAGCAGTAGCGGTCGGCCTCGACGGGGACCTCCTGGGGCAGCACCATGTCGGAGAGCAGATGGCCGTAGTCCGGCTCGTCGACTCCCATCATCTGCTGCATGACCTTCGAGGACAGACCGACCTTGTGCCCGCGGACGGTACGGCCTTCGGCCAGCTGCCGGCGGATGTTGATCAGCTGGATCTCGTAGGCGTCGGCCGCGTCGATGCGCGGGAAAGTGGTGGTGAGCGGCTCCACGGGGCTGCGGCCCTGCTGGGCGGCCCACAGCGCCGCGGCGGCCTCGGCGCGCTGTACGGGATCAAGCATCGGGGTTCTCCGTCCGGTCGGGGGTGGTGGGGCGGAAGCGGGCCCGGCCGCCTGTGAGCACCGCACGGCCGTCGTCGGCCGTCGCCTCGAAGCGCACGGCGCGGTCGTGGGGGTTGTCGTCGCCGGGGGCGTCGGCCCAGCCGCTCAGGCCGAGCCGGTCGCCGGGGAACACCGGTGCGGCGAACCGGGCGTCCAGTTCAGTCAGTTCGGCCGGGTGCACGCCCAGGGCGTCGGCCAGCGGAAGCAGGCTCGCGGCGAGGGTGCACAGCCCGTGCAGGAAGGGCCGGTCCATCCCGGCCGCCTTCGCCGCCTCCGGGTCGATGTGCATGGCGTGCCGGTCGCCGAGCAGCCGGTAGAAGGCCGCCTGCCGGGCGTGCGTGGAGACGGTGAGGGCGTGTTCGGCGGGGCGGTCCGGGCGGCGCGGGGCGGACTGGCCGCGTTCGCCGCCGAAGCCCCCGCAGCCCGGTGCGAAGATCGACCAGGTGGCTGTGAAGTGCGCGCAGGACACCTCGACGTCGAAGACGGCGGCGGCGCCCTTGTCCCGGACGGCGGAGACCCGTGCCGTGGTGTCCAGCTTCCCGGACGGAGCCAACGGACGGTGCACGAGGAGGTGTTGGCTGCCGTGCACGGCCGTGGTGGTGTCGAAGGCGCCGAGCTCGCCGAGCGCGTCGGGCGCCCACTGGGCCAGGGTCAGCGCGAAGGTGGGCAGGACCCTCAGCCGCTCCTCGTACACGAGGTCGAGCCGGTCGGCGGGGGCGCCGACCGCGAGTGCGTACAGGGTCGCGTCCCGCTCGGTCCAGGAGACGGTACGGGTGCCGAGTTCACGGCCCTCCCACGGGGAGACGGTCATCGGTCGGCTCCCAGGATCAGACCGCTGGTGGGTACTCCGGTGCCGGCGGTGACCATGACGTGGTCGGCCTTGTCCGGCTGGTTCACCGAGGTGCCGCGGACCAGCCGGACGCCCTCGGCGATGCCGTTCATTCCGTGCAGGTACGCCTCGCCGAGCTGCCCGCCGTGGGTGTTGAAGGGCAGCCGGCCGCCGAGCTCGAGGTGGCCGTCGGCGATGAAGTCCTTGGCCTCGCCGGGCTTGCAGAAGCCCAGCTCCTCCAGTTGCGGGAGGACCAGCGGGGTGAAGTGGTCGTAGAGCACGGCCGCGTCGATGTCGTCGGGACCGAGGCCGCTCTGCGCGTACAACTGTCGTCCTACGAGCCCCATTTCGGGGATCCCGGTGATCGTCGGCCGGTAGTAGCTGGTCATCATGTGCTGGTCGGCCGCGAGCCCCTGGGCCGCCGAACGGATCATCGCAGGCGGGTGCGGCAGGTCGCGGGCGCGTTCGGCGGAGACGATCACCAGGGCCTGTCCGCCGTCGGTCTCCTGGCAGCAGTCCAGCAGCCGCAGCGGTTCGGCGATCCAGCGGGAGTCCCGGTGGTCCTGGAGGGTGATGGGGCGGCCGTGGAACCAGGCCGCCGGGTTGTTCGCCGCATGTTTGCGGTCGACCACGGCCACGCGGCCGAAGTCGTCGGTGGTGGCGCCGTACTCGTGCAGATAGCGGCGGGCGAACATGGCCACCCACTGGGCGGGGGTGCTCAGCCCGAAGGGCGTCATCCAGGCGTACGCCGCCCGGTCCGCGGTGGTGTCCATGGGGCGGGCGGCCTGCCCGAGCCCGTACCGCTCGCCGGAGCGTTCGTTGAACGCCCGGTAGCAGACGACCACGTCGGCGACCCCGGTCGCCACGGCCATGGCCGCCTGCTGCACGGTGGCGCAGCCGGCTCCGCCGCCGTACCCGATGCGGGAGAAGAAGGTGAGGTCGCCCATTCCGGTGTTGCGCGCCACGTGGTTCTCGGCGTTGGTCTCCGCGGTGAAGGTGACAAGACCGTCCACGTCAGAGGGTTTCAGACCCGCGTCCGTGAGGGCGGCGAGCACGGCCTCGCAGGCGAGCTGGAGTTCGCTGCGCCCGGAGTTCTTGGAGAACTCGGTGGCGCCGATGCCGGCCACGGCGGCAGCCCCGGACAGCGCAAGGGTGCTCATCGGTCATCCCCCGACAGCTGCACCGAGACGCTCCCGGTGACATGTGCACCGAGGCTGTTGGCGCCCGTGACCGCGATCTCGACGCGGCGGTCCGCGTCCGACTTCGCGGTCACCGTGCCGGTGAGCACCATGGTGTCCCCGGGGTGGTTGGGCGCGCCGAGCCTGATCCGGATGGCCTTGACGACACAGGCGGGTCCGGCCCAGCCGGTGACGTACCGGTCGACGAGGCCGTTGCTGGTCAGGATGTTCATGAAGATGTCCTTGGAGCCGCGTTCCCGGGCCAGTTCGGGGTCGTGGTGGACGTCCTGGTAGTCGCGGCTCGCGAGGGCGGTGGCGACGATCAGGGTGCGGGTGAGGGGGATCGACAGCTCGGGGAGTACGTCGCCGACGGCCACCGAGTCGTAGGTGCGGGACGGCGGGAGGGTGCGCGGGGGCGGGGTCATGAGGACACCGCCGTGCCGGTCAGCAGGGCTCCGAGGCGTTCGAGGTCGGCGCCCGCGCCGCCCAGGGTGGTGGAGATCTGCTTGCCCCACAGGAAGTGGCGGTGCACCGGGTAGTCGGTGTCGACGCCGATGCCGCCGTGCACGTGCTGAACGCGGTGCACGGTGTTCAGTCCCCCTTCCGTGGCCCACCACTTGGCGACCGCCGCGGCCCGGTCGGCGCTCGACGCGTCGAAGGGTTCCTCCAGTGAGTCCACGGCCTGCCAGAGGGTGACCCGCATCGCCTCGATATCGATGTAGCAGTCGGCGAGCTGGTGCTGGACGGCCTGGAACGTGGCGAGCGGACGGCCGAACTGCTCCCGCTCGCGCAGGTGCCCGGCCGCGTGGGCCAGCGCCCCGTCGGCCACGCCGGTCTGGACGGCGGCCAGGGCGACGAAGGCGTTCCGCACGAGGTGCGCGGCGGCCCCGTCGCCCGGGGTGCCGACGGGCTCGCCCGGGGCGTCGTGCAGGGTGAGGTGGGCGCTCATGTCGTGGCTGGTGGTCTCCGCGTACTCCCAGCTCACGCCCGGGGCGTCCGAGGCGACGAGGAAGAGGCCGGGCCCGGACTCGGTCGCGGCCGTCACCAGGACGTGCCGTGCGCCGGCGGGCGCGGGCACCACGGCCTTGACCCCGCTGACACGCCATCCCGGTCCGTCGGCGGCCGCGGCCGTGCGAGGCGCCAGGGGCTCGGCGGGGCCGAACTCCTCCAGGGCGACGGTCAGCCGGTCCGTACCGTCCGCGATGTCCGGCAGCAGCCGGGACCGCTGCGCCGCGGTTCCGTACGCCGCCACGGCGAGAGCGCCGGTCAGCGCGGGCCAGAGCGGCAACGGGGCCACGCGGCGGCCCTGTTCCTCCAGGAGGACGCAGAGCCCGGCCATGCCGAGGCCCGCCCCGCCGTCCGGTTCGGGCAGGACGGCCGCGAGCAGCCCGGCCGTGGCGAGGTCCGCCCACAGCTGTTCGTCGACGCGGCTCGCCGAGGTCTCGACCTCACGCAGCCGCTCGGGCGTGACGCGGTCGGTCAGGATCTCGCGCGCCAGGTCACGGACTGCTTCGAGCTCTTCTCCCAGGGAGAAATCCATCAGGGCGCCTCCGTCGGGGCGGGCCGGAACACCGGCAGGGTCAGTTCGGGGTCGGCGTCGAGCCAGTCGAGGACCACGGCCATGCCGATGGTGACCTCGTCGGGGGCGACACCGGTCAGGTTGGTGACGATCCGGGTGCCTTCGGCGAGTTCGACGACGGCGACGAGGTAGGGCGAGTCGAAGGCCGGGTGCCGTGGATGGTGGTTCACGACGAAGCTGTACACATGGCCGTGGCCGGCGGCCTCGACGGTGTCCCACTCCAGTGAGCCGCACGCGGGGCAGCACGGCCCCGGGGGGTGGCGCAGTGCGGAGCAGGAGGCGCAGCGCTGGATGAGCAGCCGGTGCTGCTGCGCGCCCTCGAAGAAGAAGGCGTTGTCGCGGTTGACGGCCGGGCGCGGACGCAGGGCGGGGACCGGCTCCGGAGCCGGAGCCGGCTCCGTTTCGGGCGCGGGCCGGAACCTCAGGGTGCGCCACCTCTGGGTGGCGACCGTCTCGCCGTGCTGATCGGTGTAGGTCTTGAGGGTGGTGACGAACCGTCCGGTGCCGAGGCCGGTCTTCTTCTCCGCCGAGACCGAATCGACGCTCTCGCGGACGGCGACGTGATCCCCGGGGACCAGCTCCCGCAGGAAGGTGAACTCCGAGTCGGTCGCCACCACGGAGCTGTAGCCGCACTCGTCGAGCAGGGCGACGAGCTCGTCGAAGCCGTTCGTGCCGCCGTCCGGCGGGGCGGTCGTGGCCGCGTACCCCCGCATCGTCCAGGCCTGGACCATCGACGCGGGTGCGACCACCCCCTCGCGGCCGGTGGCGCGGGCCGCCTCGGCGTCGGTGTACACCGGGTTGGTGTCCCCCATCGCCTCGGCCCAGTGCCGGATCATCGGCTGGTTGACGGGGTCCTGCGCCGGGGTGGCGGCCCGCAGTTCGCGCCCGGTGAAGGCCTGGAGGCGCTGCTCGTACTCCGACTGCGGCTGCTCGCCGTGCCCGGTCATGCGCCGCGTCCCTTGCGCGGCAGCCCGAGTCCCTGGGTCGCGACCATGTCGCGCAGGATCTCGTTGACTCCGCCGCCGAAGGTGTTCACGATGCCCTGCCGGGAGAGCTGTTCGACCTGTCCGGCGAGGACGGCGCCCGGTGACTCGGGCCGGATGCGGCCCGCGGCGCCGAGGATCTGGGTCAGCCCGCGCTGGACTGCGATGTGGGTCTCGGTCCCGTACGCCTTGGCGGCGCCCGCGTCGGCGCCGGTCAGCGCGTCGCGGGCGACGGCGGACGTCATCTTCCAGTTCATCAGCCGCATCGCCTCCAGCCGGGCGTACGTACGCGCGAACTCCTGCCGCACCCACGGGATGTCGGCCGTGCCGTTGTCCCGGGCCCAGTCCAGGACCCGTTCCCACAGCTGGATCATGCGGCCGCCGAGGGCGGCGAGGCCGATGCGTTCGTGGTTCAGCTGGGCGGTGATCAGCCGCCAGCCGCCGTCCACGTCACCGACCACGTCGGCGGCCGGGACGCGCACCCCGCTGTAGTACGTCGCGGTGACGACCATGCCGCCGACGGTGCGGATGGGGCTCCAGGAGAAGCCGTCGTCGGCGGTGGGCACGATCAGGATGGAGATGCCCTTGTGCTTGGGGGCATCCGGATCGGTGCGGGCGGCGAGCCACACGTAGTCGGCGGTGTTGGCGCCGCTGGTGAAGATCTTGCTGCCGTCGACGACGTAACTGTCGCCGTCCCGGGCCGCGCGGGTGGTCAGCGAGGCGAGGTCGGTGCCGGCCCCGGGCTCGGTGTAGCCGATCGCGAAGACGATGTCGCCGGAAAGGATACCGGGCAGGAACCGCTTCCGGTGCTCCTCGGAGCCGTACGCCATCAGGGTCGGGCCGACGGTGTTGACCGTGACGAACGGGAAGGGCAGGCCCGCCCGTTGGACCTCGTCGAAGAAGACGTACTGATCCTCGACCGACCGGCCCTGGCCGCCGTACTCGGTGGGCCAGCCGATGCCCAGCCAGCCGTCGGAGCCGAGCCTCTTGACGACCTCACGGAAGCGGTCGCCGCCCACGCCCTCCTCGCCGACGCGACGGCGCTCGTCCTCGGGCATCAGTCCCGCGAAGTACGCCCGCAGTTCCCGCCGCAGCTCCTGGTGCGCGGCGCTCTCGCGCAGTTGCATGTGTGGTTCTCCTCGCTCGGTGCCGCTGGTTCATGACGTCACGTCAGGGAAGGAATCGTGCGCGCCCGTTGGCATGGAACTCGCCGCGCAGCGCGGCCTTCTCCTCGTCGGTCATCGGCGTGTACGCGGGCCGGCCCCGGCCCGCCCAGCGGTACACCGGGTCGCCGGTGCGCCAGCCGTCCATCTGCATCTCCTTCTTGCGCAGCTTGTTGGAGGCGGTGGCCGGCAGTGCGTGGGAGACACGGACGAAGCGGGGGGCTCCCTTGGTGCCCAGGTCCTCCTGGCGGTCCAGGAAGCCGGGCAGGTCCAGGTCCTCGAACCGGCTGCCGGCGGCGATCTCGACGGCGGCCATGACCTGGTCGCCGGAGCGCGGGTCGGGTACGCCGAAGACTCCGGCGTCGATGACACCGGGGTGCCTGCGCAGGATGCGTTCGGTGAGCAGGGCGGAGATGTTCTCGCCGTCGACGCGGATCCAGTCGCCGGACCGGCCCGCGAAGTAGAAGTAGCCGGCCTCGTCGACGTATCCGAGGTCGCCGGTCCAGTACCAGCCGTGCCGGACGCGTTCGGCGTTCGCCGCGTCGTTGTTGTAGTAGCCCTCGAAGCGGGCGGCGCCCTCGGTGTCGACGATCTCCCCGATGGCCTCCTCCGGATTGCGAACCCGGCCGTAGGAGTCGAGTACGGCGGGCGGGCAGGTGGTCCGGTTCGTGGGGTGCACGATGCGGACGCCGTCCCGGGCCGGCCTGCCGAGCGCGCCCGTGGGCGCGTCGGGGACGCGCTTGAGCATGCCGGCGCCCTCGCTGGAGCCGTAGCCCTCGACGAGGCGGCAGCCGAAGCGGTCCAGGAAGCGGGTCGCGTCCTCGGGCGAGGCCTCGGTGCCGAAGGCGTGGGTGAGCCGGTTACCGGCGTCGCCGGGGGTCTCGGGGCGGGCCAGGATGTAGCCGATCGCCTTGCCGACGTACGTGAAGTAGGTGGCGCCGAAGTGCGTCACGTCGGGGAGGAATCCGGAGGCGGAGAACTTGCGAGTGAGGGCGATCGTGGCGCCGGCGGAGAGGGCGGGGGCCCACAGGGCCATCAGCGCGTTGCCGTGGAACAGCGGCATCGGGCAGTAGCAGGTGTCCTTGCGGGTGATGTCGTACTTCGCGCTGTTGGCGGCGCCGAGTGCGGCCAGCCGGCCCTGCGAGCAGATCGCCGCCTTCGAGGTGCCGGTGGTGCCGGAGGTGAGGAGCAGCAGCATCCGGGTGGTGGCGGTGACGCCGGGGGCGAGGGCGGGCAGGCCGGCGTACGCGGCAAGGCGGTCCTCGTACTCCGGTGTGTCTATGACGAGGAAGCGGTCCGGGTCCACGCCGATGTCCAGTCCGTCGAGCAGGGCGGCGCCCGCCCGGTCGGTGACGATCACCTGGCAGTCGGTGTGCCGTACCTCGCGCTCGAGTTCGGCGCCGCGGCGGGTGGGGTTGATGCCGACGACGGCTGCGCCGGCGAGGGCGGCGGCGCCCAGCCAGAAGACGTACTCGGGTTCGTTGTCCAGGAGTACGCCGATGTGGAACGGCCCGTCGGTGCGCAGTTTCCGGGCCCAGGCGGCGCGGGCCGCGCTCTCCTCGACCACCTCTCCCCAGGTCCAGGACCCGTCACGGGTCAGCAGGCCCGGGTGGTCGTCCCCGGCGCGGGCGAGCAGCTGCTCGGCAATCGTCTCGTGTGGCAACGTCGGTCCCTCTCACCCGGTGGCCGGGTCTGCCGGTGTCGGTACGGGGGTGGGTCGCGCGGCGCGCCCCGTGGCGGCGGCGGGCGCTTCCCGTGGTGGCCTCGGCGCGTTTCGTGGTGATCGTGGCGCCCGGCGTGGCGACGCTAACCGCGGGCGGGACGGCCCGGACCGGGCCGTCCCGCTGACCGGGAGGGGTTGCCGGCCCCCGGTCAGCCGAAGTTGGCCTGGCCGCCGTCGAGGGGCACCGTGGCGCCCGTCAGATAGCGGGCGTCCGGGCCGCACAGCATGGCCACGGCCCGGCCGATGTCCTGTTCGCAGTCGCCGACGTACCCGAGCGGAATGGAGGCGCAGAATGCGGCGGCCTCCTCCGGGTGGGCCGCCTGCCAGCCCGCGTAGGCGGGTGACGTGGCGTGCGGGGCGATCGCGTTGACCCGGATGCCGTCACGGCCCCATTCGTTGGCCGCGGCCCTGGTCAGCGAGCGCAGGGCGGACTTGGCCGCCGCGTACGCCCCGTACGTGCTCAGGTCCCAGCGGACCATGGCGGACGTGACCAGGTTGATGACGGAGCCGCCGCCGTTGAGCTTCAGGTACGGATGCGCGGCCTTCATGAAGGCGAACGCCGCGAACGGTCCGCTGTCGAAGCCCTTCCGGAACTGTTCGTCGCTCAGCGACAGGAGCGGTCCGTAGCATCCGGAGTAGGCGTTGTTGACCAGGATGTCGATCGAGCCGAAGCGCTCGGCGATCTCCTCCACGACGGAGGGGATCCGGTCCGTGTCGAGGACGTCGAGGACGAACGGCTCGGCCCTCACCCCTCGCTCGCGCAGCAGCTCACAGGTCGCTTCCAGCTTCGCGGCGGTCCGCCCGAGGACGGCCACCGAGGCCCCTTCGGAGGCGAGGGCCAGGGCGATGCCCTGACCGACGCCCTGCCCGGCGCCACTGATGACCGCGACCTTGCCTTCGAGGTTTCCCATCGCCCCGGCCTCCCTCAACTCGGCCTGGGGAGCTGCTTGTTGATGAACAGGCCCTCCGCGGTGACGCAGGCGCGCCCGCCGGCCCTGATCTCGCCGACCGTACGGATCCGCGAACCGTCCACCGAGATCTGGCGTCCGGTGACCGTCAGCGGCTCGAACAGCGGGGTGGGCCGCAGATAGCGCAGGGTCAGTTCCGCGGTCATGCCGGAGGGGCCGCCCCAGTGGTTGGCCACACCCAGCGTGTGGTCGAGGAGCAGGGCCGAGATCCCGCCGTGCACATGGCCGGGCGGGCCCTGGTAGGGCAGGTCGAGCGTGACGACGCCTTCGACGGAGCCGTCGTCCTTGCCGTGCAGGTGCAGCGGCGGTGCGAGGGCGTTCTCCGGACCGGTGACGGGGTCGTGCCGGGTGACACCCTCACCGCGCCACATCTCGGCGAGGCGCTTCTCCATGGAGGGCGCCCTCTCGGCGAGCCCGTCCGCGACGGCGTCGAGCCGGGCGGCGATCTCGTTCATGTCGGCGCCGGTCCCGTCACCGGCGCGCAGCAGGGCCGTGACCACCCGGCGGGCGGCGGCGACGGCCGCGTCGACGCCGTCCTTGTGCGGTTCGGCGACCAGGCGGGGACCGGTGACCTGTGCGGTGTTCTCGTCGCAGGGGACGCTCATGCCGTCACCGTCGCCGTCGCGTGGGTGAGCACGGGCGCACCGTCGCGCTCGGGGCAGGCCGCGTGCAGCACGAGCTGCTGCGTGCCGTCGTCGGCCGGTTCCCGGCACCATACGGAGGTGGCGAGGGACTCGCCGGGGACGAGGGGTCCGGCGAAGCGCACGGTGAGTCCGGTGAGGCGGGTGACGTCGCCGTCGAGGATGCCGTCGACGAGGGCCTTGCAGACGAGGCCGTACGAGGCGAGTCCGTGCAGGATCGGCCGGTCGAAGCCGGCCGCCCGGGCGAAGGCCGGGTCGGCGTGCAGCGGGTTGAGGTCACCGTTGAGCCGGTACCACAGGGCCTGCTGGGGGGTGGTGGCGGACGTAAGCACCGTGTCGGCGGGACGGTCCGGTGCCGCCCACTCCTCCCCCGGGCCGGACTCTCCGCCGAAGCCGCCCTCGCCGCGGGCCCAGATGCGGGTGGTGGAGGTCCACAGCGGTTCGCCGTCGGCGTCCGTGGCCGCGGACTCCAGGACGATGAGCGCGGCCTTGCCCTTGTCCCACAGCTCGGCGACGCGCGAGGTGAGCGTGGCGGTGCCCGAGGCCGGCAGCGGCCGGTGGACCGTGAGGCCCTGGCCGGCGTGGAGGACGGCCCGCAGGTCGATGTCGATACCGGGCAGGTGGAAACCGGGTGGACCCGCCTCGCCGGCGGAGATGCCGGAGCCGGCCACCATGGCGAAGGTGGGCAGCACGCCGAGGCCGTTCTCATAGGTGAGGTGCAGCTCGGGGCCGGTGGCCGCGTCGGCCCCCGCGCCCAGGCTCAGGTGGTACAGGAGCACATCACGGGTGGTCCAGTGGATCTCGCGGACGGACGGGTCCGCGGTCAGCGCCTTGTCGCGGTCGATGGACATGGTCAGCCTTTCTGGGAGGGCTCGGGGTCGCGGGGCAGGCCGAGCATGCGCTCGCCGATGATGTTCAGCTGGACCTCCGTCGTACCGCCCGCGATGGACAGGCAGCGGGCGTTGAGGAACTGCCAGGTGGCGTCGAGGCGTTCGCCCTCACCGGTGAGCGCGGCGGAGCCCTGCCACTCCATGCAGGTCTCCCAGACCCGCTGCTGGTGTTCGACGCCGAGCAGTTTGGCGACGGACGCCTCGGCACCGGGCTGCTGCCCGGAGACGCTGCGCAGGGTGGTGCGCAGGGCGAGGACGCCGCCGGTCTGGGCGTCGCAGAGATGGCCGCCGAGCGTGGTGAGCTGTTCGTCGTCGAGCCCGTCCGAGCCTGCCGCGATCTCCAGCAGGGCCTCGGCGCCGGAGCCGACCGAGTCGTGGGAGAGGGCGACGCGTTCGTTGGCGAGCGTGGTGCGGGCGAGCTTCCAGCCGGCGCCCGGGGAGCCGACGAGCAACTCGTCGGGGATGAACACCTCGTCGAGGAAGACCTCGTTGAACTCGGCGTCCCCGGTGATCTGCCGCAGCGGCCGGATGTCGATCCCGGGGCTCGTCATGTCGAGCAGGAAGTAGGAGATGCCCTTGTGCTTCGGCACGTCGGCATCCGTGCGGGCGAGCAGGACGCCCCAGTGGGCGTCGCGGGCCATGGACGTCCACACCTTCTGTCCGGTGATCCTCCAGCCGCCGTCCACCTTATCGGCGCGGGTGGTGAGCCCGGCGAGGTCGGAGCCCGCGCCCGGTTCGCTGAACAGCTGGCACCAGCGGATGTCGCCGCGCAGGCTCGGGGCGAGGAAACGCTCCTGCTGTGCCGGGTCGCCGTGCGCGATGATCGTGGGCACCACCCAGCCGCCGATGATCATGTCGACCGGGGTGAGCTCCGCTGCCTGCAGCTCCTCGGCGATGACGAGCTGGTCCACCGGCCCTGCACCCTTGCCCCAGGGGGCCGGCAGGTGCGGTGCGGTGTAGCCGTGGTCGGCGAGGTGGGTGAGCCGGTCCTTGCCGTCCAGGCCCGCGGCTGCCCGCAGTTCGGCGCGGATCTCCTTGCGTACGGCTTCGGCCTCGGCCGGCAGTTCCACGCTCAGGGTGCGGCGGGTGCCGTCCAGGGTGAGGCGGGCGACGCGGCGACGCCAGGCGGCAGCCGGGCCCAGCGCGATCCGGAGGGTCTGGGCGCGGCGCAGCGCGAGGTGTGCGTCGTGCTCCCAGGTGAAGCCGATGCCGCCGAGCACCTGGATGCAGTCCTTGGCGACGGAGAACGCGGCGTCGACGGCGACCGCTCCGGCGACCGCGGCGGCCAGGGACGCCTCGGTCCGGTCCACGACGTCGTGCGCGCGGGCGGCGTCCCAGGCGCAGGCGCGGGCCTGTTCGGCCTGGGCGAGCATGCGGGCGCAGCGGTGCTTGACGCCCTGGAACTGGCCGATGCGGCGGCCGAACTGCTCCCGCACCCGGGCGTATTGCGCGGCGGTCGTCACGCAGCGGTCGGCGAGCCCGGCGGCCTCGGCGGCGAACAGCGTCGCGGCGAGGTCCCGGGGCGTGCGCGGGTCGAGGTCCAGCAGGTCGGTGGCGGGGACCGGCACCGACCGTACGGTCACCCGGGACGAGCGCCGGGTCAGGTCGTGGCTGCGGACGTCGGTGGTGTCCACGGCGGCGCGGGGCAGCACCAGCCAGGTGGTCCGGCCGCCGTCGGAGGCGGGCAGCACGAACACGTCGGCGAGGTGTCCGCCGATCACGAGTTCCGAGGTGCCGGTGACCGTGACCGTGCCGTCGGCGGCGCGGGCCAGGGCGAGGCTGCCGGGGGCGAGCCCCACCGCGCCGAGGGTGGTGCCGGCGGCGAGCGGGGCGAGGTGGGTCCGGTGTCCGGCGGCGTGCAGGACGGCCGAGGCGAGCGTCGTCGGCAGGAAGGGGCCGGGGGCTGTGGCCCGGCCCAGTTCCTCGGTGACGACGGCGAGTTCGACGAGTCCGTACCCGGCGCCGCCGTCCTCCTCCGGCAGGTGCAGGCCGAGGAGGCCCTGTCCGGCGAGGCCGCTCCAGTGGGCGGGGAGGGCCTCCTTGTCGGCGTCGGCCGCCGTACGAAGGGTCTCCTCGGTGATGTGCCGTGTCGCGAAGGCGCGTACGGCGTCGCGCAGGTCCAGGTGCTCCTGGGTGAGTCCGATGGTCATGGCGCGCCCCTCAGATGCGTTCGATGACGGTGGCGGTCGCATGCGCCCCGCCGGCGCACATGGTGATCAGTGCGGTGGACTTGCCCGTGCGCTCCAGTTCGTACAGGGCCTGGGTGATGAGCCGGGCACCGGTGGAGCCGACGGCGTGACCGAGCGCGATGGCGCCGCCGTTGACGTTGACCTTGTCCATGTCCGCCTTGTGGACCTGGGCCCAGGACAGGACGACGGAGGCGAAGGCCTCGTTGATCTCGACGAGGTCGATGTCGTCGAGGGTCATGCCGGCGCTGTGCAGGACCTGTTCGGTCGCGGCGACGGGTCCGTCGAGGTGGTAGTACGGGTCGGAGCCGACCATGGCGGAGGCCACGATCCGGGCGCGCGGCCGCAGCCCTTCGCGGGCGGCGCGCTCCCGGCTCATGAGCAGGACGGCGGCGGCGCCGTCGCTGATCTGGGAGGAGTTCCCCGCGGTGTGGATGCCGTCCGGGAGTACGGGCCGCAGGGCGGCCAGCGCCTCGTGGGTGGTGTCGCGCAGCCCCTGGTCGCGGCTGACGAGGGCGGTCTCACCGGTGGGCCCCTCGGGTCCCATGACGGGGGCCTGGATATCGATGATCTGCCCGTCGAAGCGGCCCTCGGCCCAGGCGCGGGCGGCCTTCTGCTGCGAGACGAGGCCGAGGGCGTCCGCGTCGGCCCGGGTGATGCCCCGGTTGCGGGCGATGCGTTCGGCGGCGGTGAACTGGTCGGGCATGTCCAGGCCCCAGTCCTCCGGCGCCGGGGAGCCGTTGCCGGGGGTGAGCGCGGCACCGAGGAAGACGCGGCTCATGGACTCGACGCCGCAGCCGATGCCGGTCTCGATGGCGCCGGACGCGATCAGGCCCGCGACCAGGTGCACGGCCTGCTGGGACGAGCCGCAGGCGCAGTCGATCGAGGTGCAGGCGGTGGTGTAGGGCAGTCCGGCGTGCAGCCAGGCGTTGCGCGTGACGTTGTTGGACTGCTCACCGGCCTGGGTGACACAGCCCCCGATGACCTGCTCCACGGTGTCGGGGGCGAGGCCGGCCCGCGCCAGCAGGCCCTTCTGGGCGAGCCCGAGGAGCTGCGCCGGGTGGAGTCCGGACAGGACACCGCGGCGCCGGCCGACCGGTGTCCGCGCGGCTTCGACGATGACGGCCTCGGTCATGGCTCTCCAAAAGGTGTGAGGGGCCCGGGGGCCGGGACACTGAGGGACCAAAACTAGAATTCGTTCTCGAAACAAGCAAGGGTCAGTCCCGCTCAGTGGCCTCGCGCACCCCGGACCGGGCCGCGGCGTCAGAGGGGGATCCGCCGTCAGATGTGGGATCCGCCGTCGGCCCGGAGCTCCGCGCCGGTGAGGTAGCCCGCGTCCCGCGACGCCGCGAAGGCGATCACCCCGGCGATCTGCTCGGGCTGCCCGGCGCCGAACGGTGAGCGGATCCGCGCGTAGTACGAGGCGTCGAGGTCCGGCGGCAGCACGTGCGGCCCGGCCAGGGGCGTGGCGACGGAGCCGGGCGACACGGGCACGACCCGGATGCCGCGGTGCGCGACCTCGGCCGCCAGGGACAGCGAGAAGCCGAGGACCGCCCCCTTGGACGCGGCGTACGCGGTCATGTACGGGTTCCCGTGCCCCGCCGCCGACGACGCCACGTTGACGATGACCCCGGAACCGTCCGGCAGATGGGGCAGCGCCTCCCGGCAGAACAGGGCCGTGCCCACCGTGTTGACCGCGAAGAGCCGCTCCATGTCGGCCACCGTCAGCCGGTCGATCGGCGTCGTCCGGTGGATCCCCGCCACGTTGACGAGGACGTCGATGCCACCGAGTCCTCCGGCCGCGGCCCGCACGCACTCGACCACCGCGTCCTCGTCGGCGACATCGACGACCCGGGTCACGATCCACCCCGGCCCGTCCGCCGCAGCAGCGGTGTCCGCCAGGCCGTCGTGCGACAGGTCGACGCCGAACACGGCCGCACCCTCGGACACCAGGCGGAGCGCGGTCGCCCGCCCGATCCCCGATCCTGCCCCGGTGAGCAGGACTTTGACGCCGTCGAATCGGTTCATCACGGGCTCCTCGACTGTGTCTTCCGGTGGGCAAGTCGGCGGACGCTACCCGCGGCCGGCGGCACCACGAAACCCCGGTCCCACCGACCGGGACCCGCCCTCGACGGGCCGCGGAGGGCCGGTTCCGGTCAGTGGGACTCCCTCGGCCGGGCACCGGTGAGCGCGCCTACCGTCCGGGAACCTGGAAAACCATGCGTCCTTAAGGGGATGAGAGAACGTGAGCGCAGTCGAGTCAGCACCCGACGACGTCAGGGCCATCGAAGCCGCAGCGGCACCCACGCGCTTCGCGCGCGGCTGGCACTGCCTGGGCCTCGCGGAGAAGTACAGGGACGGAAAGCCTCACTCGGTCCTGGCGTTCGGCCAGAAGCTCGTGGTGTTCCAGGCGGGCGACGGCACGCTCAGCGTGCTGGACGCCTACTGCCGGCACATGGGCGGCGACCTCTCGCAGGGCACCGTCAAGGGTGACGAGATCGCCTGCCCGTTCCACGACTGGCGCTGGGGCGGCGACGGCCGCTGCAAGCAGATCCCGTACTCCAAGCGCGTGCCGCTGCGGGCCCGCACGGCGTCCTGGCCCACCCTGGACCAGGACGGCATGCTCTTCGTCTGGAACGACCCCGAGGGCAACCCCCCGCCCGCCGACGTGACCATTCCCCGGATCGAGGGCGCGACGGGCGACGAGTGGACCGAATGGCTCTGGTACGAGACCACCATCGACGCCAACTGCCGTGAAGTCGTGGACAACGTGGTGGACATGGCCCACTTCTTCTACGTCCACTACTCCTTCCCGACGTTCTTCAAGAACGTCTTCGAGGGTCACACCGCCACCCAGCACATGCGCGCGACCGGCCGCCCCGACGCCCGCCCCCAGGAACAGGGCGACAAGCCGAAGACCACCGGCTCCAACTCGCTGGCCTCGTACCACGGCCCGTCCTTCATGATCGACGACCTCACCTATCACTACGAAACAGGTGACCAGCAGTCGGTCCTGATCAACTGTCACTATCCGGTCGACGCCAACCGGTTCGTGCTCCAGTACGGCATCATCGTCAAGCGCTCGCCGTCGATGAAGGGCAGTGAGGCAGACGAACTCGCGGCAGGCATGGCCCAGTTCATCAAGCTCGGCTTCGAGCAGGACATCCAGATCTGGCAGAACAAGGCCCGCATCGACAACCCCCTCCTCTGCGAGGAGGACGGCCCCGTCTACCAACTGCGCCGCTGGTACGAGCAGTTCTACGTGGACGTGGCCGATGTGAAGCCGGAGATGACCGACCGGTTCGAGTTCGAGCTGGACACCACACGGCCCGTCGAGGCGTGGCAGAAGGAGGTCGATGCGAACCTCGCCCGCAAGGCTGCCGCCGCCGAGGGCCGGCCGGTCTGATGCGGGCCGACAACCGGCTCACCGACGGCGCCCCCATGCGGCCGCTGGCGTGCGACCGGTGCGCGGCGCAGGTGCTCGTACGCAAGAGCAGCTGGCAGCAGACGAGTGTCCAGTGGAACGGCGGGGCGGTGGCCCTCTGCGCGGAGCGCGACGGGGCGGGCGCGGCCTTCGAGGGCTGTGGGTCGCTTCGTGACACGATCCGCGAGGCGGCGCTGCGGGGCTCGATCGAGCTCGTGGGCGACGACGCGGACGGGCCCGCACCCGGCGGCTGACGCCTGAGGACACACAGAAGAGGCCGGGTACGCGTACCCGGCCTCCTTCGTGCCCTACGTCCTGTCCGGAGTCCCGCGTCGTCCGCGCGGAGCGCGGCTGCGCAGGCGCGGGACTCCGGACAGGACGTAGGGCCTTTCGTTTGGATCATGCCGGGCTCGCGGGGTCCGGCCTGATCCAAACGAAAGGCCCTGGCTCAGACGGCGCCCGCCGCGGCGACACCCGCGCGCCGCCCGAAGAACGTCCCGTCACCGAGCGAGGTGCCGCTGACGTATCCCTCACCGTGGATGCCGGAGGCGGCCCGGCCCGCGGCGAACAGCCCGGGGACGGGATCGCCGGACACGTCGAGCACCGCACCGTCCACGGTGGTGTGGAGCCCGCCCAGGGTGAACCCCGCAACCCCCGTTCCGGCGCCCGCAGCGGGACGGCCGCCCCGGTGGAAGCCGGTCCGCGGGTCGACCGCGGCGAACGGCCCCGTCAACGGCCGCAGCCAGCGCGGGTCCTTGTGGAAGTACGGGTCCTTTCCGCTCGCCGCGTGGGTGTTGTACGTGCCGACCGTGGACTCCAGGGCTCCCTCGGGCATCCCGAGTTCGCTCTCCAGCTCCGCCAGGGTCTCCGTGACGAACCGGGGCACCACACCCCAGCGCTCCGCCTCCGGAATCGACTCGTACCCCTCCTCGTCGATGATCACCCAGTAGGGGGCGGGCTGGGTCAGCACGGCGGCCACGCTGAACAGGCCCGGGTACACGTCCTCGTTGATGAAACGCTGTCCGTGGGCGTTGACCAGCATGCCCCGGGTGACCATCGCGGGCAGCGCGGTCAGCGCCAGTTCGACCACGCCCATCCGCCGGGTGGCAGCGCCGAGCGCGGCGGCCATGCGGATGCCGCTGCCGTCGTCCAGACCGTCGCTGACCTTGTCGTGGCCGATGAGGTGCGGGGCGTGGTCCGCGAGCATCTCCTCGTTGTCGGCGAAGCCGCCGGTGGTCAGCACGACCCCCTTGCGGGCCCGGTAGACGAGGTCCCGGCCGTGCCGGCGTGCGCGGACCCCGACGACCCGTCCGTCGTCGTCCACGACGAGGGCCGTGGCCAGGGTGTCGGCGTGTACGGCGGCCCCGGCGTCCTGGGCGGCGGCGACCAGTTTCTCCATCACGAGCCAGCCGCCGAACGCGTTGGTCGCGCAGCGGTGGCCGCGCGGTGCCGGGCGGGCGATCTCGTTGTACGGCCAGGCGTTCTCGCCCAGCCACATCAGCCCGTCCTTGGTGGTCGGCATCCAGGTCGGCGCGTCCCACAGGGTCGGCTCGAAGGTCAGCCCGCGGTCCACGAACCACTGGAAGTGGCCGGCACTGCCCTCGCAGTACAGGCGCAGCTTCTCCTGGTCGGCGTGCGGCCCGAGTGCGGCGTCGAGGTAGGCGAACATGTCGTCCGCGCTGTCCTCGAAGCCGCACGCGCGCTGCACCGGGGTTCCGCCGCCGAGATACAGCTCGCCGCCCGACAGGGCGGAGGACCCGCCGGGGCCCCCGGCCCGTTCCAGTACGAGGACGTCGGCGCCCGCCGCCGCTGCCTCGTACGCGGCGGCGGCTCCGGCGCATCCGAAGCCGACGACCAGCACGTCGGTCTCCCCGTCGTAGTGGTCGACGGTCCCGGCGGGCACGGGTGTCACCGGCCGGGCGGTGCTCATGTGGCCGTCCCTGGCGGGGTGAAGGCGGCGAGGGGTTCGGAACCGGACCAGTCGTGGCCCCAGTAGCTGTCGGCGGTGATCTCCTCGGCGGTGTAGTGCGCCTCGTCGACGCGCATCCCGTCGTAGCCGTACTCGAGGTCCCAGCCGCCGGGGGCGCGCACATAGAACGACACCATCTTGTCGTTGGTGTGCCGCCCCAGGGTGGAGGAGAGCGAGAAGCCCTGCTTGCCCACGTTGTCGAGGGCGCGGCCGACCGCGTCCAGGCTGTCCACCTCGACCATCAGGTGCACGAGGCCGGGCGCCTCACCGTGCGGGGCGCCGCAGACGGCGAGGCTGTGGTGGCGTTCGTTGACGCCCATGAAGCGCACACGGCGGGGCGGGGCGTCCGAGGGCCGGTCGCCGACCCGCATGGCGCCGCGCGGCAGGAAGCCGAGCACCTCGGTGTAGAAGGCGACGGTCTCCTCGGGGCGGGTGGTGGGCAGCACGATGTGGCCCATCCCCTGGCCGCCGGTGACGAACCGCTGGCCGAACCCGGTCCTTACGGGGCTGTGGTCGAGGATCGGCGCGAAGAACACCTCGACGGGTACACCGGCCGGGTCGTCGAAGACGATGCCCTCCTCGACGCCCCGGTCGTCGGCCTCCTCACGGCCGAGCGGTTTCACCGCCGTTCCGGACGCCTCGACGGCGCGGCCGACGGCGGCGAGCGCGAACTGGTCCCGCACCTCCCAGCCGACCGACAGCACCCGGTCGCTGTCGCCGGGCAGGACGACGAGCCGGGTGCGGCGCTCGTCCATGCGCAGGTACAGGCCGTCCGGGTCCGGCCCGGAGCCTTCGGCGAAGCCGAGGGCGTCCACGGTGAGTTCGCGCCAGCGGTCGATGTCACGGGTCTGGACCCGGAGATATCCGAGCCCTCGGATCTGTGTCTGTGTCATGGGGGGGGTCCTCTCTGAATCAACTGCTCCGGGTGAAGGACTCAGATCATCGAGCGCATCGGGCCCTGCGGCGGCTCGACCCCGATCTCGGTGAGGGCCGAGGCGTGGAAGACGGATCCCGGCACATGGATGGCGTGCGCGAGGCCCATGTGCGCGTCGCGCCAGAAGCGCTGGATCGGGTTGTCCAGCCGCATCGCGTTGCCGCCGGAGCGGGCGACGACCTCATCGACCGCGCGGACCGCCCGCCAGGCGGCGGCGGCCTGGGTGCGCCGGCCGACGGCCCGGCGCTCGAAGCTGATCTCCTCGCCGGCGGCCACGGCGTCGTAGATCCGGCAGATGTTGTCCAGGAGCGCCGACCGGGAGGCCGCGATCTCGGCCGCCGCGTCGCTGATCGCGTACAGGACGTACGGGTCGTCCTTCACGGCCTGGCCGGTGATCTGCACCCGGGTGCGCTGGTAGTCGAGGTGGTGGGCGAGCGCGCCCTCACAGATGCCGATCACGGCGGCGGTGATGCCGAGCGGGAACGCGGCCGAGAAGGGCAGCCGGTAGGCGGGGTTGGTCAGCCCTGCCTCGGCGGCCAGGGAACCGTCCACGACCTTGTTGTACTCGATGACGCGGTAGTCGGGTACGAAGGCGTCCTTGACGATGACGTCCTTGCTGCCGGTGCCGCGCAGCCCGACCACGTCCCAGGAGTCCTCCACGATCTCGTAGTCGGCGCGCGGCAGGATGACGTGCACGGACTGCGGGGGGTTCAGCCGGTTGCCGTCGGCGTCGGCGAGGAAGCCGCCGAGGAAGATCCAGCGGCAGTGGTCGGTGCCTGAGGAGAACTGCCAGCGGCCGTTGAAGACGTAGCCGCCGTCGACGGGCCGCAGCAGGCCCATCGGCGCGTACGGGGAGGCGATCCAGGTGTCGGCGTCCTCGCCCCAGATCTCCTCCTGGACCCGTGGGTCGGCCATCGCCATCTCCCACGGGTGGACACCGACGACACCGGCGACCCAGCCGGCCGCCCCGTCCAGGGAGGCGATTCTCATGACGGTCTCGGCGAACTCGCGCGGGTGCAGTTCGAGGCCGCCGTACGTCTTCGGCTGGAGCATGCGCATCGCCCCGACGTCCCGCAGGATCTTCGCGGCCTGGTCGTCGAGCCGGCCGAGCGCCTCGTTGGCCGGGCCGAGCGCACGGATCTCGTCGGCGCGCGCTTCGACGGCTTCGAGTACGGGATTGGGCATGGCTGTTCTCACTTCCCCGAGGAGTGCTGGGCGGTCCCGGAGCGGTTCTTCGCCGCGAGGGCGACCGCGATCTCGATGAGCTGGTCCTCCTGGCCGCCGACGAGCTTGCGGCGGCCGGCCTCCATGAGGATCTCGGCGCCGGACACCTGGTAGGTGGCGGCCTGGCGGGCGGCGTGCTTCAGGAAGCTGGAGTAGACCCCGGCGTAGCCCATCGTCAGGGACAGCCGGTCGAGCAGACACTCGCCGTCCATGACGGGCCGTACGACGTCCTCGGCCGCGTCGATGATCTTCAGTACGTCGATGCCGGTACGGATGCCCAGCTTCTCGGCGACGGCGGCGAATCCCTCGACGGGCGTGTTGCCTGCGCCCGCGCCGAAGCGGCGGGTGGATCCGTCGATCTGGGTGGCTCCGGCGCGTACCGCGAGGACCGAGTTCGCGACGCCGAGGCCCAGGTTCTCGTGGCCGTGGAAGCCGACCTGCGCGTCGTCGCCGAGCTCGGCGACGAGGGCGGCGATGCGGTCGCTCGTCTGTTCCATGATGAGGGCGCCGGCGGAGTCGACGACGTAGACGCACTGGCAGCCGGCGTCGGCCATGATGCGGGCCTGCCGGGCCAGCACCGAGGGTGGCTGGCTGTGCGACATCATCAGGAACCCGACGGTCTCCAGGCCCAGTTCACGGGCGAGACCGAAGTGCTGGACGGAGATGTCGGCCTCGGTGCAGTGGGTGGCGATCCGGCAGATCGAGGCGCCGTTGTCGGCGGCCTCGCGGATGTCGTCCTGGAGGCCGAGGCCCGGCAGCATCAGGAAAGCGATCTTCGCCCGGCGGGCGGTCTTCACCGCGGCCTTGATGAGCTCCTGCTCGGGTGTGTGGCTGAAACCGTAGTTGAAGGACGACCCGCCGAGGCCGTCGCCGTGCGTGACCTCGATGACGGGAACGCCCGCGTCGTCGAGGGCGGCGACGATGGAGGTGACGTGATCGACGGTGAACTGGTGCTGCTTGGCGTGCGAACCGTCCCGCAGGGACGAGTCGGTGACCCGGATGTCCAGGTCTGAGCTGTAGGGCATGGCTCGTGTCTCCTCGGTGAGCGGCGGTCAGGCGCCGGCGCGGCGGGCGGTGATCCGCTGGGCGAAGCCCTCGCCGACCCTGGTGGCGGCGGCGGTCATGATGTCGAGGTTTCCGGAGTACGGCGGCAGGAAGTCGCCCGCGCCCTCCACCTCGACGAAGACCGCGACCCGGGCGAGCCCGCCGCTGACCGCGGTCGGCCGGTCGAACTGCGGCTCGGCGCGCAGCCGGTAGCCGGGCACGTACGCGGCGACCTTCGCGACGGTCTCCTGGATCGAGGCGGTGACGGCGTCCCGGTCCACGTCGGCGGGGACGGCGCAGAAGACGGTGTCCTGCATCAGCATCGGCGGCTCGGCCGGGTTGAGGATGATGATGGCCTTGCCCTTGGCCGCGCCGCCGATCGTCTCGATGCCCCGGCTGGTGGTGAGCGTGAACTCGTCGATGTTCGCGCGGGTGCCGGGCCCTGCGGACGGCGAGGCGACACTCGCGACGATCTCCGCGTAACTGACCTCGGTGACCCGGGACACGGCGTGCACGATGGGGATGGTGGCCTGGCCGCCGCAGGTGATGAGGGAGACGTTGGGCGCGTCGAGATGGTCGCCGAGGTTGACGGCGGGCACGACCGCCGGACCGATCGCGGCAGGGGTCAGGTCGATGGCCTGGATGCCGAGTTCGGCGTACTTGGGGGCGTTGGCCCGGTGGACGTACGCGGACGTGGCCTCGAAGACCAGGTCCGGACGCTCGTCGCCGGCCAGCAGCGCGTCGACGCCGTCGGCGCTCGCGTGCAGGCCGTGATCGGCGGCGCGCTTGAGCCCGGGGCTCTGCTCGTCGATGCCGATCATCCAGCGCGGCTCGATGTCGGGCGAGCGCAGGAGTTTGTACATCAGGTCGGTGCCGATATTGCCGGATCCGACGATCGCGGCGGTCGCCTTGGTCACGGTTCGAACCTCATCCGGGTCGAGTGGGAACGGAGAACGGGTACGGGAGGGGCGGCTCAGCCGTCGTACGTGGCCTTCAGCCGGTCGCTGAGCGGGCGCGCCTGGCAGGCGAGGATCAGGCCGTCGGCGAGGTCGGTCGCGTCCAGGACCTCGTTGCGTTCCATCGCCACCTCGCCCTCGGTGAGAACACAGGCGCAGGCGCTGCAACTGCCCTCCCGGCAGGAGTAGGGCGCGTCGAGTCCGGCGGCGAGCAGCACGTCGAGCAGAGGGGTGTTCCGGGGCCAGTCGACGGTGTGACGCACCCCGTCCAGCTCCACCTCGGCCGTGCTGACAGGCCCGTCGGTGTCCGGTTCCGGCGCGGGCTCACGTTCCGCGAAGGGGTCGCCGGTCAGGGAGGTGAAGCGCTCCACCGTGATCCGGTCCGGCGGTACGCCCAGTTCGGTGAGCGCGCCGGCCGCCAGTTCCATGAAGGGCCCGGGCCCGCAGACGAAGGCGGGGCGCCCGGCGCAGGGGCGGGCGAGGGCGCGCAGGCCGGCTGCGGTGGGCCGGCCCTGGACGGACTCCAGCCAGTGCAGGACGGTCAGCCGGTCTCCGTACTCCCTTGCCAGTTCGGCCAGTTCGTCGCGGAAGATCACGGACTGCTCGTCGCGGTTGGCATAGAGGAGGGTGACCGTGCCGGTTCCCGCGTGCAGGGCGGAGGCGAGGATCGACATCACCGGGGTGATGCCGCTGCCCGCGGCGAGCAGGAGGAAGTCGCCGTCGAGCGAGTCCGGGGTGAAGGTGCCCGCGGGCCGCAGCACCTCCAGGGTGTCCCCCTCGGTGACGTGGTCGCAGATCCAGTGGGAGGCGTACCCGCCGGCCGTGCGCTTGACGGTCACCTTCAGATGCTCGTCACGCACCGGGGAGCTGCACAGCGAGTAGCAGCGGGCGGCTCCGCCGGGGCGGTCGGAGGGCACCCGTACGGTGAGGAACTGGCCCGGCCGGTAGGTGAACCGGGCCCGTTCCCCGTCCGCCGGTTCCAGGACCAGCGAGTGCGCGTCGGCCGTCTCCCGGATCACCTTGACCACGCGTACGGTCAGCGGCGCCGGGCTCATGTGGTGGCTCCGCCGGCCCGGGTCCCCGCACGGGTGGTGGCGGCCGCGTGCCGGGCCGCGAGGTAGCCGAACACGATGGCGGGGCCGATGGTGGCGCCGGGTCCGGCGTACTCGTTGCCCATGACGGCCGCGGAGGTGTTGCCGGTGGCGTACAGCCCGGCGACGGCCGTGCCGTCCTCGCGCAGCACCCGGCTGTGCTCGTCGCAGACGAGTCCGCCCTTGGTGCCGAGGTCGCCGACCTCGATGCGGACGGCGTAGTAGGGGGCCTTGTCGAGCTCGTCGAGGTTGGGGTTCTTCATCGTCGGGTCGCCGTAGTAGCGGTCGTAGGCGCTGTCGCCCCGCCCGAAGTCGGTGTCGTGCCCGGTACGGGCGAAGCCGTTGAACCGTTCGACGGTCGCGGTGAGGGCGTCCGCCGGGACGTCGATGCTCCGGGCGAGCCCGGCGATGCTGTCCGCGCGGTGCACGGTGCCGTTCTCGTAGAACGCCTTGGGGAAGGGCATTCCGGGGAGGATCTGCGCGAACGGGTAGCGGGCCCGGGCCTTGGCGTCCATGACGAACCAGGCGGTGGTGTGCCCGCCTTCGAGCTGGTCGTGGACGAAGTTGACGTACGGGGACGACTCGTTGGTGAAGCGCCTGCCGTCGGCGGAGACGATCACGGAAGGCGGGATGCACCGCTCGGAGACCAGCGGGATCGTGGCTCCGGAGGGGTGGTGCACGGACGGCATCCACCAGGCGTCGTCCATGAAGCCGAGCGCGGCGCCGAGTGCCTGGCCGGCGAGGATGCCGTCGCCGACGTTCTCGACGGCGCCGGCGCTGTGGTTGTCGCGGCCGCCCTCGGGCAGGTACTTCTCGCGCATCTCCTGGTTGTGGTCGAAACCGCCGGTGGCGAGGAGCACGCCGTGCCGGGCGCCGATCCGTACGGCTCTGCCGTCACGGGTGACGACGACGCCGGTGACCGTGCCGTCTGCGTCGGTGACGAGCTCGGTCATCGGGCTGCGCAGATACACCGGCACGCCGGCTTCCTTGAGCGCCATCCGCATCCGTGCCACCAACGCCCGTCCCCCGGTGGCCATGTGGCGCCGGCGGACCATGTTGGACGAGACGCGCCAGGCGGCGATCACGGAGGCCCAGCGTCCGCGCCAGGTCCGCTTGACCATGGCGAGGTTCCGGTAGTCCTTGGCGGTGATCCAGAGTCCGAGCGGGCCCTTGAGGCTGTTGCGCCGCTGGTGCTTCTCGTCCTCGCCGAGCTTGCGGGTGTCGAAGGGCAGCGCCTCGACCGACCGGCCGAGCGGGCGGCCCCCGTCGTACTCGGGGTGGTAGTCGGCGTACCCCTTGACCCAGAAGAAGCGCATCCAGCGGCTCTTCTCCAGCAGCTCCATCGCGGCCGGCCCGTGGTCGACGTACGCGTCGAGGCGGGCGCCGGGCACGCGGTTCTCGGTGAGCAGGTCGAGGTAGCGGCGGACGGACTCGCGGCTGTCGTCGTGCCCCTTGGCCTTCAGCGTGGGGTTGTTGGGGATCCAGATACCGCCCCCGGAGATGCCGGTCGTTCCTCCGTACATCGCCCCCTTCTCGACGACGACGGTGCTCAGTCCGCTGTCGGCCGCGGTCAGGGCGGCGGCCATGCCGCCCCCGCCGCTGCCGACGACGACGAAGTCGAACTCCTCGTCCCAGGCTCCCTGGGCCGGGGCACTCACGCCGCGTCCTTACGGGTGAGGAAGGCGAGGACCGCGCTCTCCCAGGCGGCCTTCTGTTCGATCATCACCCAGTGCCCGCAGTCGGGGAAGACGTGCAGTTCGGCGTCGGGGATGGTGCGCATCGGCAGGATCGACATGTCGACGGGGCTGACCCGGTCGTCGCGGCCCCAGGTGAGCAGGGTCTTCGCGCGGAGCCGGTGGAGCATGGCCCAGTAGGGTGCCTCGTCGGACGCGGCGGCCGCCGCGGAGCGCACCGCGAACGCCTCGCTGCCGTACATCCGGCGGGCACTGGCCAGCGTCTCCGGGTCGGTGGCCTGGGCCCACCGCTCCTCGATGAGCTCCTCGGTCACCAGCGAGCGGTCGTACACCATGGAGTTCAGCCAGCGGATCAGGCCCTCCCGGGAGGGTGCGTCGGTGAACTCGGAGAGCAGTTTGATGCCTTCGCCGGGTCCGGGGCTGAACAGGTTCCGGCCGATGCCGCCGATCGTGACGAGGCGGCGTACCCGGTCGGGGTGGGCGAGCGCGAACTGCGTGCCGACGATGCCGCCCATCGAGTTGCCGATGACGTCGACCTGCTGGAGCCCGAGCCCGTCCAGGAAGCGGGTCACGGACGAGGCCGCCGTCGCCATGGGGTGGCCGTCGGCCGGGTCACTGACCCCGAACCCGGGGAACTCCAGGACCAGGCAGCGGAAGTGCTCGGCGAACGCGCCCAGGTTGTGCCGGTAGTTGCGCCAGCCGGTGACCCCGGGGCCGGAGCCGTGCAACATCAGCAGGGGCGGGCCGTCTCCGGCCTCGTGGTAACGCAACACGCCCTGATCTGTGGCGAGTTCACGCAGTGTGGAGTCGTGGCTCAGCGCCGTCATCATCCCTGCCTCGGTTGACCTCGGTGTCCGGTGGACCGGTGACCCGGTGGGCCGGCCCGGGGGTGGTCCCTCCGGGCGGCGCACGGGTGCCGTGTGATCGGTTCCTGGACGGTAGCCACGGCCTGCCGGACCGCGCGGCGGACGTCTCAATCAGCGGGATGCGTACGGTCGCCGGGGTACGGGCGGCCGACGACGGTCCACGGCCCCGGGCCGTTCCACTCATCGGGAACTGCCCCCCGGCGCTTCGGACCGCTGTCCTACTTTCGGCCTCCTGCCCGGTCCCGGGCACACCACCGCACCGTCCCCGTCGAGGTGAACCCGATGACCGCAGAGCCCCTGTCCGCGCCCGAGGCATGCGAGGAGAGCGAGCCGACCCCTGCACGGATGCGGCACACCATGGGCACCTTCGCGTCCGGGGTCACGGTGGTCACCGGGATCGGCCGGGACGGCGTGCCCGCGGGTTTCGCGTGCCAGTCGTTCGCCTCGGTGTCGCTGGAGCCGGCCCTGGTCCTGTTCTGCGCGGACCACCGGGGGCGGGCCTGGCCGAGGATCAGGGAGGCGGGCCGGTTCGCCGTGAACATCCTGGCGGAGGACCAGACGGATCTCTGCGGCCGGTTCGGCTCGAGCAAGGGCCGCAAGTTCGAAGGGCTGGACTGGGAGGTCTCCCGCTGGGGAACCCCGTCCCTGCCCGGTGTCCTGACCCGGGTGCACGCCGATGTGTACGACGTGCACGGCGCGGGCGACCACGACGTGGTGGTGGGCCGGGTCCTCGCCCTGGAGACCGTGACCGACCGGCAGCCGATGCTCTTCTTCCGCGGCGGCTTCGGCGTCGGGAGCCCCGCGGCGCCCCCCGGCCCGTGGGGCTGGGGCGACCACTGGGGATGAGGGCCGGCGACCCCGGTCGTATACGGGTCTCCCCGCCCGCGTGCTACTGCCAGTCGCCGTACTGTCCGGCGGCCAGCAAGCGGTCCATGGCCTGGGGGGACCATGTCTCCTCCGGCGCGGCGGCCGTCCGGCGCGCCCTGACCGGCGTCTCCGGCTCGGGGAACAGCTCACGCGACACCTGCCGCGCCGCGTCCACGACCAGCGGCGCCACCTTCTCCAACGGGGACCAGGCGTCCCCGACCAGGGAGATCGCCGCGACCGGCCCCTCGGGCCCGCGGACGGCGGCGGCGACGCAGGCGATGTCCGGGAAGCACTCGCCACGCTCGAAGGCGAGGCCGTGGCGGCGCCGGATGCGGTTGAGTTCCTGGTGCAGGGTGCCGACGTCGGCGATGGTGCGCTGCGTCAGACGGCCGATGGACTCGGCGGCCCTGGCCTCGACGTCCTCCGGTTCGAGCCAGGCCAGCATGGCCTTGCCGAGCGCGGTGGAGTGGGCCGGGGCCCGGCCTCCGACACGGGAGGGCACGGCCGCGGCGAAGCGGCCGCCGACCTTGTCGAGGTAGTGCACCTCCGCCCCGTCCAGGACGGCCAGGTGGACGACCAGGCCGGTCTTGATCTGGAGGTGGTGCAGCCGGGCGGCCGCCGCCTCACGGATCCTGCCGTGCGCGCCGTCCCCGCCGCCGAGGCCGAGGGCACGGCGGCCGAGTCCGTAGCCGAGAGCGGTGTGTTCGAGCCAGCGCAGCCGTACCAGCTGGTCGAGTATCCGGTGCGCCGTCGACCTGGGCAGTTGTGTGGACCGGGCCACTTCCTCCAGCGAGAGCCGGGCCGTCCTGCCCTCGAAGACGTCCATGATCAGCGTCATGCGCTCGACCATCGACGGTGGCAACTCGCGACGAACCGGGGCATGCACCTGGGGAGCGTCTTGGACAGCCGTCATGGGTGCCTCCAGTCACAGACTGAAATGAATTCTTGTTTTCCGGAATGTAACAGCGCCCCCCGAGCCGAGTGAAGGGATGCGCACCGTCTCTTTTGCGCACACGCGGCACCGAGGGCCCACGAGCCGCCCCCGACCAGCACTTTCCAAAAAATTTTGCCCATGGTGCAAAATTGCATAGCATGCACCTTCATGAGTGCCGACGACACATCCCTCGGGCTGCGTGAACGCAAGAAGCGCGCCACGCGCGACGCCCTTGCCGACATGGCGCTTCGCATGGCAGCGGACCGCGGGATCGAGAACGTGACCGTGGAAGCGGTCACCGACGCGGTCGGCGTCTCCGTGCGTACGTTCTTCAACTACTTCCCGTGCCTCGAGGACGCGATCACCCGCCCCGGTCACGAGAACGCCGAACGGACCCGTCGTGCCGTACTGAACGCCCCGGAACACCTCACGGCACTCGAAGCCCTCAGTGAGGCGCTCGCCCAGGAACTAGCCCAGATCGAGGAGGACCACGAACGCTGGGCGCTCCAGATGACGGTGCTCAGGTCGAGCCCTTCACTGCTCCCGGGATTCCTGGCCGCCCAGGGCGCCGACGAGCGCGCCCTGGTCGCCGTCCTGGCCGAACGTCTGGGCCAGGACCCCGAGACCGATCTGCAGCCCCGGCTGCTCGCACACGTGGCGATCGCCGCCGTGCGCGCCACCGTGGAGGTCTGGGCGGCCTCCGGACGCACCCGTACGTTCCAGAGTCTGTACCGCGAGGCGTTCGCCGCCTTGGCCACAGGCCTGAAGACCTGAAGCCCGGAAGCCCGGAAGACCTGAAGCCCCGAAGCCCCGAAGCCCCGAAAGCACGCCACCCGGGCTGCACCCGCGTCACCACAGAACCACTCGTCACAGAACCAGTCACCAGAGAATGAGGAACGTCAGCCGATGACCGCTGCCGTCACACCCGAAGCCGGTACTGCCGGCGGGCCCGAGGGGCCCGCATCCGGCATGACGCGCCGCCAGATACTCCAGGCCATGTCCGGCCTGATGGCCGGAATGTTCGTGGCCATCCTGGCCTCCACCGTGGTCGCCAACGCCCTGCCCCGGATCATCGCCGACCTGAACGGCACCCAGTCCGCGTACACCTGGGTCGTCACGTCCGAGCTGCTCGCCATGACGGCGACCGTCCCGATCTGGGGCAAGCTGTCGGACCTCTACGACAAGAAGCTGCTCATCCAGCTCTCGCTGTCGATGTTCGTCGTCGGTTCACTCGTCGCCGGCTTCTCGCACAGCGTCGGACTGCTCATCGTGAGCCGCGTCCTGCAGGGCATCGGCGCGGGCGGTCTCACCGCACTCGCCCAGGTCGTCATGGCAGCGATCATCCCGCCGCGTGAACTCGGGCGCTACTCCGGCATCTTCGGTGCCGTCTTCGCGGTCGGCACCGTCGCGGGACCGCTCATCGGGGGTGTGCTCGTGGACACCTCGTGGCTGGGCTGGCGCTGGTGCTTCTTCATCGGCGTACCGTTCGCACTGCTCGCCATCGCACTGCTCCAGATGACGCTGAAGCTGCCGACGATCCGCAGAGAAGTGAAGATCGACTACGTCGGTGCCGTCCTGATCATGAGCGGGGTCAGTGCGCTGCTGCTGTGGGTGACCCTCGCGGGCAACCAGTTCGACTGGGGGTCGTGGCAGACCGCCGCACTCGTCAGCGCCGGTGTGGTCCTGCTGGCCGTCGCGGTCTGGGTCGAGTCCAGGGTCCAGGAACCGATCATCCCGCTGGCCATCTTCCGCAACCGCACCGTGGCACTGACGACGGTCGCGAGCCTCCTGGTCGGCGTCGCCATGTTCGGCGGCACCGTGTTCCTCTCGCAGTACTTCCAGATCTCGCTCGGCAAGACGCCGACCGTCGCGGGTCTGATGAGCCTGCCGATGATCCTCGGTCTGATGGTCTCCACGACCGTCGCCGGGCAGATCATCTCCTCCCGGGGCAAGTGGAAGGGCTTCCTGATCGCGGGCGGCATCATCATGACGGCGGGCATGGGCCTGCTGTCCACGATCGGCGCCGACTCCTCGTTCGGCCTGCTCAGCCTCTATATGGTCGTGCTCGGCGTCGGCGTCGGCATGCTGATGCAGAACCTGGTGCTGGCGGCCCAGAACGACGTACCCGCGTCGGAACTCGGTGCGGCGACCTCGGTGCTCTCGTTCTTCCGCAGCCTCGGTGGGGCGATCGGTACGAGCGCCCTGGGCGCGGTACTCGGTCACCGGGTGGCCCAGGAGATGGAGAAGGGCTTCGGCGGGGCAGCGGACAACGGAGGTGCGGGGCACGGCGTTCCCGACCTCAGCACGCTTCCCGAGCCGGCCCGTCAGGTGGTCGAGCACGCGTACGGCGTCGCGACCGCGGACGTCTTCCTGATCGGCGCCCCCTTCGCGTTCCTCGCCCTGATCGCGGTGCTCTTCATCAAGGAGAAGCCGCTCAAGACGCAGAGCGGCATGGAGCGGCTCGCAGAGGAGACCGCGGCGGCGGAGTCCGCCGCCGCCCCGACGCACTGATCACTGATCGCTGATCACTGATCGCTGGGTCATGGAGCCCCGCATCGCACGCGCCTGTCGCGTGTCGGTACGGGGCTCCGTCGTAGCCGCACCGGTATCCGCGGGACCTCCGCCCCGCCGAAGCGGAGCCCCGCGCCATATGGGGGCGGACCGGGATGGAACGCGCGCGTTTCAACCTGTCATGGTGTCGCCATGACTCCCTCTTTCGACGCACCCGCCGACGCGTCCGCGACCGCCACGGAGCGTTTCCCCCTCCAGTTCGCCCGCACCCGCCGCTTCTCGCTCGGTGTGCCCCGGCAGTTCGCCGTCTCCCCCGACGGCGAGCGGGTGCTGTTCGTCCGGACCGTCTCGGGCACCGACCCGGTGAGCAGACTCTGGCTGTACGAGAACGGCGTGGAGCGACTCCTCGCCGACCCCCTCGGGCCCGGCCTCGCCGACGACACCCCCGGCGAGGTGCCGCCCGAGGAACTGGCCCGGCGGGAGCGGGCCCGTGTCACCTCCTCGGGAGTGGTGTCCTACGCCGCCGACGCCTCCGCCCGGCTGGTCGCCTTCGCGCTCCAGGGCGCCCTCTGGGTGCTCCGCACCGACGGCGGCGCCGCACGCCGGGTCGCCACGGCCGGACCGGTCGTCGATCCGCGCCCCTCCCCCGACGGAACCCTGATCGCGTACGTGTCCGGGGGCGCGCTGCGGACCGTGCGGGCGGACGGGACCGACGACCGGCCGCTCGCCGAACCCGACGGCGAGCACGTGACGTACGGGCTGTCCGACTACGTGTCGCAGGAGTCGATCGGGCGCTCGCGCGGCTACTGGTGGTCGCCCCGCAGCGACGCACTCCTGGTCGCCCGGGTGGACACGGCCGACGTCGGGCGCCGGTACATCGCCGACCCCTCACACCCGGAGCGGCCGCCCCGGGTGGTGGCGTACCCGGCCGCCGGCACGGCGAACGCGAAGGTGTCGCTGCATCTGATGCGGGTGTCCGGGGAGCGGATCAATGTCCGCCTGCCCCGGGAGGCCGGGGACGGACACCCCGAAGGCGTGTGGACGGACCGGGCGTTCGAGTACGTCGTGACGGCGGGCTGGGACGGCCACGGCCCGCTCGTCTCCGTACAGACGCGGGACCAGCGGTCGGTCCACGTCCTGGAGGTGGACGAGACGACGGGCGCGACCCGTACCTCGCACCGCACCCACGCCCCCTCCTGGGTCGCCCTGCGTCCGGGCACACCGCTGCGCCTCGGCTCCGGAGCGCTCGTCGTCCCCGCGCGGCCGGGCGGCGACACCCAGGGGCTGGACATCGGCGGCGCCGCGACACCGGCGGGGCTGGAGGTCCGCGAGGTGATCGGCTCTGCGGACGGGCGGGTGTTCTTCACGGCAGGCGAGGAACCGACCGAGATCCACGTCTGGTCGTACGCCGCCGGTGATCCCGAAGCAGTCCCCGTACGCGTCAGCAGCGCGCGCGGTGTGCACACGGCGGCGGTCGGCGGCACGACGGTGGTCCTCGACAGCAGGACACCGGACGGCCACACCGTGACGGTGCTCCGCGCCGGCGTGCCGACGGGCAGCATCGCGGTCCTGGCCGAGGAACCGCTCGTCCCCCCGCGGCCGCTGGCCCTGAGTCTGGGCGAGCGGGAACTGCGCAGCCGGCTCTACCTGCCCTCCTGGCACCGGCCGGGCGACGGCCCGCTTCCGGTACTGCTCAGCCCTTACGCCGGACACGGCATGCAGCTCGTCCTGGAGGTGCGGACCTGGTGGGTCGCGGTCGCCCAGTGGTTCGCCGAGCAGGGGTTCGCGGTGCTGGTCACGGACGGGCGGGGCACGCCGGGGCGCGGTGAGGCATGGGAGAAGTCGGTGCACGGCGACCGGCTGACCGCTGTGCTGGAGGATCAGATCGACGCGTTGCGCACGGCGGCCTCCCGTCATCCGGACCTCGACCTGACCCGGGTGGCGATGCGTGGCTGGTCGTTCAGCGGATATCTGGCGGCGGCTGCCGTGCTGCGGCACCCGGAGGTCTTCCACGCGGCGGTGGCGGGCGCGACTCCCGCCGACCGGCGGCTCTACGACACGCACTGGGAGGAGCGCTTCCTGGGCCACCCGGACGTGCAGCCCGAGAACTACACCCGCAACTCGCTCCTGGACGAGGCGGCGGCGCTGACACGGCCGCTCATGCTCGTACACGGACTTGCCGATGACAATGTGGCCGCGGCGCACACGCTGCGGCTCTCCGCAGCACTGCTCGCGGCGGGCAGGCCGCACACGGTTCTGCCGCTGTCGGGCACCGGCCACCTGGTCGGCCAGGAGCGGACCGCGAGCGATCTGTTGCTGCTGGAGCGGGACTTCCTGAGGAAGTCCCTCGGGCTTTGAACACAGATCACCGGCTGCGCGTACCCCTGGACGAAGCGTCGGAGCCGAGAACACCGTGGAAGGAAACACCAGCATGAGTGCATCGCAGGACCACGAAGTCCGCATCGGACGCCGGACCGTCGTCACAGCGGCCGGCGCCGTCTCCGTGGCCGCCGTACTGACCGCGTGCGGCGGTTCGAAGGAGGCGGCCGGTGCCGGTGCCGTCAAGCAGATCGACGACGGCGGGGACGGCGGCGGGGGCCCCGTCCTCGCGAAGACCGCCGACATCCCGGAGGGCGGCGGCAAGATCTTCGCGGAGCAGGGGGTCGTGGTGACGCAGCCCGCGGCCGGTGAGTTCAAGGCGTTCTCGTCGAAGTGCACCCACGCGGGGTGCGCGGTGTCCAGCGTCTCGGACGGCGCCATCAACTGCCCCTGCCACGGCAGCAAGTTCGATGTGGCGACGGGCGCGGTCAAGGCGGGTCCGGCCACCACTGCGCTGCCCACCGCCGCGATCACGGTCGAGGGCGACTCGATCAGCCTGGCGTCGTAGCGTCCCGCCCGCCCTGTCGCCCCACGCTCCGTCCGCCCAGCCAGCAGCCGAGAAGGTCATCGGTCGTGGTCACGGTGGCGACGAGGGCGAGAGTGTTACGGATCATCGCGGGGGTGTAGTCGGCGGGCACCCCCGCGATGGCGTCGGCCGGCACCACTGCGGTGTATCCCCGGTTCACCGCGTCGAAGACCGCGTTGGGAATGGCCACGTTGGCCGAGACGCCGGTGACCACCAGGGTGCGGCAGCCCAGGTTGCGGAGCAGGGCGTCCACGTCCGTACCCGCTATCGGCGAGAGCCCGTGCAGCCGGCGCACGACGAGGTCCTCGTCCGCCACCTCGATGGGCTCGGCGATCCGTACCGCCGCGCTGCCGGAATGCTGCTGTACGGGAAGCCGCCCCGCGGCACGGAAGAGACGGGCGTTGCTGTTGGCGCCCCGGCCGTCCGGGCGCCGCTCGGCCACCGCGTGCAGCACCTGGACGCCCGCCTCGTGCGCGGCGGCGACCAGTCGCGCGACGTTGTGCAGGGCCCCGGACGACCTGGCCTCCTCGGCCAGTTCGGGCAGCGCGCTGCGGGGCCCCACCACACCCTGCTGGCACTCCACCGTCAGCAGGACGGTGGTGGCCGGATCGGTCTGTTCGGCTAGCTGTTCCCTGGACGGCACGACTGCCCCTCTCGGTGACGGATCGGGCGCGCGAGGCTAACCGCCATTGCGTGATGAAGGAAGAGGCACCATGATTCCTGACACCTAGTCAGCTAACAGGAGGGGGCTTCCCATGGCCGTCAGTCAGCGGCGGGGCCGCCGGATCATGATGACGGACGAGGAGCGGGACGCCTACCTCGCCGAACAGCGCACCTGCCGGGTCGCCACCGTCGCCGCGGACGGCCGCCCGCACGTCGGCGCGCTCTGGTTCTGCTGGGACGGCGCCTCGCTCTGGCTCTACTCCATCACCCGGAGCCTGCGCTGGTCGCAGCTGAGCCACGACCCGAGGATCTCGGTGGTCGTCGACGACGGGGTGGAGTACGGGGAGTTGCGCGGCATCGAGCTCGCGGGCGAGGCCGTCTTCGTCGGGGAGGCTCCGCGCACCGGCGAGCCCTGCCCCGAACTCACTGCCCCCGAGCGACTGTTCGCGGCGAAGTACTTCGGCATGGAGACGATGCCGCACGACGGCCGGCACGCCTGGATGCGGCTCACACCCGACGCCGTCACGTCCTGGGACTTCGGCAAACTGGTCGCTCCCACCGGCCCGTGAGCGCGCGGCACTCCGAAGGGCGCCCCGCCCGCTACGCGTCCCCCAGGGGATCGTCCAGCACCCGCCCCGCCTCCCGGAGTGCCGCGACCGACGCCCTGATCGACGGCCGCCGGTCCGCGTCCGCCCGCCACACCGCGTGGACGTGCCGTCGCATCTTCTGCCGCACCGGAACCAGCCGCACCCCGTCCGGCACCGGCCCCCGGCCCAGCCGGGGCGCCACACAGACACCCATTCCCGCGGCGATCAGGGCGAGCTGGGTGTGGTGCTCGCCGGCGAGGTGGGCGATGCGCGGCTCGATCCCCTTGGAGCGGAGCGTGAACATCAGCCAGTCGTAACAGAATTCACCCTCGGGCCACGACACCCAGTCGTCGTCGGCGAAGTCCTCCAGGTCGACCTCGTCCCGTTCCGCGAGCGGATGCCCGGCCGGCATGGCGATGTCCGGCGCGTCGTCGAGCAGGTGCGCACGGGCGAGACCGCCCGGGACCGGCAGCCTCTTGTTGCTCCAGTCCAGCACCACGGCGAGATCGATGTCGCCCCTGAGCACGGCCCGGATTCCGTCCTCGGGTTCCAGCTCCTGTGTGCGCACCCCGAGTTCGGGATGGTCGGCGCGCAGGGCGAGGAGCGTCGCCGGGAAGAGCCCGCGTGCCGCGGTGGGAAACGCGCCCAGCCGGATCTCGCCCACCACCTCGCCCCGCTGGGCCTCGATGTCGGACTGGGCGAGCTCGACCTGCGAGAGGATGCGGGCCGCGTGGTCCGCGAGCAGCTGCCCCGCGTCGGTGAGCCGGATACCGCGCCCGTTCCTGGCCAGCAACTGCTGGCCCACTTCCCGTTCCAGCTTCGCCATCTGCTGTGAGACGGCCGACGTGGTGACGTGCAGCCCCTCGGCGGCACCGCTGACCGAACCGAGCCGGGCCAGGGCATCGAGGGTACGCAGGCGCTCCAGGTTCAACATGTAAGCAATGCTACGCGGACACCGACACAAAGTCTCACTTGTGCTACGCGATCGTATTGGTCATCGTTGTCCTCATGAGCGCACCGCCCGCACCGGGAAGCCCGGCCACCACACCCCCGGCAACCAAGCAGACCGCCCCGGCGTCCTCCCCTGCCGGTCCTGCCGGTCCTGCCGCTCCCGCCCAGTCCACCGGTCCCGCCGGTCGTCCCTCGCTGGACTGGCAGCTGCGCTTCGCGGCGCTCTCGCTCATCTGGGGCTTCAGCTTCCTCCTGATCAAGGTCGGAACGCATGGCTACGCGCCGTTCCAGGTCACCCTCGGCCGTCTGCTGTCGGGGACCGCGGTCCTGGCGGTCGCCATGGTGGTGAAGCGGGAGCGGCTGCCGCGCACCGCCCGCACCTGGGGCCATCTGGCCGTGGCCGCCTTCTTCCTCAACGCGCTGCCGTTCTCCCTGTTCGCCTACGCGGAACTGACGATCCCGTCCACCCTGGCCGGCATCTGCAACGCGACCTCACCCCTGTGGGGCATGGCGCTGTCCCTCGTCGCGCTCTCCGAGGACCGCCCGACCCGCCGCCGCGTCGCCGGTCTCGGGCTCGGCTTCCTCGGCGTACTGACCGTGCTGGGCGCATGGCAGGGCTTCTCCGGTCTGGACGTCAGCGGTACGGCGATGGCGCTCCTGGCCTCCCTCAGCTATCCCGTCGGCTGGATCTACGTCCGCCGCACCCTGGCGGGCAGTGGTTCCTCGACCCTCTCCCTCACCGGCAGCCAGCTCCTTCTCGGTACGGTGCAGCTCGCCCTGGTGACTCCGCTGTTCACCTCGGCACCGAACGGATTCCCGTTGTGGCCCACCCTGGCCGTCGTCGCCCTGGGGGCCCTGGGGACGGGGCTCGCCGTCCTGCTCCAGTACGGCCTGGTCACCGAGGTCGGCCCGACGACCGCGCAGATGGTCACCTACTTCATCCCGGTGATCGCCACCGCCGCCGGAGTCGCCGTGCTCGGCGAGCAACTGAGCTGGAACACCCCGGTCGGCGCCCTCGTCGTCCTGGCGGGTGCCGCACTGACCCAGAGCAGACCTCGCGCCACAGGAGCGTCCGCCCCGCCGAGGCGCGCCCCCGGACCGCGGCGCCGGAAGCTGCCGTAGAGGGCGTCCGACACGCCTGCCGCGTCACGACGCCCGGCACGCCCCCTGACTCATCCGTAGCTCAGCGGGTTCGCGGGTCCTGCCGCCACCGCCACCGCGTCCGCGAGCGGAACGATGTCGGCGTCGGTGAGGGGCGACACGGTGAGGCGTATCCCGGGGGGTGCGGTCATCCGGAAGCGGGCTCCGGGCGCCACCGCCCAGCCCGCGTGCAGCAACCGCGCCACGGCCCCCGTCTCGTCGCTGACGGGCACCCACACATTCATCCCGCTGCGCCCGTGCGCCTCGACGCCCCGGTCCTCCAGCGCCCGGACGAGCGCGTCCCGGCGGCGCGCGTACGACCGGGCCACCTCGCGGGTCTCGACCGCGCCCGTCTTCCACAGGTGCACCACCGCCCGCTGCAGCAGCCGGCTGACCCAGCCGGGCCCCAGCCGCTGCCGGCCCGAGACCCGGTCGGCGGTCACCGCGTCCCCGGTCAGCACGGCGACCCGCAGGTCCGGCCCGTACGCCTTCGCGACGGACCGCACGAACGCCCAACGGTCCGTGGCACCGGCCAGGGGGTACAGCGGCAGGTCCACGATGGCGTGCCCGTGGTCGTCCTCGATCAGCAGCACGCCCCGGTATCCGGCGAGGACCGCCCGCAGTTCGGCCGCACGCCCGGCACCGATCGCCGCCCCGGTCGGATTCTGCGCCCGGTCGGTGATGACGGCCGCACGCGCACCGTCCCTGAGCGCGGCGTCGAGGGCGTCCGGCAGCGGACCGTCGTCGTCGACCGCGACGGGAACCGGGCGCATGCCCAGCGCCGGGACGAGATCCAGCAGACCTCCCCAGCCGGGGTCCTCCACCGCGACCGCGTCGCCGGGTCTGAGATGGGCGACCAGCACCCTTTCGATCGCGTCCAGCGAACCCGAGGTGGCGATCACCGGCCCGGCCGGAACGCCGTCCGCGTCGAATCCGGCGCGCGCCAGCGCGGCGAACTCCGGGTCCACGGGCGCCTGCGCGTACATCCCCGGCGCCCGCGCGTACGCCTCGGCGACCGAGGCGAAGGCTTCCCCCAGCGCGGGCAGCAGCGCCGGGTCGGGGTTCCCCTCCCCCAGGTCCCGCACCCCCGGTGGCGCCTCCACCCGCACCGACCCGCGCGCGGTGCTCGCCGGCCGCGGCCGGACCCTGCTGCCCCTGCGCCCGGCCGTCTCGATCACGCCGCGCTCCCGCAGGGTGCGGTAGGCGGCCGCCACCGTATTGGGATTCACCTCCAACCGACTCGCCAACTCCCGCATGGGAGGCAGCACTTGTCCGGGTGCCAGCTCACCCGAACCGACCGCCCGCTCCACACTGGCGGCAATTTCCGATGCACGCCGTCCACTGATCCGATACTCTCCTAGCACAAAGACAAGTATGCACTAGTGCAATGGAGTGCGCAATGCCGGAGACCGAACTTCAGCAGACCACGGACCCGGACGCCCCAGCCGCTTACGCCCCGACCGGACGCACGGTCCCGACCCGCTCCCGCGAGCGGGCCTCGTACGACCGGGAGCAGGTCCACTCGATACTCGACGAGGCGTACGTCTGCCACCTCGGCTTCGTACGGGACGGCGCACCGGTCGTTCTTCCCACGCTCTTCGGCCGGGTCGGCGAGCGGCTCTACGTGCACGGCTCGACCGGCTCCCGCCCGCTGCGGGCGGCCGGCGGGGGCGACGGCGGACTGGCCGTATGCCTGACAGTGACGCATGTCGACGGCCTGGTGCTGGCCCGCTCCGCCTTCCACCACTCGCTGAACTACCGTTCCGTGGTCGTCCACGGCGTGGCGCACACGGTGACCGACCCCGAGGAGCGACGCGTCGCTCTCGACGCGATCGTGGAGCAGGCCGTGCCCGGACGGTCCAAGGACTCCCGGCCCGCCGACGAGAAGGAGCTGGCGGCCACCGCCGTGATCCGGCTGGACCTGCGAGAGGTCTCCGCCAAGGTCCGCACCGGCGGCCCGAACGACGACGAACGGGATCTGGCGCTTCCCCACTGGGCCGGCGTCGTCCCCCTGACACATGGATACGCCGAGCCGGTTCCGGCGGACGGCCTCGCCCCCTCGATCGCCGTCCCGGGCTATCTGAAGGCACTCTGAACCGGAGCCGGGCGGCGGGGCCGCAGGACGGGCACACCGCTCCGCCACCCGTGCCGGTCACGCGGGAACGGCCGCCTCCCGGCGGGCGTTCGCGGCACCGCGCGTCTCGGCGACGGCCAGCCCCACCACCGCGGTGAGCAGCAACAGCGTCCCGGCAACCGTGGCCGGCGTGAGCTGCTCATGGAGCACCACGACGGCGATGACCGCCGCGCTGACCGGTTCGAGCAGCATGATCACCGACACGGTGGCGGCCCGCACCACCGCCGCGCCCGCGAAGTAGAGCGCGTAGGCGAGGGCCGTCGGGATCGCCGCGACGTACACGAGCAAGGTCACCACCTGCGCCGCGTGTTCCGTCTGCGGGACGATTCCCTCACCGGCCGCCATCGGCAGCAGGACCACCGCGGCGATCGCGAACGCCCAGGCGCTGGTACCGAGCGGGTCGGCGCCGCCACCGTCACGGCCGAGCCACCGGGTGAGCAGGGTGATCGCCGCGTAGCCGGCCGCGGAGAGCAGGGCGAGCGCGATCCCGGCGGGCCGCACCGTACCCGCATCGCCTCCGAGCACCAGTACGGCGAGACCGGTCAGCGCCCCAGCGACCGCGGCGAGTCCGCCGAGCCCGAGCCGCTCCCCCATCGTCAGCCGGGCGCCGACGGCGATGAGGACGGGGCCCGCCCCGAGGGTGACCACGGTGCCGACCGCGAGGCCGGTGGCCTGGACGGCGGCGAAGTACGCCGTCTGGAACACGGTGAGGCCGAGGCCCGTACCGAGAATGCGCAGCAGCCGCCGACGTCCGGACTCGGCGACGGCGGCCGGACGGCCGGGCCGCAGCGCGAGCGCGGCGAGCAGGAGCACGAGGCCGCCCGCACAGCGCCAGAACGACAGGGCGAGAGGGCCGATGTCGCTGGCCTCGAAGAGCAGTGAGGCAGCGGCTCCGGCCGTGCCCCAGGCCACTCCGGCAATGATCAGATAGCACAGGCTCCGCCCGACGGGCAGGCCGGAAACAGGGTTCGACACGTGACTTCTCCACAGGAGGACAGGAAGGTGGTCGCTCGACTCCGCACGCGGGCAGCGACGAACCGCTCGGGGACTGCCCGAGCCCGGTCTTCGTCAGGAGTGGCTGCCCGCGCTAGGCGGCAGGCGGCGGAAGTACGGTCAAACGCATGATCGCGACTCTACGGGGCCGCGCGGCCGGCCGACAACTCCCCCTCGGCCGCGGCCTGCTCCCCGCCCGGCCCCGAGGCAATGGAGCCGGAGGGCGCCTTGGGCGTCGACGACTGCGCGATGAAGGCGCCGGTCAGCACGAGTGCACCCCCGATGAGCTGCGGGGCGGCCAGATGCTCCCCGAGCAGTACCCACGCCAGCACGGTCGCGATGACGGCTTCCAGACAGGCGACGACGCCCGCCACCGCCGGTGACAGGAGCCGCACCGAGATCACGCCGGTCACATACGCGATGACGGTGGCGAGCAGCACGATCCAGACGAGGAGCAGCCAGGCGGGCACGTCCGAGCCGTTCATGGCGGTGTCGCCGCCGAGCACGGACCAGTCCATGCCCCAGGGCCGCGCCACGACGGTGAGGACGGCTGCCCCGATCAGCAGCCCGTAGGCGATGACGCCGACCGGATGCGGCGGCTCGGCACCGTCGCCCGAGTCCGCGCTGCCCTGATCGGAGAGGACGAAGTAGCCGACCTGGCAGCAGGCGGCACCGAGGGCGAGCAGCAGTCCGACGGCGTCGAAGCTCAGCCCGGACCACACCTCGACCACGCAGGCCAGGCCTCCCACCGCAAGGACGACGCCGACGGCGGCCGCCCTGGTCACCGGGCGGCGCTGGACGAAGCGCACCCACCCGAGGACGAGCGCCGGCGCCAGGTACTCGACGAGCAGCGCGACGCCCACCGGGATGCGGGAGATGGCGGCGAAGTAGCAGGCCTGCACGCCCGCGACGGCGAGGAGCCCGAATCCCAGCAGCAGCACCGGGCGGCTGCGGACCAGGTCCCGGTGCCGCCAGGCCACGGGCAGCATGACGAGCGCGGCGCCCGCCACCCGGAGCCACACCACGTGGAGCGGGTCGAGCCCCGCCTCGATGAGCGGCTTGGCCGCCACTCCGGAACCGCCGAATGCGAAGGCCGAGGCGAGGGCGAGTCCCAGGCCGGCGCTTCTTCCCTGAGACGCGTGCATCGGCACATCATGGCAGCTGACGACAGGAGCGTCATCCATGTGACGCCTGACCCGGGTAACACTCCGATGTACTCTGCGGGGCACCTCGGCGACCGCGTCGCCGCCGAGCCCTTGATGCGTCGCGCGGCCACCCGGCCGATTCCGGCGGTCACCCCCGGTCGGTCGCCTCCCCGATCCGGTCCGCGAGCAGCGCAGCGTCGACGCCCGCCCGCTCCAGCACCTCGACGGCCCGGCACTCCCGGTCCTCGGCCAGCGCCGCGAACAGGTCCAGCCCGTCGGCCCGTTCGCGCCCGACAGCCCCTGCCCGACGGGACGCACCCGCCATGGCGGACGCCGCAGAGGGCGACCAGCCCTCGGAGTCCGCTTCCGTCACCACCCGGACCGCGCCCGTGTCCTCGACCGCCCCCTGCCAGCGGAGCCCGTATCCGATGCTGCGCTGGACGAGGTAGCCGAGCACCCTGGCCAGCTGCGGGCCGCCGTCGAAGGCCGTGCGGACCGCGGGGTCGGACTCGATCAGGGAGTGCAGCAGATGAGCCGTGTCGATCTGCCGGTCGCCGTCCCGCAGGGCGCGCCTGCGCGCACTCGTCACCACGGCGGCCAGCTCATCGGTGAGTCTGGCGTCGAGCTCAGCACGGTGGTTCGGTGCGGGCTGCTGAGGGATCCACGGCGTCCGGTTCTGCACACTTACTTCCACCCCATCAGCCGTCACGGGCCGGAGCGTCCCCGGGGAGTCCCATTGCCGCATCCCACCCGAGTTGGGCACAGAGGAGCGAGCCCTCCTCCTTACGGATGAGATCGCGCCGATCCGGGGCCGGATTCACGCAAACAGCGCGCGCCGCCTTGCCTCGCGCTCCCGGAGCAACCGAAAGCCTCCCCGTACACGTCTCACACGGCCGGAGCACGGTTACGGCGGCGGGAAGGGGGCCGGAGGTGAGCTGGCTCGTCGCGCTGCCGGCACTCGACGGGCGCGACTACGTGTACCGGGTCCACGCGCCGTCCGACGCGCTGCGCGCGGATCTCTTCTGGGCGGCGTTCCACTGCCATGACGACGGACCGCATCCACGCGCCTGCGACCGGTTCGACGCGGCCTTGATCTGGCGGACCGGACCCCTCCAGCAGATCTGACGCTTCATCAGTATTGAATGTTCTCGCCGCTGCGGCTACGTTCCGCGACACCGTAACCCGTCGAGAAGGGGTGGCCCCATGGCCGAAGTCAGTGCAGAGGCGCGCATCGAAGCACCGGCCGGGAAGGTCTGGGCCCAGCTGACCGACTTCAGCACGTACGGGGAGTGGAACGCCACCCACACCAGCTTCCCCAAGGGGGGCCCGGCCACTCTCGAACTCGCGGGCACCTACGAGGAGAACATGAAACTCATGGGGTTCCCCGCCGAGGTGACCTGGACCGTGTCGGAGCTGGAGGACGGCCGGCTGCTGACCACCACGGGCAAGGGGCCGATGGGCGTCAACCTGAAGATGAGCTACGTACTGACGCCGGACGGGGACGCCACCACGATCCGCATCGACGGCGAGTTCACCGGAGCAGCCGTCTCCCTGATGGCCGGCAAGCTGAAGGACTCGGCCACCGCGGCCCTCGTCGAGTCGCTGCGCAAACTGGACGGGCTGATCGTCGCCTGACGCACCCGCGGGGACGACCACACCGCGCGCCGGTGACACCGGAGGGCCCCGCAGCAGCGGGACCCTCCGGCGCATCCCTCCTCGACTCTCCCACCGTCCGGCTCAGTGCTCGTCGGCGAGGATGAGGTAGAGCTTCTTCCGGGCGTCGTTGATCACCGTCAGCGCCTTCTCGCGCTGCTCGGCCGAGCCGGTCTTCCAGACCTGGCCGAACGCCTCCATCATGCCGAAACCGGCCTGCCGGACCTCGTTGAGGCTCTCCCAGTCGACGCCGCGCCCGGCTTCCTCCCAGGGCGCGTCGGCCCCCGACTCCGCCTCGGTGCGGCCGGCGTCGGTGAGGGTGAACAGCTTCTTGCCGCCCTCGCTCGCACTGACGATCAGGCCCTCGTCCTCCAGCAGCTGAAGGGTGGGGTACACCGAGCCCGGGCTGGGCCGCCAGGCCCCTCCGCTGCGCTCGCCGATCTCCTGGATCATCTCGTAACCGTGCATCGGCCGGTCCTTCAGCAGCGCGAGGATCGACGCACGCACGTCACCGCGGCGCGCCCTCCCCCGGCCGCCACCACGGCCGCGCCCTCCGCCGAACGGGCCACCACCACCGAACGGCGGTCCGAACTGCCCGAAGGCCGCCCGGCGCCCCTCGAAGTCGCCCCGCTCGTGCCCACAGGGGCCGTGCCCATGACCGTGACCGTGCTCATGTCCATGCGAACGCATGACCGTACTCCTTCTCACATTGATCGTTTACCTATCGCTGTACTGTCGCGATGCGTCAACGATATATCGGAACCGGTCGCTTGACAAACCCCTTGCGTGAGTTTTCCGAGCCGCCGATACGGAATTGGCCTTGGCCTGCGGCTTCGCCCCGCTCCTACGGTCGGACCATGAGGATTCGTATCGTCGACGCGTTCACCGACCGCCCCTTCTCCGGCAACCCCGCAGGCGTCCTGCTCCTGGGCCCGGAGGGCTTCCCCGATGACAAGCGGCTCCAGCAGATCGCCACGGAGCTGAACCTCTCCGAGACGGCGTTCGCCCACCCGCTGCCGCCGGGCGCCGCCGCCGACTGGGCGTTGCGCTGGTTCACCCCGTCCACCGAGGTCGACATGTGCGGTCACGCCACCCTGGCCACCGCCCACGTCCTGCACACCACCTCGACGGCGAGCGGCACGGTGCGCTTCGCCGCCCGGTGCGGAGCGCTCACGTCGACCACGGCCCCGGACGGGTCGATCGCACTCGACTTCCCGACCGCGCACCTGACCCCCGAGGCCCCGTCACCGGGACTGGTCGCCGCCCTCGGCGCGGAGCCCGTATCCGTCCACGACACGGGCCCGCACATCGGCGATCTGCTCGTGGAACTGGCCGACGAGGCGGCCGTACGGGGACTCTCACCGGACTTCGCGGCACTGACCGCCCACTCGCAGCGCGGCGTCATCGCGACCGCGGCAGCCGCCTCTCCCGACTGCGGCTACGACTTCGTCTCCCGCGGCTTCTTCCCCGCCGTGGGCATCGACGAGGACCCGGTGACGGGCAGCGCCCACACCGCCCTCGCGCCGTTCTGGTCGGCGCGGTTCGGCCGCGACGAACTGACCGGCCTCCAGGCCTCCGCCCGGTCGGGACTGGTCCGCACGTCACTGCGGGGAGACCGCACCCTGCTGACAGGCCGCGCGGTGACGGTCGTGGACGGTGAACTGCTCGTCACCCTGTGACCACGGCGAACGACAGGAGGGGGTGTGCGGACGAGCCGCACACCCCCTCCTGTCGCCCCGGGCTCACGGGGTCGGCAGCCAGCCCACCTTCCCGGCGAGCACCGCGTACCCGACGAACGCGCCGATGTCGAGCAGGGCGTGCGCGGCGACCAGCGGCCCCACCCGCTGCCAGCGGCGGTACAGCAGCACGAAGACGAGGCCCATCACCATGTTGCCGATGAAGCCGCCGATGCCCTGGTACAGGTGGTACGAGCCGCGCAGGACCGAACTCGCCACCAGTGCGGCCATCGGCGACCACCCCAACTGCCCCAGCCGGCGCAGCAGATATCCGACGACGATCACCTCCTCCACCACGGAGTTCTGGATCGCCGACAGGATGAGAACCGGGAACTTCCACCACACGTCGGGCAGCGACTCGGGAACGACCGTGAGGTTGAATCCGGCAGCGCGGACGACGAGGTAGAAGGCCAGCCCCGCGCTGCCGATGCCCGCCGCGACCAACGCCCCGCGTCCCAGATCGGACCACGGCCTGGTCCGGTCGAAGCCGATGGCGCGCAGCCCGGCACCCTCCCTGATCAGCAGGTGCGCCACCAGGGCGACCGGCACCAGCGCCGTCGTGATCCCGAAGAGCTGCCAGGCGAGATCCAGCCATGGGCGTCCCGGCGCGTAGGAACTGTTGAGGGTGGCCGCCTGATCCTTCAAACCCCCCGGTTTCGTCAGGGATCCGACAAAACTGATCAGGGCAGACACCCCGCTGGCACCCAGCGAGAGAGCCAGCACCAACACCGTTTCGGACCGCAGAATCCGTCGTGAGACGGCCTCCTGAGGAAAAGAATCAGCCACGCGCCCCGCCTCCACCTGTACACCTGCCCTCAGTTGTGCATTCACGTCCCATGCCACTCCCCGTCCCGCTAGGGTCTCGAATGCAGGTACGAAGATCATGCGCGACAGGCCGGGGGGCGAGCACCATTGCCGATGGTGTGGTCCCCCATTTCCTTGTTCATCCTCAAGGAGGGGCACCACCGACATGGGACGTCACAGCTTGCCCGACGACTACGCCACGGACGGAAGCGGGGACCGTCCACCGCGCCGCCGTCGCACCGTAGCCATCGCCACCACGCTCGTTCTCGCAGTGGCCGCGGGAACGGCGGTCGCGGCACAGGGCGGCTTGCTGTCGTTCTCGAAGTCCTGCGAGGACACCGCCGTACACCTGTCCATGATGACCTCACCGGACATCGCTCCGGCCGTGCGTGCCGTCGCCGACAAGGCGCGCAAGGACGATCTCAGATCCGACGGCCGCTGTCTGGACGTGGACGTGGTGGCCCGTGACTCGTACAAGGTGGCGGACGCGCTCGCCCGCGGCACCCGCGCACCGGACTACCAAATGTGGCTCCCCGACTCCGATCTCTGGCTGAACCGGGCGAAGGGCACGGGCGAGGCCATCCCGATCACCCCGGGCGACTCCGTCGCGTCCTCCCCCGTCACCCTCGCCATGGTCCCCTCCGCCGCCAAGAGCCTCGGCTGGCCCGAGAAGAAGTACTCCTGGGCCGAACTGACAGCAGCGGCCATGGAGTCCGACAAGGTACGTCTGGGCTCGGCCGACCCCGCGCGGAGCGCCACCGGGCTGCTGGCGCTGACGAGCATCGGAATCTCGTCCGACAAACTGGGCGGGGACAGCGACACGAGGGCCGCGTCCACCGCCAAACTGCTCGCCCAGCGGATGTCGGACGGCGACACCCAGGTGGTCGGGACCCTGCCCCAGGACAGCTCCGGCGCGGAGCAGGGAAATCCGGCGCGCAACCAGGCGGTGCTCCTGTCCGAACAGGCCGCGTTCGCCCACAACGCCGAGTCGACCGGGGACGGCAAGCTCGACCTCTTCTACCCCAAGGACGGCGCTCCGCTCCTCAACTATCCGTTCACTCTGGTCAACGAGGAGGAGCAGACGACGGACGAGAGCCGGGCAGCCCTGCGGTTCATGACGCTGCTGTCCGAGGACGCCTCCCAGCGCACCCTGCAGGAGCACGGCTTCCGGACCGTCGAGGGCGCGGCGGACGAGACCCTGGTCGCCTCGGCCGGCGGCAAGGCGCCCCAGCCGTACGCCACATCGCCCGGAGCCGCACCCTCGGACGAGACGCTGCAGGAGACGCTCGGCATGTGGACGATCACCGTGCAGAGCGCGCGGCTCACCACCGTCGTCGACGCCTCGGGGTCGATGGCCACGATCGTGCCGGGCCGCAACCAGTCCCGGATGGACGTCACCAAGGCGTCCCTGATCCAGGCGCTCAACCAGTTCACGCCGAACGACGAGGTCGGCCTCTGGGAGTTCGCCACCACACTCGACGGCGACAAGGACTACCGCAGGCTGGTGGCGACCGGCCGGCTCGGCGACGCGGCCAAGGGCGGCGGCACACACCGCGACAAGCTCGCCGCGGCGTTCTCCGCGCTGAAGCCAGTCCCCGACGGTGCCACGGGTCTGTACGACACCGCGCTGGCCGCGTACAAGGAGGCGCAGCGCACCTACGTGAAGGGCAAGTTCAACGCGGTCGTCATCCTCACCGACGGCTCGAACCAGGACGACCGCTCCATCTCCCGCTCCGCCCTGATCGCCGAGCTCGAGAAGCTCACCGACCCGGAACGGCCCGTGCCGTTGCTCGCCATCGCGGTCGGCCCCGATGCCGACCGCGACGAGGTGAACGAGATAGCGAAGGTGACCGGTGGCGGCGGCTACCAGGTCAGCGACCCGGCGGAGATCCAGGCGGTGATCCTGCAGGCCGTCATGACCGCGGGACAGAGCGGCGGGGCAGCCGGGGAGTAGGGCCCCCGCCCCGCCACGGCCCCCTTCCGGCCACCCGCCCCCTCACCGTGCGGGGAGGTCCACCGGCCAGGTGTGCACGGGCTCGCCGTCCTGCATCAGTTCGGCGTACCGCCGGGTCATGGCGGCGAGAGCCTCGGCCCGCCCCAGGCCCGCCTCCCGCGCCCGGTGGTAGGTGTCGGCCTGCCAGGACGCCCCGTTCGTCCGCCGCCTGCACCGCTCCTCGATGATCCCGAGGTAGTGGTCCCGGTCCGCGGGCTCGATGTTCCAGGCGTCGAGGCCCGCGGCCGCCAGGGGCAGCAGTTCGTCCCGCACCAGCTTGACGGCCGGCACCCGGGTCAGACCGCCGGAGCGGCCGGGGCGGGGCCAGAGCAGTTCGGCGTCGATGCCCCGGCGGCAGGCGGTGTCGAAGTTCTCGGCCGCGGCGCTGAAGGGCATCCTGGTCCACACCGGCCGGGATTCCTCTGCGAGGGCCCGTACGAGTCCGTAGTAGAGCGCGGTGTTGGCGATCACGTCGGCGACGGTCGGCCCCGCGGGGAGCACCCGGTTCTCCACTCGCAGGTGCGGTACGCCGTCCGCGAGCCCGTACACCGGGCGGTTCCACCGGTAGACCGTGCCGTTGTGCAGGACGAGTTCCTGGAGCCCGGGCACACCGCCCTCGTCGAGGACCCGCAGCGGATCCTCGTCGTCGCAGATGGGCAGCAGCGGCGGAAAGTAGCGGAGGTTCTCCTCGAAGAGCTCGTAAGCCGAGTCGACCCACCGCTCACCGAACCAGGTTCTCGGCCGCACGCCCTGGTTCTGGAGTTCGGGCGGCCTGGTGTCCGTGGCCTGCTGGAAGAGCGGCGGCCGCGACTCCCGCCACAGCTCCCGGCCGAACAGGAAGGGGGAGTTGGCTCCCATGGCCACCTGGACCGCCGCGACGGCCTGGGCCGCGTTCCACACATCGGCGAAGCGCTCCGGGGTCACCTGCAGATGGAGTTGCACCGAGGTGCAGGCCGCTTCCGGAGTGATGGAGCCGGAGGTGCAGACCAGTCGCTCCACACCTTCGATATCCAGGGAGAAATCCTCGCCGCGCGCCGCCACCATTTGATCGTTCAGCAACGCGTAGCGGTCCACGTCGGAGAGATTGGACCGGACCATGTCCTCGCGTCCGAGGGTGGGGAGTATTCCGATCATCATGATCCCGGCGTCGACCTCGGCGGCCTTCCGGTCGGCATATCCGAGACCGGTTCTCAGCTCTTCGGCCAGTTGATCGAGAACACGACCTGAAAGATTATGTGGAACTATGTTCACTTCGAGATTGAACATCCCCAGTTCCGTCTGGAAATCGCGGCTGGCGATCCGGTCCAGAACCTGTCCATTCAACATCTTCGGCATACCGTCGGCACCGGCAAGATTCAGCTCGATCTCCATACCCATGAGGTTGCGCGGCCGGTCGAACCTCCGCTCCGCCAGAAGCCTCCCCAGCCCCTCCAGGCACTGGTGGAGCTTCCTCCGGTACCTCTGTCGGTCGGACAGGTCAAAGGCGCCCGCAACGACCTTCTCCCCCATCGAAGTGTCCTTCCTCGAGTGGGCAGCCCGCGGCCCAGGCCGCTCGCGTCACGATCGATAATGCCCAGGCGGGGAGATCCATAACGCCCCGCGGACGCCGCGTACCCGCTAATCTCATGACCAAGGCCCCGGGCACATTCACTCGGCATGAGGCAGCCCGCAGATTCCTCGCCCGGCACGCGGGGAAAGCGTCGGCACGTTTCAGCCTACCGCGCCGCGGGAAAAACCCGAGGCGGTGGCTGCGCCGCTCACACCGAATCAGCATAATCTCCGCATAATTAAGTCCGGATACCGCCTTGCCGGCAATAGCCATGGCGGCTAGTGGAAACACCGCGTGAACACGTGTCGTATAAACTCCGCGGACGAGGCAGAGAGTTGACGCACCGGCCCAGTCACCGGCCTCCTCTGGCCCCGCACGCCGACAGCGCCGTCTGCACCCGCCCACGCTCCACCGTGTCTCCGAAGTGAGAGGCGACCCACTATGCCGCTGCATGTACCCCCGGCTCCCGCGCCCGCTCTGCGCAGCGTTCTCGCGGCGCTCGGTTCACCGACCGCGGTCCGCGAGGCCCGCACCCCCGCTCTGCGGTCCGTCCAGGGACCGCTGAGCCCGGAACACCCGCTCCCCGTCCATGTGCTGGACCGCATCGGCCGGGACGGGCTCGCACCCACGACCCGGCTCGCCGCATGGCGCTTCCTGATCCGCAGTACGGAGCGGGCCGTCGCGGCGGCGGACACGATGCTCACCCCGGACGGCTGGGCCTTCTCGCACTTCTTCGAGGGCCCGTACATCGCCTCCACCGAACTCGCCCTGCGCCAGGCGGAAGCGGCGGCGACGCCCTACCAGCCGAGGCTGCTGTCCATTCCCGAGCTCTACATGCTGGCGCTGTGGCTGCACGGGGACACCGAGGCCGACGCGTCCGGCGGGTCCCCCGCCCCGGCCGATCTGCTGGTTCCGCTGGCTCCCGCCCCACCGGGTATCGCGGCACACCGTCCGCACCGGGTCGCTGATCTGCTCCCCGTGATCACCACCCGTATCGCCCCCGGTCCCGGCCCCTTGCTCGGCTCTCCCGCCTGAGTCCCGGCTCCCCCACTTGATGGCACTGTGCCCCGCCACCTCGGTGGCGGGGCACAGTGCCATCCGCAGGGAACGCCCGTGCCCATCCGGACTAGCCTCATTCGGCCACCCCGAACCACCCGAATTGACAGTGCAGTTGCGTTGAACCGTCCGGGCGGGTGATGCGTCATGAGAGGAGAACGAGCGCTGCTGCGAAATCCCTGCGGATTGACGTCCGTGGGGCAACACTGGGACCGGACCGATCGATACGGGGGGCGGCCATGAACACCTCTTCAAGCCGCAGGACACTCAACTCAACGCAGCGAAAGAACCCAGCCATGTGTCAGCACCAGCCACCCTGCCCGACAGCCGACTCAGCCGACCGGGAAGCCGCCCGTCTGGTGGCGCACCATCCGGAACAGGGCTGGAGCCTGCTGTGCAACGGCGTCCTGCTCTTCGAGGACACCGGTGAGCTGCTTCCGGACGGACAGATCATCGCCCCGCACCGGCCGCTGGGAACGGGCCGGGTGGTGAAGGCGGCCTAAGCGGCCGGTACGGAAAAGGGGCCGGCCCGGAGAGATCTCCGCACCGGCCCCCACGCGTGTCCGCGTCAGCCCCGTGTTCCGGGGTCAGCTGTCGTACTCCTCCAACGGCGGGCAGGAGCAGACGAGGTTGCGGTCACCGAACGCACCGTCGATCCGGCGTACCGGCGGCCAGTACTTGTCGGCGGCCGAGACGCCCGCGGGGAAGACGGCCACCTCGCGGCTGTAGCCGTGCTCCCACTCACCGCCCAGCGCCGCCGCGGTGTGCGGGGCGTTGCCCAGCGGGTTGTCGTCCGCGCTCCACTCGCCCGAGGCCACCTTCTCGATCTCGGCGCGAATGGCGATCATCGTGTCGCAGAAGCGGTCCAGCTCCGCGAGGTCCTCGCTCTCGGTCGGCTCGATCATGAACGTCCCCGCGACGGGGAACGACATCGTCGGCGAGTGGAAGCCGTAGTCGATGAGGCGCTTGGCCACATCGTCGATGCTGACGCCGGTGGCCTTGGAGATGGGCCGCAGGTCCACGATGCACTCGTGCGCGACCAGTCCCGCCGGGCCGTTGTACAGGATCGGGTAGTGCGGCTCCAGCCGCTTGGCGATGTAGTTGGCCGCGAGTACGGCGACCTGCGTCGCACGCTTCAGGCCCTCGCCGCCCATCAGGCGTACGTACGCCCAGGAGATCGGAAGAATGCCTGCCGAGCCCCACGGAGCAGCCGAGATCGGTCCGACACCGGTCTCCGGTCCGGCGGCGGGCTGCAGCGGGTGGTTCGGGAGATACGGCGCCAGGTGCGCGCGCACCCCGACGGGCCCGACACCGGGGCCGCCGCCGCCGTGCGGGATGCAGAAGGTCTTGTGCAGGTTCAGGTGCGAGACATCGCCCCCGAAGTGGCCCGGCTTGGCGAGGCCGACCAGGGCGTTGAGATTCGCCCCGTCGACGTACACCTGACCGCCGGCGTCGTGCACCTCGGCGCAGATGTCGGCGACGTGCTCCTCGAAGACACCGTGGGTCGACGGGTAGGTGATCATCAGCACGGCGAGCTCGTCGCGGTGCTGCGCGATCTTGGCGCGGAGGTCCGCGATGTCGACCTCGCCGTCGTCGGCGGTCTTCACCACGACGACCTTCATGCCGGCCATCACGGCACTCGCGGCGTTGGTGCCGTGGGCGGAGGACGGGATCAGACAGACGGTGCGGCCCTCGTCGCCGTTGGCACGGTGGTACGCGCGCACGGCCAGCAGCCCCGCGAACTCGCCCTGCGATCCGGCGTTCGGCTGGATGGAGACCGCGTCGTAGCCGGTGACCTCCGCGAGGCGCTCCTCCAGCTCACGGATGAGCGTCAGGAAGCCCTCGGCCTGCTCGGCCGGCGCGAACGGGTGCAGCGCGCCGAACTCGGGCCAGGTGATCGACTCCATCTCGGCGGTCGCGTTCAGCTTCATGGTGCAGGAGCCGAGCGGGATCATGCCGCGGTCCAGCGCGTAGTCACGGTCGGCGAGCTTGCGCAGGTAGCGCAGCATCGCGGTCTCGGAGCGGTGCTGGTGGAAGACCGGGTGGGTGAGGATCGCATCCGTGCGCAGCAGCCCCTCGGGCAGCGCGTCGACGGTCGTGGCGTCCAGTGCCTCGATGTCGCCGTCGGCGCCGAAGGCGGCCCACACAGCCGCGATCTGCGCGCGGGTCGTGGTCTCGTCGCACGCGAGCGAGACCAGGTCGCCGTCGACGAGCCGCAGGTTGACCCCACGCTCGCGGGCGTCGGCGACGACCGCGGCGGCCTTGCCGGGGACCCGGACGGTGAGCGTGTCGAAGTGGGCACCGGTCACCACGTCGACGCCGGCGGCGCGCAGGCCCTCGGCCAGGATGGCGGCGTAGCGGTGGGTGCGCCGCGCGATCGTCCGCAGGCCGTCGGGGCCGTGGTAGACGGCGTACATGCCGGCCATCACGGCGAGCAGCACCTGAGCGGTGCAGATGTTGCTGGTGGCCTTCTCGCGGCGGATGTGCTGCTCGCGGGTCTGCAGGGCCAGGCGGTACGCCTTGTTGCCGTCCGCGTCCACGGAGACGCCGACGAGGCGGCCCGGAAGGCTGCGCGCGAACTTCTCGCGCACGGCCATGAAGCCGGCGTGCGGTCCGCCGAAGCCCATCGGGACGCCGAAACGCTGCGTGGTGCCGACGGCGATGTCCGCGCCCAGGTCGCCGGGCGACGTGAGGAGGGTGAGCGCCAGCAGATCTGCGGCCACGGTGACGATCGCGCCGAGCTCGTGGGCCTGCTCGATGACGGGCTTGATGTCCCGTACGGCTCCGGAGGCGCCCGGGTACTGCAACAGCACACCGAAGACACCGCGCTCGGCGATCTCGGCGGGGATGCCGTCGGTGAGGTCCGCGACGACGACCTCGACGCCGGTCGGCTCGGCACGGGTCTCGATGACGGCGACGGTCTGCGGCAGGGAGTCCGCGTCAACCAGGAAGACGCCCTGCTTGACCTTGCCGACGCGGCGGGCCAGGGCCATGGCCTCGGCGGCGGCGGTGCCCTCGTCGAGCAGCGAGGCGCCGGAGGTGGGCAGCCCGGTGAGCTCGGCGACCATCGTCTGGAAGTTCAGGAGGGCTTCGAGGCGGCCCTGGGAGATCTCGGGCTGGTACGGCGTGTAGGCCGTGTACCACGCGGGATTCTCCATCACGTTGCGGAGGATCACCGGCGGGGTGAACGTGCCGTAGTAGCCGAGCCCGATCATCGGGGCCAGGACCTGGTTGCGGTCGGCGAGGAGGCGCAGCTCGGCGAGGACCTCGGCCTCGGTCCGCGCGGCCGGCAGGTTCAGGGCCTCGGCGCTCCTGATCACATCGGGCACCGCGGCGGCGGTCAGCTCGTCGAGCGAGCCGTAACCGACCTGGGCGAGCATCTTCGCCTGGGCCTCGGCATCGGGACCGATGTGGCGCTGCTCGAACGGGATTCCCTGTTCCAGCTGAGAGAGCGAAGTGCGACGGGGGGTCATGATGGAGGCCTCCTGGTCTGTCACGACCTGCGAGGGGCACCACGGCGCGGGGTGCCCGAACGGCCTCCCCCTCTGTCATCTCAACCTGAGAGCTTCACCGGTGCCCGCGGGGCGCACCGGCTTTCACCGTCGGTGAGGGAGAGCTCCGGTCCGGCCGTGGCCGTGCGGAACCCGCCCTGCTTTCCAGAGTGACCTCGTCCGTGCGGTACGGGGGCCTGAGAGATTCCGGGGAGGATTTGCTCCTTCGGCGCCTTCCGGATTGTCTCCGGAGGACTCTCCCGCACGGGGTCAGCAGCCATTGCCAGCCTACCAGCGGGGTATGCGGTGGAAATCTCGAGTGGCCGACGCCACGGATCTGCACTTCTGTAGTGCCTGTGGAGTAGCCGCGACCAGTGGGAGGGACCGTGCAGACCGACATCGATCCGCGCAGCCTGATCGGCCGCAAGGCATTCGACCGCAAGGGCACCAAGATCGGAACCGTGGACGAGGTGTATCTCGACGACGCGACCGGTGTGCCAGAGTGGGCCGCCGTACGCACCGGACTGTTCAGCCGGGACGCCTTCGTCCCGCTGGAGCCCAGCGAAATCGTCGAGGACACGCTGCGCATCCCCTTCGACCGGGCCCTCATCAAGGACGCACCCGACTTCGGGGTCGGCCGTCACCTCTCGCCGGAACAGGAGCTGCAGCTCTACCGGCACTACGGTCTGGACTCGGCGCCGGCCGAGAGCGCCCCGGACCGCGATTTCGGCAGGCTGGCCGGCCAGGACGAGTAGTCCACCGGGTTCCGCACGAGCGGCAGCGGATCGGCGGGCTGCAGTTCCGGATCGTCGATACGGAACGTGCGAACGCGGCCGGGCGCCGATTCCGGTTCCTCGAACCGCACCGTCACCCGTCCGACCCCGCTGCCCTGCACCCAGCCATGCCCGTGGGTGTCATGTCGCACGTCGTGCCCGGCCGGCCAGCGTCGCGCGGCGAGCTGCTCCGCACTCTCGGGTGCGGGCTCCTCGCCCTCCCGTCCTCCCTCGTCCGCAGCGGCGTGCGCGCCCGGTTCGGCGGGGTCCGCAAGCTCGGCGGCCGTCCGCTCGCCGGCTGCCTGGGCGAACAGGTCCTCCTGGGTGAAGTCTGCGAGCCCGGTGACGCCGACACCGAGCAGGCGGACGCCCCCGGTCGTGTCCACGGCCTCCAGGAGCCGCGCAGCGGCCTCTCTGACGACCGTGGGGTCGTCGGTGGGCCCCCGGAGCGTCTCGGAGCGGGTGAGGGTCGAGAAGTCGTAACGCCGCACTTTCAGCACCACCGTGCGGCCCGACCGTCCGGCGGCCCTCAGCCGCTGGACACAGCGGCCGGCCAGTCTCTCCACCTCGGTCCGCACCCGGACCCGGTCGTGGAGATCCGTATCGAAGGTGTCCTCGACCGAGACCGATTTGGCGTCGCGCTCGGCGATCACCGGCCGGTCGTCGTGTCCGGACGCCATGCGGTGCAGGGAGCTGCCGTGCGCCTTGCCCAGCAGCCGTACGAGCTCCGCCTCGCCCGCCTCGGCGAGGTCGTTGACCGTGGTCATGCCGGCGCGGCGCAGATGGTCCGCGGTGGCGGGGCCGACGCCGGGCAGGGTGCGCACCGGCATGGGCGCGAGCAGCGCACGCTCCGTACCCGGCTCTATCAGCAGGATCCCGTCGGGCTTCGCCTCCTCGGAGGCGATCTTCGCCAGCATCTTGGAGCCCGCGAGCCCGACGGAGCCGCTGAGTCCCGTGACCGCCTCGATCGCCCCGCGCAGCTGCTCGCCGATCTCCATCGCCGAGGCCGTGTCGTTCGCCGTCCCGCCCGCCTCCAGGTCGACGAAGGCCTCGTCGAGACTGAGCGGCTCCACCAGGGGTGAAAGGCGGCCCAGCAACTCCATGACCTGTTCGCTCACCGTTCGGTAGAGCGTGAAGCGCGGCACCAGATAGGCCGCGTTCGGCGCCAGCCTTCTCGCCTGCGCCATCGGCATCGCCGAGTGCACCCCGAAACGGCGGGCTTCGTACGAGGCGGTGGCGACCACTCCCCGGGGGCCGAGTCCGCCCACCACGACCGGCTTTCCGCGCAGACTCGGCTTCGCCGCCTGCTCCGCAGACGCGTAGAAGGCATCCATGTCCAGATGCAGGATGGTGGGCGCGGCTCTCACATCAATCGATGGTGCCCTACGCCACTGACAGTCGCCCTGTCACAAGGGGCGGCCGACCCCGGTTTCCCGGGGCGCGTCCGCGCTCCCACCCGGTCAGCCCGCCCGGTTGCGGCGACGTGCGAGTTCGTCGGTGGGGTTGTTGCCGATCAGTGTCTCGCCGGTGTCCACACGCTCCCCGTGCAGCTGCGACAGCGCGGCGTCCACGTCCCGCCACACCACCCCGACGGCGATACCGAAGACCCCCTGCCCCCCTTGCAGCAGCTCGACGACCTCCGCGGGCGAGGAGCACTCGTACACCGTCGCCCCGTCACTCATCAGCGTCATGCGCTCGAGATCCTGGAAGCCGCGGGCCCGCAGGTGCTGCACCGTGGTGCGGATGTTCTGAAGGGCGACCCCGGTATCGAGGAAACGCTTCACGATCTTCAGCAGCACCACGTCCCGGAAGCTGTAGAGCCGCTGTGTGCCCGACCCGTAGGCCGGGCGGACGCTCGGCTCCACCAGACCCGTGCGGGCCCAGTAGTCGAGCTGCCGGTAGGTGATCCCTGCTGCCGCGCATGCTGTCGGCCCGCGATAGCCGATCTCGTTGGCCGCTGTCACGCCGTCCCCCGCCACCGCATCCGGCGCAACCGGTTGCCTGATGGTGTGGCCGGCTGTACTCCCCTGCTGCGGATACGGCCCACCCGCTGCCGTACCGTCGCCGCTGCTTCTCACGCCGACCTCCGTCCTTGACCTGCCCACTCGAAGGTAGGCAGTCACCCGGGGTGCGTCAACGATCGCCACACTCGGCACGCCGAGTGATAATCACCCTGAGGGTGGTTTCCCGTGACTGATGAACGGGAAAGGCTTGTCGGATGCGCTGGCGGGGCCCCTTGGGACGTCACTGACTGTTCGTACCGAAGTCCTCCGGCGAGATCTGGTCGAGGAACTCGCGGAACTTCTCCACCTCGTCCTCCTGCTCGTCGGGAATCGCGATTCCCGCATCATCGAGCACCCCGTCACTGCCGTAGATCGGCGTGCCGGTGCGCAGGGCGAGCGCTATGGCGTCGGAAGGCCGCGCGCTCACTTCGACTCCGCTGGCGAAGACCAGCTCCGCGTAGAAGACCCCTTCACGCAGATCCGTGATCCGGACCTCGGTGAGCTCCTGGCCTACGGCCTCGAGCACATCCTTGAAGAGATCATGGGTCAGCGGCCTGGCCGGAGCCATGCCTTGCTGGGCGAAGGCGATCGCAGTCGCCTCACCAGGGCCGATCCAAATGGGGAGGTACCGGTCGCCTCCCACTTCACGCAGGAGCACGATCGGTTGGTTGGAGGGCATTTCCACCCGGACACCCACAACGTCGAGCTCGTTCACACAGCAACCCTAGGACGTGCTCGGCAGGTTTGGGTAGTCGGGCCCCACTGGGATCAGTGGAGACGGATGTGCAGGGCGCTCTGCACGAGGGCCGAGTGCAGCCGTACAGAGAGCTCGGCGAGCTCCTTCGCGGTGGCCTCGGCATGCGCCCTGGTCTGCGGATTCCGGTGCCGGCGCAAGGGTGCGACAACTTGCTCGATCAGTCCGGCCTCCCGGTCGGCGGCCGCTCGCATCGCGCGCAGATGTCGCGGTTCCAGACCGAATCGCCCCAGATCCGCCACAAGCCTGGCGATGGTGACCGTCTCCGCGTCGTAACCGCCGCCCGCCGACGGTGCGACCAGACCGTACGACTCCCACACGTCGAGGTCACTCTCGGTAACCTCGGCGGCGGCGAGGAGCTCGGTACGGCCGATGCGGGCCGCGGTGGGCCGTCCGGCCCCACCGGACCAGCTGCCGTCGACCGGCTCCGGCTCGCCGCCCGGCGAGGGCAGCGTCGCCTGCTCACCCCGGGCGAGAGCGTCCAGGTGCTCCCGGATGACCTTCAGCGGGAGGTAGTGGTCCCGCTGCATCCGCAGCACCTGAGCCAGTCGCTCGACGTCGCCGGGGCGGAACTTCCGGTACCCGGAAGGGGTCCGCTGCGGCTCGACGAGCCCCTCCGCCTCCAGAAAACGGATCTTGGAGATGGTGACTTCGGGGAACTCGTCCCGGAGCTGCAGGAGCACCGTGCCGATGCTCATCGGGCGGTCGTCGGCGGTGGCGGTGCCGTGTCCGGCACCGCCCGTCGGTGTTCTCAGCATGGACCTTCCTCGGGGTCCCCCCCGACGGAGTCAGGGGGCGCGTCAGATGCCGCGCTGGCTCGCGTAGAAGACCAGCCGGTACTTGCCGATCTGCACTTCGTCGCCGTTGGACAGCGCGACGGAGTCAATGCGCTCACGATTGACATAGGTGCCGTTGAGGCTGCCCACATCCCCCACGGTGAAGCTGCCGTCGGGGCTCCGACGGAACTCCACGTGCCGACGCGACACGGTCACGTCGTCCAGGAAGATGTCGCTCTGCGGGTGGCGGCCGGCCGTCGTCAGCTCGCTGTCCAGGAGGAAGCGGCTGCCCGAGTTGGGCCCCCGCCGCACCACCAGGAGCGCCGAACCGAGCGGCAGGGCGTCCACGGCGGCCTGGGCCTCGGGCGAGAGCGACGGCACGGACGTCTGTCCGGTCGCCTCCGCCTCGTAGGCCTCCAGGCCCGAGATGGAGATGGTCGACGTCGTCTCCGAAGCCCGCTCGGGAACCCCGCCCCGCAGTGGCGCGCCACAGTTGGAGCAGAAACGGCTGGCCTCGGCGTTGCGGTGCCCGCACCTCGTACAGACCGGCATGGACGAAGCCTCCTGCCTCGGGGCGAACCCTCCACCCGTACTTGAGGTTGACGGTTCTCCGAAACCTATGCGGCCGGGACCGGCAGGGTCAACAGACGACGCGCCGGAACCACCCGAATTGTCACCCCCCGGCCCTGCTACCTGATCGCGGAAGAGCGGGCGCTCGCCGCCCTGCTCCTCGGCCTGACCATGGCGCGGTGCGCGATGGCGTGCTGCTTCATCGCGAGCGCTCTTGCCGAACAACTTCCCAAACAACTTCACGGGCGATTCCCCTTGACCGAAACAGACCCGCCCGTGGGGCAGGACGAACCCTGAATGAACACACCTGCCGACCCGGACATCTTCACAACGTCCGTATCCACTCGACAGTTTCCACCACGCACCACCATTACGATGCGGCGACCCCCCGCAACCTCCTGCCCGTGTCCCCCGACGCCCACGCGTCCCGGGTTCACTGGGCCGACGACCGAGAGTAGTCAGGCCGCTCCGCCGGTCGCAAGGCGTCGATGACGATGTCATCGGACTGCGCCACATGCACGGTGGCCTGCTCCTTCTCCAGCGTCTGCACCACACCGCCGGGGATGTTCAACGCCGGTTCCAGGTCCTGAGGCTTGCCGATGACCTTGAAGACGTACGGAGAGGAGATCTTACGGTCGTCGACCGAGACGGCGCCTCCGTCCCCGGAGAAGTACGTATTGGCCACCACGCGCACGCCGTTGACCTCGATCGCCTCGGCGCCGGCCGCCCGGAGCTCCTGAAGGGCGTCGAGGAGCATGTCTGCCTGCACCGCGTCACCCGGATCGTTGACCGTGAGAGTGATACCGGGGCCGTGCACCGCCACCGTACCGGCGAGGATGCCGAGTTGGCGCTCCTTCTCCACCGTCTGCTTCCGCGCCTCTTCCGCCTGGTCCGAACTGTTCTCCAGCTCCGTGCGCTGGTCGACGAGGCGCTGCTTCTCGTCCTCGAGCCGCTGCGTACGGTCGTCGACCTCGTCGAGAATGCGGACCAGGTCCTCCTGGCGGGCGCCGCGCAGGGCGCTGTTGTCACTGTTCGACCGCACCTGGATGGCAAGCCCCAGGCCCAGGACGAACAGCAGCACCGCAACGATGAGTTGGGCACGGGTGACCCGGGGCGGCCAGATCCCGGCGATCAGCCGCTGTCGCCCGGTCAGCCCCTCGGGAGCCACCTCGGCCTGCTCTCCGGGCTGTCCGCGGTCACCGTCGAATGCGTCGTTACTCATCGGCGTCAGGCCCGGAAGACGTGCCGGCGGATCGCGGCGGCGTTGGAGAAGATCCGGATCCCGAGGACGACGACGACTCCTGTGGAGAGCTGCGCTCCGACGCCCAGCTTGTCGCCCAGGAAGACGATCAGCGCGGCCACGACCACGTTCGAAAGGAACGAGACCACGAAGACCTTGTCGACGAAGATGCCGTCGAGCATGGCCCGCAGACCGCCGAAGACGGCGTCGAGAGCGGCCACGACCGCGATCGGAAGGTAGGGCTCGACCACCGCCGGCACTTCGGGCCGGACCAACAGTCCGACCACGACTCCCACGACGAGGCCCAGTACGGCGATCACGATGTGCCCTTCCCTGTGTCTGCCGCACCACTGCCGGTGTCTGCGGCCTTATAAGGCTCTGCTGTCCGTACGATCAGGCTCGGGGCCGCCGGGAGGCTCACCTTCTCCTGGACGGAGATGCTGGTCCTGATGTCGAAGGTGTCCGTCAGCGCCTGCAGGTACTGGCCGTCGGCACTGCCCTTGAAGGCGGCACGGAGCTTCTTCCCGTCCCCCACCGCGAGCACCGTGTACGGCGGCACGAGCGGCTTGTTGTCGACCAGTATGGCGTCGCCCGCGGCTCGGATCGCCGACAGGGCGGTCAGACGCTGCCCGTTGATGGCGATGGCTTCGGCGCCCGACTGCCACATACCGTTGACGACTCGTTGCATGTCCCGGTCGCGGACCCGTCCGGTGTCGGAGAAACCGCTGCTCTCGCGCGGCCCGCCCCCGCCCTGGTCGGTGTCCTTCGCGTCGTCGACGACGAGCTTCACCCCGGGACCGTACACAGGTGTCGCCCCGGAGAGCAGGGCCACCAGTTCGGCCTGGTCGCCGCCGTGCTTCTCCAGCGCCTTGCGCTGGCGCCTGCCCACGTCGTCGCGGATCTCCTCCACCTGAGCCTCGAGGGTGTCGGCCGCGGACGTCTCCCCGTCGATCCGGTCGATGAGCTCCTCGCGCTCCTTGGCCAGGACCGGCGCGGCGACCCGCGCCTGCGCCGCGCCGAGCGTCACGACAAGCGCGGCCAGCACCAGACACGCCGCGAAGCCGAGCTTCGCCTTGAGGGTCCGGGGCATCCCCGTACGCCCGTCGGCCTTGCGACGCGCCGATGCCTCGGCATATCCGTCGTCCAGGCTGTGGTCCATCACATTGGTCAGCAGCGACATGGACGCGTCGGGGCGCGGCGGCGGCGAGGCGGTACTCCGATCGGGGGGCTGCTGCGACATGCCGCACATCGTCGCATGTCGCAGCGGCTACCGCCGAATGGCCCCACCGACGCACGGGAAGCAGCCGAGCCGCTCCCTCATCCGCACCCCGGAATCGGGGCAGGATCCGGAGGCCGGGGCGAGGCCGCTCGCCCCGGCCCGGCGTCCTGTCACCTCACTGACCCGCGCTGTCGACGATCGCGGACCATTCGTCCAGGAGCGCCTGGGCCGAGGCGTCGTCCGGCCCCTCCGCCCACAGGTGGGTCACCGCTTCTGCCCGGTCCGGTAGCACCATCACCCAGCGCCCGTCCGCCTCGACGACCCGTACACCGTCCGTGGTGTCGACATTGCGGTCCCCCGCGGCCTCGACCACACGGCGCATCACCAGTCCCTTGACGGCCCACGGGGTCGCCAGGTCACGCCTCAGCACATGAGCGCGCGGGATGCGTGCGTCGATCTGGCTGAGCGTGAGCTGCGTCCTGGCCACGAGTCCGATCAGCCGCACGAACGCGGCGGAGCCGTCGAAAACACTGCTGAATTCGGGAACGATGAACCCGCCACGCCCGTCTCCACCAAAGATGGTGCCTTCCTCGCGCCCCACCCTCGTCAGGTCGTCGGGCGACGTCGTCGTCCACTCAACCTGGGTGCCGTGGTACGCGGCCACCTGTTCGGCAACGCGGGTGGTCGTCACGGGCAGCGCCACCCGGCCGCTGCGACGTTCCGCGGCGACGAGGTCGAGCATGACCAGCAGCGCCCGGTCGTCCTCGACGATCCGGCCCCGCTCGTCGACCAGGGAGAGCCGTTCACCGACCGGGTCGAACCGGACCCCGAACGCGGCCCTCGCCGAGGAGACGATCTCCCCGAGCCGAACCAGCCCGGACCGCCGGGTCTCGGCCGACTCGGTCGGCCTGGACTCGTCGAGGCCGGGGTTGATGGTCAGCGCATCCACACCGAGCCGTCCCAGCAGACTGGGGAGCACAAGCCCCGCGCTGCCGTTGGACGCGTCGACGACCACCTTGAGCCCGGCGTCGGAGATCCCTGCGGTGTCCACGTTCCGAAGCAGTGATCCCGTGTACGAGTCGAAGACGCTCGACGGGAAGTGGAGGTCACCGATCTCGCCCGGGAAGGCGCGGCGATACTCCTGCCTGGCGTAGACGCGGTCCAGCTTGCGCTGCCGCGCCTGGGACAGGTCCGCTCCCCGCTCGTCGAAGAACATGATGTCGACGGAGTCGGGCACCCCCGGCGAGGTCCGGATCATGATGCCGCCGGCACTGCCGCGTGCGGTCTGCTGACGGGCCACGGGCAGCGGTACGTTCTCGAGGTCACGAACGTCGATGGCGCTGGCCTGAAGGGCCGAGATGACCGCACGCTTCAGCGCCCGGGCGCCACGGGAGTGGTCACGTGCGGTGGTGACCGTGGAGCCCTTCTTGAGGGTCGTCGCATACGCACCGGCGAGCCTGACCGCGAGTTCCGGTGTGATCTCGACGTTCAGAATCCCCGAAACCCCTCGTGCACCGAAGAGGTGGGCCTGTCCGCGCGACTCCCAGATCACCGAGGTGTTGACGAACGCGCCCGCCTCAATGGTCTTGAACGGGTACACCCGGACATTGCCCTGGATGATCGATTCCTCGCCGACGAGGCATTCGTCGCCGATGACCGCCCCGTCCTCGATCCGGGCCGCGCGCATGATGTCGGTGTTCTTACCGATCACACAACCACGCAGATTGCTGTGATCACCGATGTACACGTTGTCGTGCACCACGGCCTTATGAAGGAAGGCCCCACTCTTCACGACGACGTTCGACCCGATGACCGTGTGCTCCCGGATCTCCACCCCGGCCTCGACCTTGGCGTAGTCACCGATGTACAGCGGCCCCCGCAGCACCGCGTCGGGGTGCACTTCGGCGCCCTCGGCCACCCATACGCCGGGGGAGATCTCGAAACCGTCGATCTCGACGTCGACCTTGCGTTCGAGTACGTCCGCCTGAGCCTTCACGTAGCTCTCGTGCGTGCCGACGTCCTCCCAGTAGCCCTCGGCGACATAGCCGTAGATGGGCTTGCCTTCCTTCATGAGCTGCGGGAAGACATCGCCGGACCAGTCCACGGAGACGTCGGCTTCGACGTAGTTGAAGACCTCGGGCTCCATGACATAGATGCCCGTGTTGACGGTGTCCGAGAAGACCTGGCCCCAGGTGGGCTTCTCCAGGAAGCGTTCGACCTGACCTGCTTCGTCCACGATGGTGATGCCGAATTCGAGGGGGTTCGGCACGCGGGTGAGACAGACCGTGACCAGCCCACCCTTTTCCTTGTGGAAAGCGATGAGGTCGGTGAGGTCGAAGTCGGTGAGCGCGTCACCGGAAATCACGAGGAAGGTGTCGTCCTTCAATGCCTCTTCGGCATTCTTCACGCTGCCCGCAGTACCGAGCGGTTTCTCCTCGTTCGCATAGCTGAGCTCCATCCCGAGCTCTTCGCCGTCCCCGAAGTAGTTCTTCACGAGCGAGGCAAGGAACTGGACGGTCACGACCGTCTCGTTGAGCCCGTGCCGTTTGAGCAGGCGAAGCACGTGCTCCATGATTGGCCGATTGGCTACGGGCAGGAGCGGCTTGGGCATGCTTGAGGTCATGGGGCGAAGGCGAGTGCCTTCACCACCTGCCATCACGACGGCCTTCATGTCGGAAACGTCCTCCTTGAAGAGACGACGGTCTAGCCGACTTCGCCCGCCAGGGCAGCATCTGTGTCATCAGCCGCGGGGCCGGCCACGTTGCGCGGCACCGCATCAACGAGCTCAATCGGCTACTGCATCCGCCTTGACCAGCCGGCGGACCTGAACCACATAGAGGATCCCTGCCCACCAGTAGAGCGTTGTACCCCATACTGCGAACGCCCATCCGAAAACGGTGGCCACCGATGCAAGCCAACCACCTCCGTCGCTGAGCAGCAACAAGGGAAATGCGTACATCAGGTTGAACGTGGCCGCCTTCCCCAGGAAGTTCACCTGGGGCGGCGGATAGCCGTGCCGGCGCAGGATTCCCACCATCACGAGAAGCATCAGTTCACGGGCCAGGAGCGCGGCAGTGAGCCACAGCGGAAGGATCTCGCGCCAGGTCAGACCAACGAGCGTGGAAAGAATGTAGAGACGGTCGGCAGCCGGGTCGAGCAGCCGTCCGAGGCTGCTGATCTGGTTCCACCGACGCGCGAGCTTGCCGTCGAGGTAGTCACTCACGCCGCTGAACATCAGTACCAGCAGCGCCCAGCTATCGCTCTTGGGCCCGCCGAACTCAGGTCGGAGAATCAGCCACAGGAAGACGGGTACGCCAACGAGGCGAGCCATGCTGAGGATGTTGGGGATGGTGAGTACCCGGTCCGTCTGAACGCGAGTCTCCTGGACCTCCACCCGGGGGCCTCCTGTGAAGAACGTGCCAATGATGCCCCCTGACCCTACCCTCAGGCACGGCCGGCACATGCACAGGGGTGCCAGGAGAGGTCGGGAACGCAGAAAAGCCCCGTGCCACAAGGGCACGGGGCTTTCTACAATAATTGTTCGGCGGCGTCCTACTCTCCCACAGGGTCCCCCCTGCAGTACC
>NZ_JBITIE010000033.1:0-69016 GCF_044458665.1 Streptomyces sp. NPDC050422
TACGAGGACTTCCCGGCGCCTTGCGATCGCACGCACCAGACGCCGCCCGGCCCGCCCTCCGGGCGGACGGCGCTACTTTCGAAACACGCCCTAGGGCTGTCGGCGCGGGCCCGCCTCGCGATGCAGCTGGGTGATCACCTCGTCGACCCGGCCCCGCTCGTAGCCGCGTCGCACCAGTTCGAACGCCGCGGGCCCGGCCGGCGGGGCACCATCGCGGAGCCGGGTGATGTAGGCCTCGACCTGATCACGGTCGTATCCGCGTCGGGCGATACGGAATCCGAACTGCTCGTGGAACGGACGGTCGTCCTTTTCGCCCGACACGGACATGAGGGCCTCCTCGGAGCAGGATCATTGCCCTCACCCTGCCACGCTCAGGCCGCGTGGCCACCGTCCACGACCATTTCCGCACCGGTGATGTACGCCGCCTCGTCACTCGCCAAGTAGGCGATCAGGGCGGCGACTTCACTCGTCGTCCCGAACCGGTCCAGTGCGTTGGCGGCACGCTGTCCGGCGGCGAACGGCCCGTCGGCGGGGTTCATGTCGGTGTCGACCGCACCGGCCTGGACCAGGTTGACCGTGATGCCACGCGGGCCGAGCTCGCGGGCGAGCGGCTTGGTCAGTCCGGACAGGGCCGACTTGCTCATCGCGTAGAGCGTGGAGCCGGGACCGCCCGCGTACCGGCTCAGGGCCGTACCGACGGAGATGATGCGGCCCCCGTGCTCCAGCACGCCGGCTGCCGCCCGGCAGGCCAGGAAGACCGCCCGTACGTTGACGGCGAGGACCCGGTCGACATCGGCGTCGGTGAGACCGCCGATCGGGCCGAGGACGCCGATGCCCGCGTTGTTGACCAGGATGTCGAGCCGGCCGAAGGTCTCCGCGGCCCGGTGCACCGCGGCCGGGACGGCCTCCGGGGCGGCCGAGTCCGCGCGCAGGGCGATCGCGCGGCGGCCGCCCGCCTCGATCTTCCGTACGATCTCCTGGGCGGCCTCCTCGTCCCGTACGTAGGTCAGCGCCACATCGGCGCCGTCCCGGGCGAGCCGCAGTGCGGTCGCGGCACCGATGCCCCGGCTGCCGCCGGTGACGAGCGCGGTGCGGTTCGTGCTGATGCTGCTGTTCATGAGGGGTTCCTGTTCCTTGCCGGTCGTGCTGACAGGAACAAGCAAAGCCTTTCGGCGCATCGGGCACCGGCGGGAAACGGACGCCCACTCCGGTAGGGGCTACCCCGCGGATGCGCCGGTCAACTGCCTTGCGGAGGGCTCCACTTCGGCGAGCGGCCGAGCGCCGACAGGATGAGTTCCCAGGTGTCGGCCCCGTCGGCTCCCACGCCTTCGCCGGGATCCAGGGCCGGACGGAAGGCCGCTCCCGGTTGTTCGCGCCGCGCCCCGCCAGGGACGCGCAGGGCGATGGGCAGGGCGGCTTCGACGACGGCCGGCGGGAGGGCGGCGCGTACGCCCAGGGCTGCCGCCACGTCCCAGGAGTGCACGACGTAGTCGATGAAGTGGAGCCCGATCGCGGTGGCCGCGGGGAACGTCCCCTCCGCGTCGATCTCCGGGAGTGCGAACCGCCGCTCCAGGACGCCTGGTTGGGCGAAGCTGTCCAGGAGGGTGTGGGCCGCCCCGCGGTACCACGCGACCGGATCGTCCCCGGCCCGCCGTGGCTCCCAGACGGCCGGACCGGAGCCTTCGCCCCGTGCCGCGGCGGCGAAGCCGATGTGCTGGGTGCCCATGTGCTCCACCAGGAGCCGCAGGGTCCAGTGGTCGCAGGGGGTGGGGCGGTCCCAGTCGCCCGGGCCCGCTCGTTCCACGACCCGGACGGACTCCAGCACCGCGGCCCGGTCGAATTGCACGATGTCCATGGTCGGATTCCCCTCGCCCGGTCTCGGCTGACCTGGTCGACCATACAAGTAGACGAACGATCGTGCCGAGAGTCCCGGAAAGGTCGTGCAAGGGCGCGAGGGCCTGCCCGGGGTGCGCGGGCGGTTCGCCGCCGGATCGGTCCCGGGGCTCGCCATCGCGGGAGAGTGCCCGGTAGCGTGATCGTTCCGCGTGCGAGCCAGTGAGGTCTCCACACCATCCCTGTGGAGAACCAGGAGATCCGGGTGTCCTCCGTCGCCGTGCCCGTCCTCGCCCCGCCGCGCCGCGTGTGGCTCACCGATCTGCCCGTCCTGCTCGTCGCGGTCGTGTGGGGCTCCAGCTATCTGGCCGCCAAGGGCATCACCACGACGCAGACCGTCATCGCCGTCCTCGTGCTGCGGTTCGCCGTCGTGCTGCCCGTCCTGGTGATCGCCGGCTGGTCCCGGCTGCGTGCGCTGACCGGGGCACAGTGGCGGGGCGCGGGACTGCTGGGCCTCGTACTCAGCGGGATCTTCCTGGTGGAGACGTACGGCATCGTGCACACCTCCGCCACCAACGCCGGGCTCATCATCAGCCTCACCATGATCTTCACCCCGCTCGCCGAAGCCGCCGTGACGCGGACCCGGCCGACCGGGGCCTTCCTCTCGGCGGCCGGGCTCTCCGTCGCCGGCGTGGTGCTCCTGACCCAGGGCGGCGGATTCACCAGCCCCTCGGCGGGCGATCTGCTGATGCTGGCCGCCGCGCTCGCCCGCACCCTGCACGTACTGCTCATGGCGCGCATCAAGGCCGTTCAGTCGGCGGATTCGTTGTCGCTCACGACGGTCCAGCTCGGCAGCGCGGTCGCCGTCTTCGCCCTGCTGGCAGCCGCCCCCGGCACCGGGGCGTCACCGTGGGCGGTCGCCGCCGGGTTCGGCGTGCGGGAATGGGGCGGGCTGCTGTTCCTGTCGGTCTTCTGCACGCTCTTCGCGTTCTTCGTGCAGATGTGGTCCGTACGCCGCACCTCGCCGTCCCGGGTCAGCCTGCTGCTCGGTACGGAACCGCTCTGGGCCGCCGCCGTCGGCATCGCGATCGGGGGCGAGCGGCTGGGCGTCCTCGGGGTGGCGGGCGCCGTGCTGGTGCTGGCCGGAACGGCGTGGGGGCGCCGCAGTGCGGACCCCGTCACTCCGTGAGGCGCCGCTCCCTTCCCCCCGTTACTCCGTGAGACGCCGCTCCCTTCCCCCGTCACTCCTTGATCGAGTCCGACGCGATCATGACGGCGGCCCCCGTCACGACCAGCACGATGCTGACGAACAACGCGTACTCACCGATGAACGGCAACCGGCGCACCAGGCCGAGGAACTTGAACCAGTCGAGCCATTCGTTGAGCAGCCCGGCGACACCCTGGACGAAGACCAGGAAGCCGACCGTCTCGCAGAGCTTCTTCATGGGATCGAGCCTGGCGGGCCGCGCACGTGGCTCGCGTCGGCCGGTGGTCTGCGGGCCCCGTCCGAAAGTCTCCGGTTCCGCGACTTTGGTCGCTCCGCGCCCCGGATCGCCCCGGAGTCCTCTCCCGGCTGCGTAGCTTTGTCGATATGACGCGCACCGAATACCCCTGGCTGCTGCCCTCGGCGATGGCCGACCCCGAGCTGCCCGGGGACCGGGGCGGCCGGGTGCGCCGCACCGTGCGGGACTGGGTCGTCGACATCACGGCGTTCCTCTGCGCGGCGGGCTTCGGGCTGGCGGTCGTCGCCGCGATCGACGCCGACCGGACCACCCCCGACGCCTTCGTCTTCATCGACTCGCTCGTCGGAGGCGCGGCCTGCTGTGCGCTGTGGGTGAGGCGGCGGTGGCCGATCGGCCTCGCCGTGGTCCTCACGCTCCTGTCCACCGTGGAGCCGGTCGCTGCCGGAGCCCTGATGGTGGCGCTGTTCAGCGTGGCGGTCCACCGGCCGTTCCGTCCCGTGGCCCTCGTCGGCGCGGGAGCCCTGATCGTCGCCCCCGTACAGCCGTATCTGCGCCCGGACCCGTCCACCTCGTTCATCGCGTCCACTGTCATCGGGGTGCTGCTCGTCCTGCTCGTGCTCAGCTGGGGCATGGTCGTACGGTCCCGGCGCCAGCTCGTCGTCACGCTGCGCGAGCGCGCCCGGCGGGCCGAGACCGAGGCGGAACTCCGGGCCGAGCAGGCACAGCGGCTGGCCCGCGAGGACATCGCCCGCGAGATGCACGACGTCCTCGCCCACCGGCTGACCCTGCTCAGCGTCCACGCCGGCGCCCTCGAGTTCCGCCCCGACGCGCCCCCGGCCGAAGTCGCCCGCGCCGCCGGGGTCATCCGGGACAGTGCGCACGAGGCGCTCCAGGACCTCCGCGAGATCATCGGCGTCCTGCGCAGCCCCCGCGACGGCGACGGCGACCGGCCGCAGCCCACCCTCGCCACGCTCGACGCCCTCGTCGCCGAATCCCGGCCGGCCGGCATGAAGGTCACCCTCGACAACCGCATCGCCGACCCGGCAGCCGCCCCCGCCGCCACCGGCCGCACCGTCTACCGCATCGCCCAGGAGGGCCTGACCAACGCCCGTAAGCACGCGCCCGGCACCGAGGTCACCGTCACGGTCACCGGCGGGCCCGGCCGGGGGATCACCGTCGAGGTGCGGAACCCGGCCCCCACCGAACCCTTCGAGCACGTACCGGGATCCGGCCAGGGCCTCATCGGCCTGACCGAGCGGGCCACCCTCGCCGGGGGCCGTCTCGACCACGGACCGGAACCGGACGGCGGCTTCGGGGTCAGGGCCTGGCTACCGTGGTCCTCATGACCGACCCGACTCCCGTGCCCCACACCTCCCGGCCCGTCCGGCTGATCGTCGTCGACGACGACCCGCTCGTACGGGCAGGACTCACCCTCATGCTCGGCGGCGCAGCCGACATCGACATCGTGGGGGAGGGGGCCGACGGCAGCGAGGCGGCCGAACTCGTCGACCGGCTCCGCCCGGACGTGGTCCTGATGGACATCCGGATGCCGGTCATGGACGGGCTGACCGCGACCGAGGCGCTGCGCAGCCGCCCGGACGCACCCGAGATCATCGTCCTGACGACGTTCCACGCCGACGAGCAGGTGCTGCGCGCCATTCGTGCCGGAGCGGCCGGATTCGTCCTCAAGGACACCCCGCCCGCGCAGATCGTCGACTCCGTGCGGCGTGTGGCGGCGGGTGACCCCGTCCTGTCGCCCGCGGTCACCCGGCAGTTGATGGCCCGCGCCGCGGGCTCCGGCCATGACGGGCGGGCCGGCCGCGGCGAACGGGCGCGGCAGCGCATGGCCTTGCTGGCCGACCGGGAGCGGGAGGTGGCGGTCGCCGTCGGACAGGGCCGCTCCAACGCGGAGATCGCGGCCACCCTCTACTTGAGCGTGGCCACGGTGAAGACCCAGGTGTCACGCATTCTCGCCAAGTTCGACTTCAACAACCGTGTCCAGATCGCGCTGCTGGTCCACGACGCGGGTCTCCTCGCCGACGAGGGCGACACGGGCCTGTCCTGAACCCGTCGCCCCTGCCGGACCGGTCGGCTTAGGCTGACCGGACCGATCTGACCGGGAGGGTGGGCCCATGTCCGATGTCGACGCAGATCTGCGCGGAGTAGCCGAATTCACCGCGAATCCGTACCCGTACTACGCCGAGCTGCGCGCCGAAGGCCCGGTGCACAGCGTCCGTACCGACGAGTTCGACCGGGTCTGGCTCGTCGTCGGGTACGACGAGGGACGTGCCGTCCTCGCCGACCAGAGATTCGGCAAGGACTGGCGGACGCTTCCCGGCCAGTCGGGCGTGGGCGACCCGATCAACGCCAACATGCTGGAGATGGACGCGCCGGACCACACCCGCCTGCGCAAGCTCGTCGCCCGGGAGTTCACCCCGCGCCGGATCGAGGCGCTGCGCCCCCGTGTGCAGCAGATCACCGACGGACTGCTCGACACGATGCTGCCCGCCGGGCAGGCGGATCTCGTCGACGCGCTCGCGTTCCCGCTGCCGATGACCGTCATCTGCGAGCTCATCGGTGTACCCGACCTGGACCGGGCCGCCTTCCGCGCGATGTCCAACGCCGTGGTCTCCCCGGCCGGTGCGCAGGAGGAGGGCGACGCCGTCCGCGCGATGGGTGCCTACCTCGCCGAACTCATCGAGGACAGACGCTGTTCGCCCGGTGACGACCTGCTGAGCGCGCTGATCGCCGCCCGCTACGACGACGAGGACATGCTGTCCCCCGACGAACTGGTCGGCATGGCCTTCCTGCTGTTGGTCGCCGGCCACGAGACAACGGTCAACCTGATCTCCAACGGCGTACGGGCGCTGCTCGCCCACCCCGATCAGCTGGCGGCCCTGCGCGCCGACTTCGGGCTTCTCGACGGGGCGGTGGAGGAAATGCTCCGCTACGAAGGGCCGGTGGAGAACGCCACTTTCCGGTTCGCCCGGGAGAGCGTCAGGATCGGCTCGCGGACCATCCCGGCCGGTGACCCGGTCCTGGTCTCCCTGGCCGGCGCCGACCGCGACCCCGACCGCTACGCCGGCCCCGACCGCTTCGACATCCGCCGCGAGGCGCAGGGACACCTGGCCTTCGGTCACGGGATCCACTTCTGTCTGGGCGCACCGCTGGCCCGGATGGAGGGCCGCATCGCGATCCGTGCGCTGCTGGAACGCTGCCCCGGGCTCGTGTCCGACCCGGAGGCAACGGAGCCGGACTGGTTGCCTGGCATGCTGATCCGCGGGGTGCGCAGGCTCCCTGTACGTTGGTGACACCGAAGGGACCCGCCATGCCCGGACTCGACCTGCAGCTGGCACAGAAGGTGCTCGACAGCCAGCCGTTCAGCGCCCTCGTCGGTGCGCGGATCACCGCGTTCGGCGACGGGGCGGCCACGCTGGAGATCGACAGCCGTGAGGAACTGCGGCAGCAGAACGGGTTCCTGCACGGCGGCGTGCTCGCCTACGCCGCCGACAACGCCCTCACCTTCGCCGCCGGAACGACGCTCGGCCCGGCCGTGCTGACCGGCGGCTTCTCCATCCAGTACCTCCGCCCCGCCACCGGCACCGCGCTCGTCGCGCGCGCGGAGGTCGTCCACACCGGCCGCCGGCAGGCGGTGGCGCGCTGCGATCTTTCCGTCGTGGGGGAGGACGGTGCCGAAACGCTCTGCGCCGTCGCCCAGGGCACCGTGCTGAGCGCCACCTCGTCCTGAAGGAGCCCCACGTGACCACCGAAGCCATACTGGACCTCGGGGCGCTCGGTGAGCGGTTCACCCGCGATCCGTTCCCCGTGTACGCGGACTTACGATCCCGTGGCCCCGTGCACCGGGTCCGCATCCCTGAGGGAACCGTCGCCTGGCTCGTCGTCGGGTACGAGGCGGGCAGGGCCGCGCTCGCGGACCAGCGGTTCTCCAAGCAGTGGCACAACGCCTCGCCCGCACTCGGCGTCAACAAGGTCTCCGCCGGGACCTCCATGCTCAGCTCCGACGCACCGGCGCACACCCGGCTGCGCAAACTCGTGACCCGGGAGTTCACCGCCCGCCGGATGCAGCAACTCGTGCCGCGCGTCCAGCAGATGACGGACGAACTGCTCGACACGATGCTGGCGCGTCCGGAGCGCGGGACCGACCTGGTCGAGTCCCTCTCCTTCCCGCTGCCCATGTCCGTCATCTGCGAACTGCTCGGCGTGCCGTTCCTGGACCGCCGGGCCTTTCGCGACTGGTCCAACACCGTGGTGTCCTCCATCGACGGTGAGGCACGACGCGCCGCGACCGCCGAGATGTCCGGCTACCTCGCCGGACTGCTCGACGACAAGCGCAAGCAGCCCGGCGACGACCTGATGAGCGCGCTCATCCACACCGCCGACGAGGAGGGCGACCGGCTCTCCGCGGGTGAACTGATGGGCATGGCCTGGCTGCTGCTCGTCGCCGGCCACGAGACCACGGTCAACCTGATCTCCGGCGGGGTCCTGGCCCTGCTCACGCACCCGGAGCAACTGGCGGCTCTGCGCGCGGACTTCGGTCTCATCGACAACGCGGTGGAGGAGATGCTCCGCTACACGGGTCCGGTCGAGACGCCCACGTACCGCTTCACCACCGAAGCGGTCGACATCGGCGGCACGGTGATTCCGGGCGGCGGCGAGCTCGTGCTGGTCGCGATGTCCGACGCCAACCGCGACCCGGACCGCTATCCGGACGCGGACCGCTTCGACATCACCAGGGACGCCCGCGGGCACCTGGCCTTCGGCCACGGCATCCACTACTGCCTGGGCGCGCCGCTGGCCCGCATCGAGGCGGCGGTGGCCGTGCGGTCGTTGCTGGAGCGCTGCCCGGAGCTGGCGCTGGACGGGGACCCGGCGGAACTGACCTGGCGTACGGGGATGCTCATCCGGGGTCCGGAGGCGCTGCCGGTCAGGTGGTGACCCGCGGACGGCATACCCGGGTCAGGCGGACGGGATCTCCGTGAGCTCCACCGGGCGCCGCTCCCGCCGCGAGACCTCGCACGCCTCCGCGATCCGCAGGGCGCTCAGCGCCTCCCGGCCGTCGCACGGATTGGCCGCCTCGCCGCGCACCAGCCGTACGAAGGCGTCCAGTTCGGCCTCGTACGCGGGAGCGAAGCGCTCCAGGAACCCGGGCCAGGGTGCGACCGGGGCGCCGGGGCCGTCCGGCTCGGCGGAGGTGAGCGGGGTGCGGTCGTCGAGGCCCACCGCGATCTGGCCGAGCTCGCCCGCGAGCTCCATCCGTACGTCGTACCCCGCGCCGTTGCAGCGGGTCGACGTCGCGGTGACCAGGGTGCCGTCGTCGAGCGTCAGCAGGGCCGCCGCCGTGTCCACGTCCCCGGCCGCGCGGAACATCGCGGGCCCGGCGTCCGACCCGGTGGCGTAGACCCGCACCACCTCGCGGCCCGTCACCCAGCGCACCATGTCGAAGTCATGGATCAGGCAGTCCCGGAACAGTCCGCCGGAGAGCGGCAGATACGCGGCCGGCGGCGGCGTGGGATCGGAGGTCACCGTGCGTACGGTGTGCAGCCGCCCGAGCACCCCTTCGCGCACCGCGGCCCGTGCCGCCGCGTACCCGGCGTCGAACCTGCGCATGAAGCCGAGCTGGAGGATGCTGTGCGCACGCTCCGCCTCGCGCAGCGCCCTGAGGGTGCCCGCCAGGTCCAGGGCGACGGGCTTCTCGCAGAAGCCGGGCAGGCCGGCGCGGGCGGCCCGGCCGATCAGCTCGGCGTGGGCGGAGGTGGCGGAGGCGATCACCACGGCGTCCACACCGGCGTCGAACACCTCCGTCGCCGTGGCCACGGCGCGCGCCCCGGTCCGGCCGGCGACGGCGACCGCGCGGGCCGGGTCGATGTCCGCCACCACCAGCGCATCCACCGCGGGATGGCGGGCGAGGACGCCCGCGTGGAAGGAGCCGATCCGGCCGGTGCCGAGGAGTCCGATGCGCATGGTTCCAACGTGCCGTCCACCCGTGACGATGTCAACCGAATGTCCTGACAAAGCGCGGTTCATTTCGGCAAGTTGGCCGTAGGGCGGCGCTCTCCGGTCTCGGGATCCCGCTGTCCGGACAACAGGACGACCGGACTACCGGAGATGCAGACCTGCGGGTTACGCTCCCGATGTGCCGAAATCCACTGCCGACGCCTCCGCCCTCGACCTGAGCGTGGACCGCTCCAGCCCCGTCCCGCTCTACTACCAGCTCGCGCAGCAGCTGGAGGCGGCGATCGCGGACGGCCGGCTCGCCGCCGGCGGACTCCTCGGCAACGAGATCGAGCTCGCCGCCCGGCTCGGCCTGTCCCGCCCCACCGTCCGCCAGGCCATCCAGTCCCTCGTCGACAAGGGCCTGCTGGTCCGCCGTCGCGGCGTCGGCACCCAGGTGCTGCACAGCAAGGTCCGACGCCCGCTCGAACTCAGCAGTCTGTACGACGACCTGGAGACCGCGGGCCGGCACCCCTCGACCACCGTCCTGACCAACGTCCTGAGGCCCGCCACGGCAGCCGTCGCAACGGCGCTGGGCCTCCCGGAGGGCGCCGAGGTGCAGTACGTCGAGCGGCTGCGCGCGGCGGACGGCGAGCCCCTCGCCCTCCTGCGCAACCACCTGCCCGCCGGACTCCTCGACCTCTCCGGCGAACGGCCCGCCGCCACCGGCCTCTACCGGATGATGCGCGGCGCGGGCATCACCCTGCACAGCGCCCGCCAGACCGTGGGCGCCCGCCTCGCCACCGCCGAGGAGGCCGGCGACCTCGGCGAGAGCGAGGGCGCCGCCCTGCTCACGATGGAGCGCACCACCTTCGACGACACCGGCCGCGCGGTCGAATTCGGCTCCCACCTCTACCGCGCCTCGCGCTACGCCTTCGATTTCCAGCTCCTCGTACGGTGACACGGGGCCCCCGCTCTCGTACGGTGTCACAGGCTTCTCGGCTACTCGTACGGTGACGACGGCCGCACCCGGCCGCCTCGGCGCCGTACACGTCCCTGCCCGACACACGCGCCGTGCCCCTGCCGGGCGGGCGCGAGGCGGGCTCGGGGATACTTGCCCAGCCGGGCCGGGACCGCATGGCCCCGGCTCCACCAGCAGCACAGCGAGCAGCACAAGAAGGGCACGGCGTCGTGGCAAGGGTTCGGACAGGGGTACGTGCGATGGGCGCCGTGCTTGCGGCGGTGCTCGGGGCCTCCCTCATGGGATGCAGCAGCACCGGCGGCAAGCGGGCGGAGGAGCGTGCGGCCGAGGCCGCGGCCGAGGGCCGGTCCGCGGTGAACACGCCCCGCTGGACCTTCGCCATGGTCACCCACTCGGGCGACGGCGACACCTTCTGGGACATCGTCCAGAAGGGCGCCAAGATGGCGGCCGACAAGGACAACATCAACTTCCTGTACTCGCACAACGACGAGGGGCAGCAGCAGGCCCAGCTCGTCCAGGCCGCGATCGACAAGAAGGTCGACGGGCTGATCGTCACGCTCGCCAAGCCCGACGCCATGAAGGCCGTCGTCGCCAAGGCCGTCAAGGCCGGCATCCCGGTGATCACGGTGAACTCGGGCTCCGCCGAGTCCAAGAGCTACGGCGCGCTCACGCACATCGGCCAGGACGAGTCGATCGCGGGCGAGGCCGTCGGCGACGAGCTCAACGCGCGCGGCCGCAAGAAGGCCCTGTGCATCCTGCACGAGCAGGGCAACGTCGGCCATGAGCAGCGCTGCGCCGGGGCGAAGAAGACCTTCGACGGCCAGATGCAGAACCTGTACGTCGAGGGCACCAACATGCCCGACGTCCAGGCCTCCATCGAGGCGAAGCTCCAGGCCGACAAGGACATCGACGCGGTCGTCACCCTCGGTGCACCGTTCGCGGACGCCGCCGTCAAGGCGAAGAAGACCGCCGGCAGCAAGGCCGAGATCGACACCTTCGACCTGAACGCCAAGGTCGCGGCCGACCTCCAGGCCAAGACCCTCGGCTTCGCCGTCGACCAGCAGCCCTACCTCCAGGGGTACGAGGCCATCGACCTGCTCTGGCTCTACCGCTACAACCGCAACGTGCTCGGCGGCGGGAAGCCGGTCCTGACCGGCCCGCAGGTCATCACCTCCGACGACGCCGCACAGCTCGCCGAGTACGCCGACCGGGGAACCCGATGACCGCGGGGCCCGGTACGTCCTCCGTCGTGGCGGACGAGCGACTGCTGCGCACCTCACCGCTGCGCAAACTGCTCGGCCGCCCGGAACTCGGCTCGGTCGTCGGCGCGCTGGCCGTCTTCCTCTTCTTCGCGATCGTCGCCGACAGCTTCCTGCGCGCCACCAGCTTCGGCACGGTGCTGTACGCGGCCTCCACCATCGGCATCATGGCGGCGCCGGTGGCGCTGCTGATGATCGGCGGCGAGTTCGACCTCTCCGCCGGTGTGATGGTCACCAGTTCCGCGCTGATCTCGGCGATGTTCAGTTACCAGATGACGGCCAACGTCTGGGTCGGCGTCTTCGTGTCCCTGCTGGTCACCCTCGCCATCGGCGCGTTCAACGGCTTCATGCTGACGCGTACGAAACTTCCGAGCTTCATCATCACGCTCGGTACGTTCCTGATGCTGACCGGTCTCAACCTGGGATTCACCAAGCTGATCAGCGGGACCGTCTCGACGAAGACCATCGGCAACATGGAGGGCTTCGACTCCGCCCGCAAGGTCTTCGCCTCGCACTGGACGGTCGGCGGCGTCGAGCTGAAGGTGACCATCCTGTGGTGGGCGGTCCTCGTCGCCATCGCCACCTGGATCCTGATCCGCACCCGCTTCGGCAACTGGATCTTCGCCGTCGGCGGCGAGGCCGACGCGGCCCGCGCGGTCGGTGTCCCGGTGATCCGCACCAAGATCGGGCTCTACCTCGGGGTGGCCTTCGCCGCCTGGGTCTCCGGACAGCACCTGCTGTTCAGCTACGACGTGGTGCAGTCAGGCGAGGGCGTCGGCAACGAACTGATCTACATCATCGCCGCCGTCATCGGCGGCTGTCTGATCACCGGCGGCTACGGCTCCGCGATCGGCTCGGCGGTCGGTGCCGTCATCTTCGGCATGACCAGCAAGGGCATCGTGTACGCGGAGTGGAACCCGGACTGGTTCAAGTTCTTCCTCGGAGCCATGCTGCTCCTGGCCACCCTGCTCAACGCATGGGTACGCAAGCGCGCGGAGGCGACGAAATGACGGCCCCCAAGGAATCGAGCGGGCCGGCGGACACCGACCGGCGGGCGCTGGTCGAGCTGGACCACGTCAGCAAGTACTACGGCAACATCAAGGCGCTCCAGGACGTCTCGCTGGAGGTCCACGCGGGGGAGATCTCCTGTGTCCTCGGTGACAACGGCGCCGGCAAGTCCACCCTGATCAAGATCATCGCGGGTCTGCACCGGCACGACGCCGGGAGCTTCCTGATCGACGGCGAGGAGACCACGCTCGCCAATCCGCGCGACGCCCTGGACCGGGGCATCGCCACGGTCTACCAGGACCTCGCCGTCGTCCCCCTGATGCCGGTCTGGCGCAACTTCTTCCTCGGCTCCGAACCAACGACCGGGTCCGGGCCCTTCAAACGCCTCGACGTCCGGCTGATGCGGGAGACGACCCGCTCCGCGCTGCTGCGGATGGGCATCGACCTGCGCGACGTCGACCAGCCGATCGGCACCCTGTCCGGCGGTGAGCGCCAGTGCGTCGCCATCGCGCGGGCCGTCCACTTCGGTGCCAAGGTCCTCGTCCTGGACGAGCCGACCGCGGCGCTCGGCGTCAAGCAGTCCGGGGTGGTGCTCAAGTACGTCGCCGCCGCCCGGGACGCGGGACTCGGCGTGGTCCTCATCACGCACAACCCGCACCACGCGTACCTCGTCGGTGACCGGTTCGTGCTGCTCAAGCGGGGCACGATGGCGGGCAGCCACACGAAGGACAGCGTCACGCTGGACGAGCTGACCCGCCAGATGGCGGGCGGCAGCGAGCTGGAGGAGCTCAGCCACGAGCTGGAGCGGACCCCCGGCCCCGGCCCGCTGGACAGCCGCCCGGACGAGGACGACACCTCCGCGTGACCGCCGCCACCGCTGCTCCCGAGCGCCCGACGGGCCCGGCCCCCGGGCCCGCCGGGCGCCCGGCGGCAGGCCGGTCGCCGTACGGACCCGGGCCGGCAATGGCAGAATCGACTCCGGCGGGCACCGTCCGCCGCCGGAAGCACTACCCGCCGGCCCCCCAGACCCCGCAGGGACGATGAGCACGTACCGCGACTTCACGCACCGCGGCTCCGCCCGCGCCACCGTCCTGCGGACCGTCGGCACCAGGGAGCGGCGCTCGCACCTCACCGCGCCCAGGGTGCCCACGGTCGGCATCGACATCGGGGGGACGAAGGTGATGGCCGGCGTCGTCGACGCCGACGGCAACATCCTGGAGACCCTGCGGACCGAGACGCCCGACAAGTCCAAGAGCCCCAGAGTCGTCGAGGACACCATCGTCGAGCTGGTGCTGGACCTCTCGGACCGCCACGACGTGCACGCGGTGGGCATCGGGGCGGCCGGCTGGGTCGACGCCGACCGCTCCAAGGTGCTGTTCGCCCCGCACCTGGCCTGGCGCGACGAGCCCCTGCGCGACGCCATCGCCTCCCGGCTCGTCGTCCCGGTCATGGTGGACAACGACGCCAACACCGCCGCCTGGGCCGAATGGCGCTTCGGCGCCGGCCGCGGCGAGGACCACCTCGTCATGATCACGCTCGGCACCGGCATCGGCGGCGCGATCCTGGAGGACGGTCAGGTCAAGCGCGGCAAGTACGGCGTCGCCGGTGAGTTCGGCCACATGCAGGTCGTACCCGGAGGCCACCGCTGCCCCTGCGGCAACCGCGGCTGCTGGGAGCAGTACAGCTCCGGGAACGCCCTCGTCCGGGAGGCCAGGGAACTGGCCGCGGCGGACTCCCCGGTCGCCCATGGACTCATCGAGCGGGTCAAGGGCAACATCCCCGACATCACCGGACCGCTCATCACCGAACTGGCCCGCGAGGGCGATGCGATGTGCATCGAGCTCCTCCAGGACATCGGCCAGTGGCTCGGCGTCGGCATCGCCAATCTGGCCGCCGCGCTGGATCCCTCCTGCTTCGTCATCGGAGGCGGTGTCAGCGCCGCCGACGACCTGCTGATCGGACCGGCCAGGGACGCCTTCAAACGGCACCTCACCGGCCGTGGCTACCGCCCCGAGGCCCGGATCGCGAAGGCGCAGCTCGGCCCCGAGGCAGGTATGGTCGGCGCGGCCGACCTCGCCAGGCTGGTGGCTCGCCGCTTCCGTCGCACCAACCGCCGACGCGTCGAGCGGTACGAGCGGTACGCCCAGATCTACGACCAGGCCGCCAGCACCATCCGTAACACGCGCAACACCCGCACTCCCTAGGGATCCCCACACCCATGACCGCAGCCGAGCACCCCGTCGTGCCGCGTCAGTCCCCGCCGCCCGGCGAGGGGCCGACGCCCGAGGAGCGGCGCCGGACGAACCGACGGCGCCTGATCACTGCGACCATCATCGTGCTGCTCATCGGCGTCCCGGCCGGCTATCTGCTGATCTCCGCAGGCCAGAGCCGGCGCTCCGGGCAGGACAAGGCGGCCGAGGCGGCGGCGCAGGGACTCCGCGAGGGCTGGCCGTCGCGGATGCTCCGCCGGATCTTCGAGGTGCCACTCCCCGGGGACGCCAAGGAAGTCCAGTACTACGAGACCAACAACTGGAAGGCCAGCCGGATGTACGTGCAGTTCCGCACGACGTCCAATGGTCTCGACCGCTTCCTCACCCAGGTGGGCACGGGCCGCGCCGCCCTGCAGACCGGCAAGGTCACCGTCGGCGAGCGCGACACGAAGATCGCGGGCTGGTACTTCGGCGACGGCGTCTCGTGGGCGGGCACCACGCACACCAACGAGGACCCGCGCCCCACGCAGGACATCACCGTCGACATGACCGACCCGATGGCACCGGTCGTCTACGTCGTCTCCGCCGCGACCCCCTGACCGGGAGCCGGCGGACGGTTCAGGACAGGTCCGACGCGTGCGGGAAGTCGTACACCGCGAAGTCCGTCACCGGGCGGTACCCGATCCGCTGGTACAGGCCGTTGCTCGTGGGGTTGGCCAGGTCCGTGAACAGCAGCACCTCCGCCGCACCCGCCGCCAGCGCGGCCCGGCCGGCCTCGGTCGTCGCCGCGCCCGCGTAGCCGTGGCCGCGCAGGTGCGCGGGGGTGTAGACGGGCGCCACCCTGATCTGACCGGCGACCATCGGGGTCACGCCGGCCATGGAGACGGGGGCGCCGTCCGGGGTCTCCCAGAGTGTGACGCGCCCGCCGGCGATGCGTGTGTCGGCCCAGGAGGCGGCGCCGGTGGAGTGGGCGGCACCGGTGGCGGCGGCGAACTCGTCGTGCCAGCGGATGAGTTGCTCGCGGTCCCGTTCGTCCGCGATCCGGCTGCGGCCTTCCGGGCGCGGCTCCGGCGCGAGGGGCGTGCCGAGCCGGTACAGCCGTTGGCGCTGGTGCAGGGCCGGGGTCGCGCCGGTGTGCCGTTGCCAGGCCCCGGCGAAGGAGGCGGCGGTGTCGCGGTCCGCGCCGACGCCGGGGAGGGGGTGGCCGAGGGCGGCCAGATGGGCGGCGAGCGTGTCGGATTCGTCCGGCGTGAGAGGGGTGACGTTCAGGTGGCGCGGCGGGGTGCGGAAGTAGGTGGCGCGGACCTCGCCCGCTCTCTCGAGTATGCCGAAGGCGGGGGCCTCGTCGCCGTATGCGTGGGGTCCGTGCGTACGCAGGGTCTCGGTCACCGTCAGGGGGAGGGTGTGCAGGGCAGGGCGTGAGCGCAGGAAGTCGCCCGCACGCGACAGGAAGCTCTCGACCTCGTCGGTGACGTGCCAGTGATCTGGATGCATGCCCCATGGTCCCGTTCGCTCGCGGGCGGCGCCCCCGAATTTCCACGCGCTCGCTGCCCCGCCGTAGGGCCCCGGCCGGTGAAGGTCAGCCGGAGGTCCGCCCGGTGGGGACGTCGGCTTCCCGAGTGGCGGCCCAGATGGCGAGGAGACGCAGACCCTCCTCGGAGGATGAGCCCGGTTCGGCGGTGTAGACGGTCAGGGTCAGGCCGGGCTCGGCGGCCATCTCCAGACCCTCGAAGGCGAGGCTGAGATCGCCGACGGCGGTGTGGTGGAAGTTCTTGGTTCCCGTGCCGTGGACGCGCACGTTGTGGGCGCCCCACCGGGTACGGAACTCGTCGCAGCGGGTGGACAGTTCGCCGACGAGGTCGTGCAGATCCTTGTCGTGCGGATTGCGGCCGGCCTCGGTGCGCAGGATGGCGACGGTGATGCCGGCGGCGGATTCCCAGTCGGGGTAGAAGCGGCGGGCGGCGGGGTCGAGGAACGTGAAGCGGGCCAGGTTCTCCTGGTTGTGGGGTGCGGCGTGGACGTCGTTGTAGAAGGCACGGGCGAGCCGGTTGCCGGCAACGATGTCCATGCGGCCGTTACGGACGAACGCGGGCCCGGCGGTGATCGCGTCCAGCGTCCACTGGAGGCTCCGGTGCGGGGTCCACCGGCCTTTGGCGCGGCGGCGCCGGGGGCGGGTGAGGGAGTCGGAGCCGTCGGCGGCCTGGGCCAGGTGGAGCAGGTGCGTGCGCTCGGCGTCGTCGAGCCGAAGGGCACGGGCGACGGATTCGAGGACGGCGGGGGAGACGCCTGCGAGGCTGCCGCGTTCGAGCTTGGCGTAGTACTCGACGCTCATGTCGGCGAGCGCGGCGACTTCGCTGCGGCGCAGGCCGGGGACGCGGCGTCTGCTGCCGGAGGCCAGTCCCGCCTGCTCGGGGGTGATCTTGGCTCGTCGCGAGGTCAGGAACTCGCGGACCTCTTGCTGGTTGTCCACCCCTCGACCGTACGTCGTGCGGGCCGCGGAAGGGATGTACTGCCGGTACACCCCTCGACGGTGACCGGCTGCCCGCGGTGAGGGGCGGTCACCTGGATGACGTCTCCGCCCGCGGTCGGCCTGCGCGACGCCCCCCGCCCCGCCCCCGTACGCCGGCGCGAGCGGTCAGGCTGCCACCGGTTCGAGCCGCAGCCGCCGGGCCGGCCAGGGCGGCCGCTCCGGCGGGCCGAACCAGACCCGGACATCCTCCCCGGTACGGACGGGGAGGAGGGGGTAGTCGTTCTCGGCGTGCTCGGTGCGGTGCAGGGCATGGCCCGGGCCCAGGTGGCGGGAGGCGTACGCGTCGAAGGAGGCCGCGTCGGGCGGATGGCAGACGGTCGCGACCACCTCACGGGCGCCGGGCTCCGCAGGGAAGCCCGGGCCGCGCAGCAGCAGGACGTCATCGCTGTCGAGCATGGTGGCGTTGGCCGCCTCGCGGTGCTCCCGCCAGACCGGGCCCGTGTAGAAGGCCTCCAACGAGCGCCGGCGCCGCGTCATGTCGGGGAACGCGCGCAGCCAGACGAATCGGTCCGGGTCGTCCAGGTCGCGGAACCGGCCGCCGACGGTGATGCCGACCGCCTGCTGGCCGGTCACGAACTCGCGCTCGAACAGCTCGATCAGCGTCTCCCGGGCCCCGGGGCGCAGCGTGTACTGCCGGAGTTCGACGATGCTCATGCGCCGGCACGCCCGGTGCGGGTGAGGTCCATGGTCCAGTTGAGCTCCCAGGTGCGGCCGTCGTCGGCGGAGAACTCCTGCTCCCAACGGGCGGTGTCCGGGCCGAGCCGGTACCAGGTGAAGTGCACCCGGACCGGGCGTCCGTCGTAGGTGTCCTCGCCGTGGAAGTCACCGCGGTCGTCGGCGAAGGCGCCGGTCACCGGCGGATCCAGCCGGCCCGACCGGCTGTCGGACCAGTGGATCGACCAGCTTCCCGTACCGCGGTCGAACAGCCGCAGGGTCACCCCCTGGCGGCCGAGCGTGGGGAACGTGATCTCGTCGATGTTGCCGGCCCCCTCGAACAGCGGCCGGACCACGCGTGACCGGGGACCTCCGCCCAGACGTGGGGGCCCGGTCCGAGCGGTGCGGTGAGACGGCGGTCGGCCACGTCCCAGGTGCCGTGCAGAAGTCGGAGTCGTCCATGCGCCCCAAGCCAGGGGCACTCCACTGACACCTTTTGTCAGTGGATACTGGGCGTCATGCGCGCGAGCCGACTGGTCACCCTGCTTCTGCTGCTCCAGAACCGCGGCCGGATGACGGCCCAGCAACTGGCCGAGGAACTGGAAGTCTCCGTCCGTACGGTCTACCGGGACGTCGAGGCGCTCGCCGCGGCCGGTATCCCGCTGTACGGCGCCGCCGGCCACGCGGGCGGCTACCGGCTGGTCGACGGCTACCGGACCCGGCTCACCGGACTGACCACGGACGAGGCGCAGGCCGCTTTCCTCGCCGCGCTCCCCGGCGCCGCCGCCGAGCTCGGCCTCGGCGAGGCGCTCGCCACCGCCCAGCTCAAGCTGCGGGCCGCCCTTCCGGCAGAGCTGCGCGAGCACGCCCGGCGCATTCAGGAACGCTTCCTGCTCGACGCCCCCGGCTGGTACGGCGACGCCGACCGCACGCCACACCTGGCCCCGGTCGCCGCCGCGGTGTGGGCACGGCGGGCGGCGCTCCTGAGGTACCGGCGCTGGCGGGCGCCGGAGCAGATCGAGCGGCGCGGGTGGAGCCGTACGGGCTCGTCCTCAAGGCCGGCCGCTGGTACCTGGTCGCGGGCGGGCCGTCCGGGATCCGCACCTACCGGGTCGACCAGATCCTCGCCTTCCGGCCGCTGGAGGAGTTCGTCATGCGCGAAGGCTTCGACCTGGCCGGGTACTGGGCCGGCTGTCTGGCCGGCTTCCGGACGCGACTGCACACCGGTCACGCCCTGGTACGGCTCACCCCGGAGGGCGCCCGCCGTCTCGGCGTGACGCCCACGAGCGACGGATGGACGGACGCCCGGGTGCCCATCGAGTCGATCGACCACGCCCACGGAGAGTTCCTGCGGCTGGGTACCGACATCGAGGTCCTGGCCCCGGGCGAACTCCGCGACCGCATCGCCGTGACTGTACGCACCCTGGTGAAGAGCTACGGGAGTTGACCGCCCCGGCGTACGGCAGTTGTCGACCGGACGGGCGCCCGCCGGCCCGCATCGGCTGCGAACGTTCTGCCGCCAGAACCGGCAGGGGATCCCGTGGGGGCAGAGCGGCCGGAGGAAGCCGGCCGCGCCCGCATCTCGTTCGCGTCGAACACCGACGTCCGGAAGATCAAGGGGCCGCGCCGGGAACAGGCGGTCCTGCCCGCACGGTTGCATCGACGGGGGACCGGCGCCGCGGGCAGGGACCACGGAGACCGCGAGGTCGCCCGCTCCGCCGGGATCCGGCCCCAGGGCCGCGGTACGCCTGCCGCCGGCCCGGACCACGACGTATTTCTGCAGGAGGACTGATTCATGACTGACCGGCCGCTGACGCTCATGGCAGTGCACGCCCACCCCGACGACGAGGCCACCGGAACCGGAGGGGTCCTCGCGCAGTACGCGGCGGAAGGCATCCGCACCGTTCTTGTGACGTGTACCGACGGCGGTTGCGGTGACGGACCGGGGGGTGCCAAGCCGGGCGGCCCCGGGCACGATCCGGAGGCCGTCGCGTTGATGCGTCGGCAGGAACTGGAGGCGAGCTGTGAGGTCCTGAAGGTCAGCGATCTGGAGATGCTGGACTATGCCGACTCCGGAATGATGGGCTGGCCCAGCAACGACGCCCCCGGATCCTTCTGGCGGACCCCCGTGGAGGAAGGCGCTGCCCGGCTCGCGGAACTCATGCGCCACTACCGGCCCGATGTGGTCGTCACGTACGACGAGAACGGCTTCTACGGTCACCCCGACCACATCCAGGCCAACCGCATCACGATGGCGGCGCTGGAGATGACGGGGCTGACACCGAAGGTGTACTGGACGACGATGCCCCGTTCGATGATGCAGCGGTTCGGGGAGACCATGCGCGAGTTCCATGAGGACATGCCGGAGCCGGACCCTGCCGAGGCCGCCGCGATGGCCGAGATCGGCCTCCCCGACGACGAGATCACCACGTGGGTGGACACCACCGCGTTCAGCGGTCAGAAGTTCGACGCGCTGGCCGCGCACGCCAGTCAGGGCGAGAACATCTTCTTCCTCAAGATGGGCAAGGAGAGGTTCGGCGAGTTCATGGGCCTGGAGACCTTCGTACGGGTCAAGGACGCCACCGGCGCGGCCGTCCCCGAGAACGATCTCTTCGCCGGACTGCGCTGACCGCCCGAGGTTCGGGCGCGCGGCCCCGGCCGAACCGGCGCGCGGTGTGGGGGCCGCCGCCCACGCGCTGCCGGGCGCTGAGCTCCGGGGCCCCCGCTCAGAGCGGCTGTGCTGAAGGCGGCTGCGGGGAGCGGAGTACGAGCAGGGTGATCTCGCTGGGGGCGAAGACGCGGAACGGCGGGCCCCAGAAACCGGTGCCGCGGCTGGTGTAGAGGAGGGTCCGGGCGCCGTGGCGGCTGAGGCCGGCGAGGGCGGGCTGGTCGATGCGGACGAGGTGGTGGAAGGGCCAGATCTGGCCGCCGTGGGTGTGGCCCGAGAGCTGGAGGTCGATGCCCTCTGCTGCGGCCCGGTCGACGAACTTGGGCTGGTGGGCCAGGAGGAGGACGGGCAGGTCGGGGTCGGCGCCGTTCAGGGCTCCGGCGAGGTGGGCCCGGTGGCCGGCAAGGCCGGAGGACTCGGCGGTGACATCATCCACTCCGGCGACCACAAGGGTGTCGCCGCCGCGTTCGAGCAGCAGATGACGGTTGCGCAGCGGCTCCCAGCCCAGTTCGTCCATCAGGTCGACCCAGCCCTGGGCCTCGCTGTAGTACTCGTGGTTTCCGGTGACGTAGACCCGGGCCCGGGTGGCTCGCACGGTGCCGAGCGGAGCGGCCTGGGCGCGGCGGCGGTCGGCCGTGCCGTCCGCGATGTCGCCGGTGTGGCAGACCAGGTCCGCCTCCAGGGTGTTGACCTTGGCGCACACCCGCTCCGACCAGCGGGCGCGGTCGAGCGGGCCGTAGTGGGTGTCGGTGATGAGGGCGACCCGGGTGCCGTCCAGTCCGGCTCCCAGTCGCGGGAGTCGGACGTCGACCTGGCGCACCCGTGGCACCCGGCGGGCCTCGGCGTACCCCCAGGCGAGCAGCGCGGCGGATACGCCGAGGACCACCCAGCCGACGAGCCGGGCCCGGCTCTGTCCGTCGCCCACGCTCGCCACGGTCAGGGCGAGGCGCAGCAGGGCGCCGAGCAGGACGGACCAGGTGAACAGGACCCAGGCGGCCCCGAGGAGGGTGTCTCCGACGATCGCGGCCCAGTCCTGCTGGCGCCGGCCGTGGCCGCGCATCATCGCGAGCGGCATGGCGACCAAGCCGATGAGGAACACGGCGGTGCCGCCCAGCGCCACGGGGAGCGGCCAGTGCTGGCCGGCGTGCAGCAGGACCCAGCAAGGCACGGCCCACAGCAGGACGGGCGCGATCAGAGGGATGTAGCGCATCAGGCGGCGCAGTCGACTCTGCTCGGTCGCATGAGCCGCACCGTCCGCGGATCGGGCTTCGTCGGTGTCGGTCACGCTTCCGCTCCTCGAGTAATCAGACTGCCGGCGGGCACTGTACCCGGTCCCCCTGATGACCTGAGCCGGAGATGGGTGGGCAGGAGGCCGCACAGGCGTCGCCTCGCGCCGAAACGCCTCCCCGAGAGCGCCGCCGGCATGGGTGTCGGTGACGGTGAAGACCCGCTCCGCCGGTGATCCCGCGGAGGGAACTCAGGGGTTCATGACGTCGGAGGGAACTCAGGGGTGCATGACGATCTTGCCCACGTGGCCCCTGCGGGAGAGTTCCTCCTGCGCCTGAGCGGCCCGGTCCAGCGGGAAGGCCGCGGCGATGACGGGCTGGACCTCTGCCCGACGGGCGAGGTCCATGAGGAGGCCGAAGTGCGTGGGCGTGTGCATCGAGGACCCGATGACCTGGGCGTTGTGCAGGTAGAGACGACGCACATCGAAGGTCACGTCGTATCCACCGAGCGCGCCGGCGACGACCCACCGGCCCCCTTCGCGCAACAGCGGCAGCCCCTCACTCACCAGCTCTCCGGCCACGACGTCGAGTGCGACGTCGATGCCACCCGGGGCGGCGGCACGGATCTGCTCGGCGACGTCTCCTGCGCGGTCGATGACCTCATGGGCGCCTGCTGCGCGCACCGCATCGATCTTGGACCCGCTGCTGATGGCGAGCACCCTCGCGCCGCGCGCACGGGCGATCTGCACGAGCGCGAGGCCGACGCCGCCGGAGGCTCCCGAGACCAGGGCGGTTTCTCCCGTCTGCAGCCGGCCGCGCTCGATCATGCCCAGCGCCGTGCCGTAGGCGGTCGGCAACGTCGCGAGCTGGTCGTCCGTGAGCGGGGATCCCGTCACGTCGTGCACACGTTCCGCCTGCGCTGTCACGTACTCGGCGTATCCGCCGTCGCGTTCGCTCCCCATCAGACCCACCGGGTTGGCGTCCGGCCCTTCGGTGTCGTAGATCGCGGGATCGACGACCACACGGCGTCCTACGAGGCTCCCCGTCACGCCGGTTCCGACGGCCACGACCCGGCCGGCCACGTCGGCGCCCTGGATGCGCGGGAAGTCGATCGGGCCGCGCCAGCCCGACAGCGCCTTCGGGTCGTCCGGGCGGCCGTAGGCCCCCTCCCGGGTCCACAGGTCGGTGTTGTTCAGCGCCACCGCGCTGACCTGGACCAGCACCTCCCCTGCCAGAGGGACGGGGACGGCGACCTCCGTCGGTTCAAGGACCTCCGGCCCTCCGTGCCCCGTGATGCGCACCGCTCGCATGAACTGGGACTCACTCATCGCATGGACCTCCTCGCGGGTATACTGATCTGTGAACATCTCCTACCGTACACCGATCTGTGAAGGGACCTGTCATGCAGGAAGCGCGCCCTCTGACGCCGGCGGGTCGCCGCATCGTGGCGGCTGCCGAGGAGTTGTTCTACCACCGCGGCATCACGGCGGTCGGCGTGGACCTGATCGCCGAGCACTCAGGCGTGACCAAGCGGACCCTGTACAACCAGTTCGGTTCGAAGGACCATCTCGTGGCGGTCTACCTCACGAAGCGCGACCAGCGCTGGCGGTCGCTCGTCCGTGTCGCCGTCGACGGCGCCGGCACTCCCGCCGAGGCCGTCACCGCCCCCTTCGAGGCACTGCGGACCTGGAGCGGGACCAACACCCGGGGATGCGCCTTCATCAACGCACTCGCCGAACTCCCGGATCCCTCGCACCCCGCGTACCGCATAGCCGCGAACCAGAAGCTCTGGCTGCTGGACCTGTTCAAGGAACTCGCCGCCACAGCGGGGTGTTCGCGCCCGGCCACCCTCGCCACCCAGCTCCTCGTCCTGCATGAGGGTGCTGTCGCCACGCAGCCCCTCTCCCTGGACACCCTCTCGGAGAGTACCGACCTGGCGCGGGTCCTGGTTCGAGCCGGCACACCGCCCGGTCGCTAGAGCGTTTTCGGCAGCCTGACCACCCCTGACCGACGCTCGGGCGGGCAGCGGACAGGACGCAGCGGGCAGCGGCCTCGGAGTCGCTCGGCGCGCTTGCGGCAAGTCAGTCCGGGTCAGCGGCCCTTGCGTACCCGGGCCGCCGCGCGTGCTTCCGCCGCCTTGCGGGCGTCGGCCGTCCTGCGGGACTCCTTGGGGCGGCCCGGACGCGCGCCCATGCCGCGGAAGGGGGCGTTGCCGCTGCCCTTCCCCTCGATCGGAGGGCGCCTCGCCCCGGTGATGGCGGTCAGCTTCTCCTCGCCGGAGCGCACCTGGGTGACAGTCGGCCGGATACGGGCCTCGGTCATGATCCGGTTGACGTCCCGCCGCTGGTTCGGCATGACCAGCGTGACCACGCTCCCGGACTCCCCGGCGCGAGCCGTACGCCCACCGCGGTGCAGGTAGTCCTTCGCGTCGGCCGGCGGGTCGACGTTGACGACGAGGTCGAGCGCCTCGATGTGAATGCCTCGCGCCGCGACATCGGTGGCCACCAGCACGGTGATCTCGCCGCTCTTGAACTGTGCGAGCGTGTGCGTGCGTTGGGGCTGCGACTTGCCGCTGTGCAGGGCGCCGGCCCGGATGCCGCCGGCCCGCAGGTGCCGGGTGAACTGGTCCACACCGGCCTTGGTGTCCAGGAACATCAGCACCCGGCCGTCCCGCGCGGCGATTTCGGTCGCGGTCGCGTACTTGTCGGCGGGGTGGATGTTCAGCACATGGTGTTCCATCGTGCTGACCGAACCCGCCACACGGTCGAGCGAGGTCACTACCGGCTCATGCAGATAGTTCCGCACCAACTGGTCGACGTTGCGGTCGAGCGTGGCCGAGAAGAGCAGCCGCTGTCCGTCGGAGCGGACCTGGTCCAGGATTTCCGAGACCTGCGGCAGGAACCCCAGGTCGCACATCTGGTCCGCCTCGTCCAGCACCGTGATCCGCACCTGCTGCAGATCACAGGAACGACGCGATACGAGGTCGGCGAGCCGCCCCGGCGTCGCCACGACCACTTCGGCGCCGGTCCGCAGCAGCGCCGCCTGCCGGTTGATCGCCAGCCCGCCGACCACCGTCGCCAGCCGCACGTTCAGTGCCTGTGCGTACGGTGCCAGCGCGTCGCTCACCTGCTGCGCGAGCTCCCGGGTCGGCACCAGGACCAGCGCGAGCGGCCGCTTCGACTCCGCTCGCATGCCTGCCGTCCGCGCCAGCAGCGCGAGCCCGAAGGCAAGCGTCTTGCCGGATCCTGTCCGTGCGCGGCCGAGGACGTCACGGCCGGCCAGCGCGTTGGGCAGGGTCGCCGCCTGGATCGGGAAGGGCTCCGTCACGCCGAGGCCGGTCAACGTCGCCGTGAGTTCCGGCGGAAGCCCGAGGGCGGCGAAGGAGTCGACCGGCGGCAGGCCGCGGTCAGCCGTCTGCGGCGTGGTGAGTTCGCCCTTCGGGGCCGGCGGCTTCGCGTTCATGGGGGAACCTTCCTCGGTCTGGCGCCGGAACGCGCCGGGGCCCGTACCCCTCGGTACGGGCCCCAACGATTTCGAAGCGTGCCCCCAGTTTACCAGCGGGGGCCCCGGCGCATTCCGGTCCGGCCGCTCTCCGGCCGATCCGCCTGCCGCGCCCGGGCGGGCGGATCAGGCCTCGCCCATGACCAGGCCCTCGATGGTGTGCTTCTGCGTAACCGGCTCCAACACGTCGACGACCGCACAGTCCAGGTGACGCCGGACGCGCTCCGGAAGCGCTTCCCAGTAGGCCCGGGTCGCGGCAGTGTCGTGCCGGTCACCGTTGGCGGCTTCGGGGCCGTCCACTCCCAGGACGAGCACAGGGCGGGACTTCGCGGAGTCGTTCCTGGTACCGCGGTGGATGGTGAGGGCGGTACGGGCTGAAATGTCCCCGCGCCGGGGAAACTTGCGCACGGCCCGCTCTTCGTAGCGGGAGTAGTGCGAGCGGGGCGGGAACATGCCGTGCCCGAACTCCGGGCTGTCGTCCCACTGGGTGCCTGGCGCGATCTCGAAGGGGCCCATGTCCTCCTCCGTGTCCACAGCGGTCACGTTGAACGCCAGGGACGTCAGCCGCCGCTCGGCGCGCGTCTCCTCGGGCATGGGGAAGTCCCGGTGCCAGGGCTGGTTGACGGCGCCTTCGAGCGGTACGTCGAAGCCCAGCTCGACGATGCGGTAGTCGGGACCGAGCGCGGCGGTGCACACCGACCGCACCCAGGGGTGGTCGACGAGGTCCACGAAGCCGCGGAGCTGCTCGGGGTGCATTTCCACGTAGTAGCGGTGCGGGCCGCGTCCGACCGCACCCCCGGGGCGCGCGAGAGCCTCCCGGAAGGCCGCCTCGATGTCCTCGCGGAGCCGGTCGGCCCACTCGGGGGAGAAGGCGCCCTTTCGGGCGGTGATGCCGTCCGAGTACAGAGCCGCGACGTCGGACGACACATCGACGTCGAGGTCGGTCGGCGTGACTCCGGGGTACGGGTGCGGGCTCATGCGTCCTCCTTGCAATGGGGTCGGCCCCATATTGCATCGTTGATTTCAACGTGGCAATACCTCGCGGTGAGATGCATCCGCAGCCGGCACGGCATGCCACGATGGGCGGATGAGCAGCAGCCTGAAGGACGTAGCGGCCCGTGCCGGCGTTTCGGCGCGCACCGTGTCGAACGTGGTGAACGGATCCGCCCGGGTCGCGGCGCAGACGCGTCAGCGGGTGCAGGAGGCGATCGACGAGCTGGGGTACCGCCCCAACCTCGCGGCTCGCAGCCTGCGGGCCGGCCGCACCGGAATCATCGGGCTGGCCATCCCGGAGCTCCACTCGCCCTACTTCGGAGAGCTCGCTGGGCTCCTGGTCGAGGAGGCGCGTCGCCGCTCATGGACCGTGATCATCGAGCAGACGCGGGGAAACGCCGAGTTCGAACGACGGCTGCTGACCGGTGACAGCGGCCGGGTGATGGACGGGCTGATCATCAGCCCCTGGGCACTGACGGCGGATGAGCTGACCTCCACCGCGCACACCCTGCCCATCGTGCTGCTCGGCGAACGCAGCTCCCAGGGCAAGGCGGACCATGTGGCGGTGGACAGCGTGGCCGCGGCGGACGAGGCGACCACTCATCTGCTGGGGCTGGGGCGTCGCCGCGTCGCCGCGATCGGGCTCCAGCCGCATCTGCGGAACGGCACCGCACAACAGCGCACCGAGGGCTACCGCAGGGCGCTGCAGCGGGCCGGCATCCCGACCAGGCCGGAATGGGAGCGGGCCGTGACCTCACTGCACCGGGCGGACGGCGCCCGGGCCATGGCCGAACTCCTCGACGGCGAAACCGTCCCCGACGCCGTGTTCGCGTTCAGCGACGAACTGGCGCTGGGCGCCATGCACATGGCGCGCCTGAGAGGCATCCGCATGCCGGAGCAACTGGCCGTCGTCGGATTCGACGACGTCGAGGACGGCCGGTTCAGCCACCCGCCCCTGACCACCGTCTCGCCCGACAAGCGGCAGATCGCCCAGCGTGCCCTGCAGTGCCTGGCAGACCGCGTCTACAGCCCGCTCAACGAGGTGCCCGCCGCCAGTCTGACGATTCCGCACCGGCTGCTCGTACGCGGAAGCACTGTGGCGGAGGCGGAGGCATCCGAGTAGTTCGCCGGCCGCGACGGACGGTTATGGTTCCGTCGCCCCTGTCGGAAGCGCGCAGCGTGCTGGGTGGAGCGGCCACGGGGGACGCGGCGGGGTGACCATTCCGTATCGAATACTCGACGAACGACCTGGGGGTTGACCGGTGATCACTATGACCGCCGTCGGAGGCGTGGCACTCGTGGAACTGGGCATGGCGCTCACTCCGGGACCGAACATGATCCACCTCGCCTCCCGCGCGATCACGCAGGGCCGCCGGGCGGGCCTGGTCAGCCTCAGCGGGACCGCCGTGGCATTCGTGTGCTACCTGCTGGCCGCTGCTGCCGGCCTGTCCGCGTTGTTCGCCGCCGTGCCGGTGGCCTTCACGGTGGTCAAGCTTGCCGGGGCCGCCTATCTGGCGTACCTCGCCTGGAGCATGCTCAAGCCCGGCGGCCGCTCGCCCTTCGCGCCGGCCCAGGACCTGCCTCCGGTCTCCGACGCCCGCCTGTTCTCGATGGGGCTGCTGACCAACCTGCTCAACCCCAAGATCGCTCTCATGTATGCCGCGCTGCTCCCCCAGTTCCTGGACCCGCAGGCAGGCCCGGCCTGGGGGCAACTGCTCCAGCTCGGTGGTGTGCAGATCGTCGTCGGGATCTCCGTGAACGCTCTGATCATGCTGGGCGCAGCGCGGGTGTCGGGGTTCCTGGCCGCCCGCCCCCGCGCCATGACCGCCCAGCGGTTCGCGGCGGGCGGCCTGCTCGGCGCCTTCGCGCTGCGCACCGCGCTGTCCCGCACTGCTGCCTCCGCCTGAGCCGGGCCCGCGCGGTCGGGAGGGCCGCGCCGGCAGCGCGAGACGTCTCCATGGCCGGCCGGTCAGCCGATGGGGGCCGGCCGAGCCCGGTGGGGCAGTGGAGCCCCGGTACGACAGCAGGGCCCGGACCGCGATACGCGGTCCAGGCCCTGCTGTCGTGCGGTGCCGTCCTGCGGCGGCGGTGCGTCAGCTCTGTGCGGCGTCGTCGCCCGCCTGCCCGGCGGCCTTGGCCGCCTCTGCCTTTTCGCGCATCTTGCGCACCAGCTCCGCCTTCTGGTCGGCCGCGCCCTGGCGGTCGAGGTTGCGGTGCGGGCCGTTGTTCTGCCGTTCGGCGCGGGACAGCCTCTTGCGCTGGCCGCCGCCCATGCCCACGGGGTTGTTGATGTTCTTGCTTACGGTCACGGGTTCTCCCGGTAATGATGTGAAGTGATCTACGGATTCATCGGTGGAGGACGGGCGGCGACGTCGAAGGACGTCAGCGGGGGCCCATCACGCTCTCACTCGTAAATCGGTGTCTGGAAGAACATGACAAAGACGTTACCCGGTTCCGTCGGCCCCGCGCACCAACCTTCTCGGGCTCCTCGCGGAAGAGGGCGCAGTCGGGGCTGTCGGGTTTCGGAGTCGCCTGAACGGCATTCCACGCTCGGCAGTCGTGTCCGGGCGCGGGGATACGTGCGCCGAGGCACGAGCTATGCACCGTCGTTGCCGTCGCGCAGGGAGTGGATCATGCTCCGCAGGATCCGGAACGCGCCCGACTGCTCGGTCTCGGTCATGCCGCCCAGCATTCTGACCTCGACGGACCGGACCGCTACGGTCGCCTTCTCCAGGCTCTGTCGGCCGCGGGGCGTGAGCCGTGCGGGAAGAACCTTCCCGACGGCGCCTCCGCCGGCCTGGCGCCACCGGACGATCACCGCTCCCCGAAGGCCGCGATGGCGCCCGAAGCGCGAGAACCGACCGCTCCGGCGCCGGGAGCGGCGGTCGAGGTCTTCCGAGGGGGAAAGTGTCGACGTAAGCGGTGGTGCGGGCGTCAGTCGCGTTCAGCGATGAACCTGGCCAGAGCGGCAGCGACGGCGTCAGGCTGCTCGTCCGGGATGAAGTGTCCCGCGTCCGGCACGACGACGCCGGTGGCGTTGTCGGCCCACGGCCTGATGGAAGCTGCCATGTCAGGAATGGAGCCGTGGCTGCTGGAAATCCCGAGAACCGGCAGCGTCAGGTGCTGTCGTTCAAGGATCTCGTGGTTCTTCCGCGCCGATTCGGCGGCGTCCCGGTAGTAGGCCAGGGAGGCGCGAAGTCCGCCGTCAGCGGCGAGGGCCTTGGCGTACTGCTCGATCTCGGCCTCGTCGAAGGTGTCGGGGGAGAGGGCCTTGGCCTTCAGGAACCAGCCGACGTACTCGCGTTCGCGGCCTGCGAGCAGTGTCTCGGGCAGGTGGGGCACGAGGTGGAATGCGAAGTGCCAGGTCTTCCACGCCCTTTCGGGGTCGGTCGGGATGGTGTCGGGGAGCGTGATGCCCGGTATCCCCGCGTCGAGCAGCGCGACGCCACGCAGCCGGCTCTCGTACTTCAGCGCAAGGGAGAAGGCGACCCACGCCCCGATGTCGTGGGCGGCCAACCAGTACGTCGACACTCCGAGTGCTGTCACCGCGGTGTGGACGTACGCGGCGACCGTGTGCGTGTCGTAGCTGCCTTCCGGCCGTTCGGAGTGGCCCTGGCCCGGCAGGTCGATCGCGATGACGTGGTGGCGGTCGGTCAGGGAGGCCATGACCTTTCGCCATGCCCAGCAGGTCTGCGGGAATCCCGCGAGGAGCACGACGGTCGAGCAGTCCGGCCGGCCGCCCTCCACCACATGAAGTCGGACACCGTCCGCCTCGACCCACTGGTGAGTGAACCCGGCCAGGCCGAGCAGTGGCAGGTCGGGGACCGGGTTGCCGGAGACGCGGGCGGTGGCCGCAGGGGCAGTCATGGTCTTCCTCCATGGGTGTGGGGTGCGCGGCGAAGGCGGTGCCGACGGTGAACTACGGCGCGGAACGGGTCCGCGGCGCGGCCTTGATGACGGTCGTTCGGCGCCGGAGCGCGATCATGTGATCAGCCTAGCCATCTTGAACCATTTAGTTCAAGATGGCATGATCGGCAACAGAAGAGCTGGGCAGCAAGGAGATGCGGCATGGCAGGCAAGAAGCAGTTCGACACCGACGCAGTGCTCGATGCCGCGATGATCCAGTTCTGGCAGGCCGGCTACGGCGACACGTCGATGGACGACCTGTCCCGGGCAACCGGGCTCAACCGAAGCTCCATCTACTCCTCCCTCGGAGACAAGGACGCGCTGTTCCTGCGCTGCCTGGAGCGCTATGCCACGCGCTACGGAGGGAAGTACGACGCCGCGCTGTCCTGCGCCGGCGATCGTCCACTCGCAGCCGTGCGAGCGTTCTTCGAGGTCACTCTGGAACGCATCGCGAACCCCGATCTGCCCGACGGGTGCCTGGTGGCTCAATCCGCCATGGCGATACCGGTACTGAGCTCGAGCGTCGCTGCGCACACAAAGGAAGCGGTCGGCTTCCAGCGCACCCGACTGCGCGCCGCTTTGAAGGCCGGCGGACTGCATGACGAGAGGGCCGAGGCTTTCGCCCTCCACGTCGCGGCGGTGAATCAGTCCCTTGCCGTCATGAGCAGAACCGGGGCGAGCGCGGAGCAGTTGCGCGCCATCGTCGACGTGACCCTCGACGCGCTTGCGCAGGCTATCGGCGCGAGCGGCTGACGAGCTCGTTCCGACCGGTCCCTCACCGGCTGCCGTGCGTGAACTGCCTCACCTGCGGGTGGCGGCCGTCCGGATGGCCGAGCGGGGCGGGCCCCGCGGAGTTCGCGGCCGGCTTGGAGGCCCTGCTGCGGCCTTCACCCACCGCCTCCGCCCGGCCGCGGACGCCTCGTCGCCCACGAGTGTGGTCGACGTGCATCCGCACCGCGCCCTTGATCAGCCGGCTTCCGTCAAGGCTGCGTGCGCGGCGGCGAGGATCTCCCCGGAGAGCGGGGAGTCCTTGGTGGCCCGGGACAGGACCAGTGCGCCGAACAGGGTGCAGAGGCGGACGATGCCGTCCTGGTCGTCGGTGGTGAGGAAATCGGCGAAGTCGGCCACCCCCTCGGCGTAGACGCGACGGGCCTCCCGTCCCCCGCCCTCGCGTGCGATGTCGGTGGCGAGCGCGGCGACCGGGCAGCCGTCCGCCGGGCCGTCGCGGTGCTCGACGGAGAGGTAGGTGTCGATCAGCGCCTGCTGGGCGGCCTCGCGCTGCCCGTCGTACCGCTCAAGTCCCGCGGCGTAGCGCTGGCTGAGCTCGGCGAAGGCGTGGGCGGTGGCCTCGTCGACGAGCGCCTCCTTGGAGTCGAACTGCTTGTAGAAGGCGCCGTGGGTGAGGCCGGCCGCCTTCATCAGGTCGGCGACGCTGACCTGCGTGCCCTGCTCCCGGAACAGCCGGGATGCGGTGTCCACCACCCGCCGGCGATTTTCCTCCGCCTGTGCCTGCGATACGCGGCCCATGACAACCTCCCGTTTGGATGTCGACTGGCATCTATCATAGACCCGTGTTTAGATTGGATGCATAATCTAATTTGTTGCGGGTGTCCGACGGGCGCCCGCCAGGACCAGGAGCAGTCATGGAATTGAAGAACGCGGTCGTGGTCGTCACCGGCGCCAACCGGGGCTTGGGGCGGCACCTGGCTACCCAGCTCGTCGAGCGTGGCGCGAAGGTCTACGGCGCGGCCCGACGCCCCGAGACCGTGGACGTGCCGGGCGTCATCCCGCTGCGGCTGGACGTCACGGACGAGGCGTCGATACGAGAGGCCGCCCGCGTGGCGTCCGATACGACATTGCTGATCAACAACGCGGGCGTCTCCACCGGTGCGACGCTGATCGGAGGCGACGTGGCTGAGGTGCGGCGGGAGATGGAGACCAACTTCTTCGGCCCGCTCGCCGCGACCCGAGTCTTCGCCCCCGTCATCGAGGGCAACGGCGGCGGCGCCGTACTCAACGTCCTGTCCGCCCTGTCCTGGTTCCACCCGGCCGGCCTCGGCTCCTACGCCGCCTCCAAGGCCGCCGCCTGGGCGCTGAGCGACGCGACCCGTGAGGAGCTGGCACCGCGCGGGATCACCGTCTCGGCGCTGCACGTCGGCTACATGGACACCGACATGGCCGCCGACGTGCCCACCGATCAGAAGGTCGACGCCGCCGACGTCGCGGCCCAGGCCCTGCGCGGCATCGAGACCGGCCTGCCCGAGATCCTCGCCGACGAGACCAGCCGGTACGTCAAGCAGAGCCTGTCCGGGGCACCCCAGCCGAACGCGGGTTGACGCTCACCCCCTCACCCCGGCTCGACCGCCTTCCCACCCCTCATGCAAGGACATCTCATGCGGTACACGACCTTCGGTCACCGGACCGGACTTCGCGTGTCCGAGTACGCGCTCGGCACCGCGAACTTCGGCACCGGCTGGGGCGCGGGCGCCGAGCCGGCCGAGGCACGCCGGATCTTCGACCGGTTCGCCGAGGCCGGCGGCACCTTCCTCGACAGCGCGGACGGCTACCAGTTCGGCGAGTCGGAGGACCTGACCGGAAAGCTGATCTCCGCCGACCGCGACCACTTCGTCGTGGCCGCGAAGTTCGCCCTCGGCGCCGCCCCGCAGCCGGACATCTCCAAGACCGGCAACAGCCGCAAGAACATGGTCGCCTCGGTGGAGGCCAGCCTGAAGCGCCTGGGCACCGACTGCATCGACCTGCTGTGGGTGCACTTCCCCGACGAGCTCACTCCGATGGAGGAACTCCTGCGCGGACTCGACGACCTGGTGAGCGCCGGCAAGATCCACCATGCCGCGCTGTCCAACTTCCCCGCCTGGCGCGTCTCGCGCGCGGTAACCCTCGCGGACCTGAAGAACTGGGCCCCGATCGTGGGCATCCAGCACGAGTACAGCCTCGTCGAACGCACCGCCGACCGCGAACTCCTGCCCATGGCCGAGAGCCTCGGCCTGGGCGCCGCCCTGTGGTCCCCACTCGGCGGCGGACTGCTCACCGGCAAGTACCGCAGCTCCGCCGAGGGGCGCCTGAGTGACCTGGGCAGGGTCATCCAAACCGAGAGCACCGGCCAGAAGACCGCCGTCGTCGACACCGTCCTGGCCATCGCCGAGGAGACCGGCGTGACGCCCGCCCAGGTGGCGGTGGCCTGGGTGCGTGAGCGCGCCGCACGTTCCGTGGCCACGCTCGTCCCGATCATCGGCCCGCGCAACCTCTCCCAGCTCGACAGCTACCTCGGGGCCCTCGACGTCCAGCTGACCGACGCGCAGTACACCCGCCTGGCCGAGGTCAGCGCGGTGCCGCTCGGCGCACCCCACGAGGAGATCGCATCCTCCTTGGACCGCCTCCAGGGAGGCGCCGCCGACCGCGTCGTCGCCCCGGTCGTGCCGGTGGCCTGATGGGTGAACGCGGCTGACGACGCGTGAGCCCGCGCCGCGGTGAGAAGAACCGAACAAACTATCTCGTACTGGGAAAAGCCCGGAGCGAGCGGAGACCCCGCCCTTTCACGGACGGGAATCGGAACGGAGACGACGTTGAGGGCTTTCATGGTCGAGAAGTACGGCGACCGAGCAGGGATGCGCGCCGCCGAGCTACCCGACCCCCAGGTGGGTGCCGACGACGTCCTGGTCAAGATCCACGCGGCGGGCGTCAACCCGCTGGACCTCAGGATCCGCAACGGCGACTTCAAGGCGTTCCTGCCCTACCGTCTCCCGCTCGTTCTGGGCAACGACCTCGCCGGGACGGTCGTCCGGGTCGGCCCGTCCGTCACCCACTTCGCGGTGGGCGACGAGGTCTACGCCCGGCCCGACAAGGACCGCATCGGCACCTTCGCCGAACTCATCGCTGTCCATCAGGACGACCTGGCACCCAAACCGGCCACCCTCACCATGGCCGAGGCGGCCTCCCTCCCTCTGGTCGCCCTGACCGCATGGCAGGCACTGGTCGAGCGGGCACATGTGCAACCGGGCCAGAAGGTCCTCGTCCACGCGGGCGCCGGCGGCCTCGGCTCCATCGCCGTCCAACTGGCCAAGGCGCTGGGCGCGCACGTGGCCACCACCGTGAGCACCGCCAAGGCCGGCCTGGCCAAGGACCTGGGCGCGGACGTCGTCATCGACTACCGCACCCAGGACTTCGAAGAAGTCCTCGACGACTACGACGTCGTTCTCGACAGCCTCGGCGGCGACAACCTCGCCAAGTCCCTGCGTGTACTGAAGCCCGGCGGGATGGCCATCAGCGTCGCGGGCCCGCCCGACCCGGCCTTCGCCCGCGAACTCGGAGCGAACCCGATCCTCCGCCTGGCCATGACCGCGCTCAGCTTCAAAACCCGGCGCAACGCCAAGCGCCACGGCGTGACGTACTCATTTCTCTTCATGAAGGCGAGCGGCGACCAGCTGCGCGAACTCACCCCCCTCATCGACGCCGGGAAGATCCGTCCCGTCGTCGACCGCGTCTTCCCGTTCGACGAAACCCTCCAGGCCATGGAATACGTGGAGAAGGGACGGGCAAAGGCCGGCAAAATCGTCGTCACGATGACGTGAGGGCGGGAACGAGCCCAGGGCGCCAGTCACCTCGGACCACGAGAAGACCCCGCACACCCCACTCTCCCCAGGACACAGCCATGAGCGCACCGTCCAGTCCCCGGCGGACGGTGCGTCCTGACCCATTTGTCCGGCCCTTTTCCGGTGGGGATTCGGGCCGGACGGTAAGGGAACGTATCGGGTCAGTCGTGGACGTTGATCCGGTCGATGGTGCAGAAGGCACTGTTCGTACCGCCGCGCGAGCCGGGGCCGAGATCCCCGCGGACGTCTTCCCGGGCACCGGCCTGACCCCGGCCACCGGCTGGAACGCGGGCTCCGCCGGCGCCCCGTTCAGCCGTTACACCTACCGGCTGGGCGCGGCCCCGGCCGCCCCGCAGATCGCCCCGGCGGGGACCGGCCAGTGGCGGATCACCAGCGACTGCGCCGCCTTCGCCGACCTGGCCGACGCCCAACTCGTACTCGACTACCGGGGCGGCGTCGCCAACCTCGTCGGCGCCGGGGCGACGCTCACGAACGACCTGTACCACGGTGAGCCGTGGACCGTGGACCTGAAGAACCTGGACGACGCGGCCCGTGCCGACCTCCTCCTTCAGGTGCGGCGTGGGACCCCGCGATCCACGGCACCCCTCAGCCGTCCGGCACCACGCCGGCCCTGCCGTCATGGACCTGGAACCCGCGCCGCGAGGTCTCCTGGGCCTGACCGGTCCGGCTTCCCCCGGCCCCGGCGTGCGAGCTGCTCGTAGGTGTCGCCCTTCCGCAGGTGGGCCAGGACCAGCAGGGCCCGGCGGCAGCCGCTGCCACCGCGGGCCCCGCCGCCGGCGGTGGGTGTGCAGCCGGTTGGCCAGGAACCGCAAGGTGGAGCTGGGGCGATGCCGGATCGGTGGACAAGCCCGTGAAGCCTCTGGTGGGTCAGGTTCGGTCGAAAACCCGTCTACCAAGGGCTTCTTCGTGCTGTCAGCTCAACAGACAGGATCGTCCGCCAGGTTGGGACAGGGTCACTGCAGCCAGGTGTACGTGTTCCCGCCGTTGCCGATCTTCGCCGCCGCCTTGAAGGTGGCCCCCGCGCACCCGATCATCTGAAAACGCCTGTTCGGTCCGGAGCCACGAGGCCGCGGACCGAACAGGTTGTGGACACGGGAAACCGGTAGCTGCCCTGCTACCTGTCCGTGTGGTCAGGTCGGTCGGTCATGTTGCCCATCTTCCAGACGGTCATGGACTTGATGACGCTGCGGTCGCCGAACAGGCGCAGGCCCAGGGAGTCCTGTCGGAAGGGGCAGGCGCGGGTGTGATGGACCTGTGCGGCGACCGCACGGCGGCGTTCACGGCCTACGAGAACACGATGCGGCCCTTCGTCACTGAGCACCAGGCTCTGGGACGCGAGGGTGCGGAGCGGTTCTTCATGCCCGCCCCCATGCAGGAGGTGCTAGACATGCTCGCGGCCAACGCCCCGGAGAACACCCGCACGGAAGCGGTCTGCCTTCCCGGTGCGGTTCCGTCGCCAGAGCGCAAGACTCCATGCGAACCGGCCACGCGAACACGCGGATCTGCAGACCTGGGTCGCCTGCCACGACGCCGACCGTCTCAACACCGAGCTCGCGGGCCGGGCGGCCACCGTCATTCCCGGGTTCACGGTCACCGCGAAGGACGCGCTGTTCGGCGTCAGTTACACCGACCCGTACGTCACCGACGTCACCGCGCTCCTGGCCGCAGTCGTCGAAGGGGTGACCGCATGACCACGACCCTGTATGAGATCGAGACCAGCGAGAGCGCGACGGCAGCACCCACCCCGTCGAATGCATCTGGACCCCCGGCGAGGATGCGATGGAGAACGGCATCGTCATTCACCGCGGCCTATACGTACGCCCTAAGGGCTTGCAGAAGAATAAGTTGCGTGTTGCCAGTCTTGACACCACAGCTCAGGCCGGGTGTTCGACAGCAGGTTAATTCCCTGCAAGCCCTAAGGGCTGTCCCGCAATTCCTGGTGGATCAGCGCGCGGCGTCAGATGCGGTGCATCGCAAGGCGGAGAGGCGCCCGCATACTGGATGTATTCGGGCGTTTCGACAACGCGGCGAGGTGCCGTAGCTGTCGTCGTGCGCCCGCCAGGAATTGCGGGGCAGCCCTTAGGCGCGTGGGTCAGTAGACAACTCCCGCCTCGTGGTGAAGTGCGGCTGCCGACCGCTGCTCTTGAAAAGGCGTGGCTGTGGGGCAGTCGTAATGCGACAATCCGCCCGCAACTTGACCCACATCCGCGTCCCGGAGGTCCGTATGGACATTGCCTCGCTTCTGCCGTTGGCCACGTCCCGGTTGTCGCTGCGTCTGTTCGCTCCCGGCGACGCCGACGACCTGTACGCCTACCAGAGCCTGCCGAGCGTGGCACGCTACTTGTACCGGCCGGCGCACACGCGTGAGCGCAGCGAGCAGGTTGCCGCCGAGCGTGCGGCGCAGACGGCCTGGCGCGCCGACGGGGACAAGGTGGCGCTCGCTGTCTGCGGACGCGATGAGCCCGGCGTCCTTGGAGAGGTGAGCCTCACCCTGGCCGAGGACGAAGGTCACCCGCGGGGCCGGCAGCGCGGCTGCGGCTCTGGCCATGGTGTTCAAGCTGGCCGAGTCCGCCCAAGCCCGCTGGCGCGCGATCACCGCACCTCACCTCGTCGCCCTCGTCCACAACGGTGCCCGCTTCAAGAACGGTCACCTCGTCGAACGTCCCAAGGTCACCGCAGCGTGAACAACCCGGCTGCCCCGTCGTGACAATCACTCACCAGGAAGGCACCTCGGCATGACCGCCAAGTACGACGTCAAGCGCGAGCTCAAGAAGTGCTACTCGCCCAAGAACACTGACTGGGAACTCGTCGACATCCCCGAGCTCCATTTCCTTGCGATCGACGGGCACGGCGACCCGAACACCAGCGCCGCTTACCGCTGCGCGGTCGAGGCGCTCTACGCGGTCGCCTACACCGTCAAGTTCGCAACCAAAGGTGACCTCGGCAAGGACTTCGTCGTGGGCCCGCTTGAGGGACTGTGGTGGGCGGACGACCTGGACGACTTCCTGGCCAGGCTTAAGGACAACTGGCGATGGAGACTGCTCATCAACGTCCCCGATTGGATCACCAGTGACATGATCGAAGACGCCAAGCACACCGCCCTCACCAAGAAGAACTTTCCGGCTATTCGGGATGTTCGGTCACAGACGCTGCACGAGGGCAACAGCGCCCAGGTCCTCCACACCGGCCCTTACGACGACGAGACACCGATACTGACCAGGCTGCACCACGAGTACCTCCCCGCCAACAACCTGCGGGAGGCGGGGCTGCACCATGAGATCTACCTCAGCGACCCACGCAGGACTGACCCCGCCAAACTCAGGACGATTCTGCGGCAACCCGTAGAAGCGCAGTCCGGTTGAGCGACCTCGGCGTGTCAGTGAAGGGCCAATGCCCGCGAGGCAAGTGGGAGAGCAGTGCTCGTCGAGCGACCAGAAGAAGTCAGAAGGTGATCAGCAAGCGCAATGGGACGCTGATCCACAGGTCTTGACTGTTCCTCGGAGAGAGCACGTGCGCGCGACGATGCCGGGGAAAGCGGTGGTCGGCTCACCTTCGCTCGCACGGAGAGCACGGCGCTGCCTTGCGTGCCACAGCGCCGGGCGGTGTCAGCGTTCGCTCATGGACCGAGCACACCACCGCCTGGAGGGCTACAGCGTGACCCACCACCCGTCACCGAAACCCGATCGTTCACGGAGCTGGACTCCGTGCGCGGAGACTTGCTCGACGTCTACGCCGAAGTGCGCGCCCCACTGTTGCGCCTCGCGAACTACGCGATCTCCTCGTTCGGCGAGCGACTGGACCGGCACGGCTCTGAAGCCGGCTTTCGGCCGTACTCGCCTACGGAGGCGAGCACCCTGTGGGCTATGCCTACGGTGAGGTTTGCCCGCGTTTGCGGACATCTCTTAAGGGTCAGATCTTGGGATCTGGCCGAGGTGCCGTGGTGGGTACAGCCCGGTATTCGGAAGAGTTCGAGCAGGACGTGGAGATCGGCATCGAGGGGCATCTCGACGACGGAGGGTGACTTACGATGCCTGCTCCGCCAGTTGGGAAGCCTTCTTTGGTCGCTGCTCGGTACGCATGGCGAACAGGAGGAGGCCGGCCGCGGCGAAGACTGCGCCCGTAGCCACGTAGAGGGCCAGGGGTGTCCAGTCGGCGTCGAGCAGCCAGCCCGCAGCGGAGGGGGCGATGATGGCGCCCACGCGGCCGACGCTGATCGCTGCTCCCACGCCGGTGGCGCGCAACTGGGCCGGGTAGATGCCTGGTGTGAGTGCGTAGAGGCCGGCGATGCACCCGTTCACGGCGACGCCGATGACCGCGCCGACACAGAAGGCGAGAGTGAGGGCGTCAGTCGAGGTGGCGAATGCTACGACGAGTACAGCGGCCACGAAGAGGTACGTGCGCAGCACACTGATGAGGGCGTAGCGCGCGGCGAGTGCGCCCAGGAGGGCGGTGCCGAAGATGCCGCCCAGGTTGAGCAGGGTGCCGCCGGTGAGGCTCTGTGTCGATGACATGCCGGCTTCAACCAGCAGTGTGGGTGTCCAGCTGGTGACGAAGTAGAACGCGGCCATGACCAGGAAGAAGGCGCCCCAGAGCACCAGGGTGGGGCGACGCAGGTCGTGCGTGAGCAGGCTACGGATTCCACCTGTGGAGGATTCTGTTCCGTCCGTGTCGGGGAGTGAGACAAGTTCGGGCTGTCGCATACGTCGAGCGAGGGTGTTGACCCTGAGCAGGGCGTTGTTGGGCTTTCTGGAGAGAAGGAAGTCGAGTGACTCCGGGAGGAGCCAGAAGGCGAGGGGTATGACGGCCAGCGTGGCCAGTCCGCCGGCCACGAACACCGAGCGCCATCCGTGATGGTCGATGAGTACGACCGACGAGAGACCGCCGACCGTCGCGCCCACGGCGTATCCGGTTGAGTTGAGGCTGACGGCCAGGCCGCGCCAGCGGCGCGAGGCGAACTCGCCGGCGATGACGTTGCTGCAGGCCAGTACCGCGCCGATGCCGATGCCGGTCAGAAGGCGGAGCGCGCCCAGCTGCTGCCAGTTCTGGCTGGTCGATGACAGCATCATGCCGCCTGATGCGATGGCCAGACCTGCAAGGATGACGGGCCGTCTGCCGATCCGGTCCGCCCACGGGGCGACCAGAAGAGCGCCCAGAGCCATGCCGGCCAGGCCGCTGCTGAGCAGAAGGCCAAGTGTGCCGGAGTCCAGATGCCATTCACCGGAGATCGTCTTTCCGGTGAAGGACATGACGAGGACGTCGAATCCGTCGAGGGTGTTCAGGACCACGCATACGGCGATGACGCCCCATTGGAAACGGCTCATAGGTCCGTTGTCCAGGGCATCCCGGAGACGGGCGCTCATCGGGTGGCTCGCTGCGTGGTGGGGCGTTCGGGGTACATGTACATGGCGCACTCCGCTGTCGACTGCGATGGATCCGACTGAGCCCCAGGAGCGTCGCGTGGCGTCCTGGCCGGTTCGGATGTGGGTGCAGTCATGTTGCGAGGGTCGGCGTTCGGCGGCCAGGTGTCTTTCCGGATGGCGGAAAGGCAATTGTTCGGGAGGAGGAAATCTCAGAAGGCTGATGCGTGAATGGCCCGTGAGATGGCCCGGCCGGCGGAGCGGACCAGGTCTGCCAGTGGTCCCACGCGCGCGGTTCCGTGCCGGACGACGACGGAGACAGCTGCCTCCACTTCACCGTCCGTGCCCGTGACGGGTGCGGCGACCGAGAGGGTGTCGGCGGACAGCTGTCGGTCACTCACTGCGTACCCGCAGACCCGAATCTGAGCGAGGACTCTCCTGAGCTGGACATCGTTGGTCAGTGTGAACGGAGTATGCCGACGGATCGGCCGGGCCAGCGCCTCGTCCTGCACCTTTGCCGGTGCGTGGGCGAGGAGCACCAGCCCCGCACCTGTGGCAGTGATGGCCAGTCGTCCACCCACTCGTGTCAGGGTGGGCACGGCGCCGTCGGCGCCGATGCGCTCCACGAAGACGACCTCGGAGTCGTCGCGGACCGCGAGTTGTACGTTCTCGCGGGTGAGGGAGGAGAGGTCGTGCAGGTGAGGCAGTGCGAGTTCGCGGATCCCTTGGCTGCGGGGTGCGAGGGACCCGACTTCCCACAGCCGTAGCCCGACACGGTAGCGTCCCTGGGCATCGCGCTCCAGGGCTCCCCAGGTGAGAAGTTCACCCAGCATGCGGTGAACGGTCGACACGGGCAGACCCGCTCGGCGGGCCAGGTCGCTGAGAGACAGGTGCGCATGATCGGCGGTGAATGCGCCGAGGATTTGCAGGGCGCGGCCGATGACAGGGCCCGTACCTGTGGGTGGCGAGGGCTGCTGCTCGATCCCTCGGCGCGGTGGGGCTGTGATCGTGCGGCGGTCGTGAGCCAAGGCGTGTGACTCCTTCTTCGACCGGGGTGGGCGAGCCCGGCAGCCTCTGTTCCTCAGCGAACGGGAGGCAGAAGTCCGACTACGGGTGGCGTCCGAAGGACGCCTGCCCAGGTCTCATGCTTCGTCGCGGAGCGACTCCCCGTCCAGCGAGGCGAGTCTGCTGAGGATGTCGACCGCCATGGCTCGTTCACCCGCGGGTAGTGATCCGAGGAGTAGTTCGTTGATCCGCTCTGCTGGAACGATCAGGGAGTCGAGCAATTCGGCGCCCTCGTCGGTGAGGCTCAGCAGCGTTCGTCTGAGGTCTTCCTCGTCGCGCACCTGGCTCACGTAGTGCTGGTCGGTCAGGCGGCGGACCATGTGGTTGACGGTGGAACGGTCCAGTGAGGTGAGGTGTGCGAGAGTCCGCTGGTCGATGCCGGGGTCCCGGCTGAGGGCGTTGAGGATGGCGAATTTCTGGGAGGTGATCTCCTTGGAAACGTGCTGGGTCCAGAGGGCTGTGTGCACTTGTTCGGCACGCCGGATCAGATGGCCGATGTAGTTGGGCAGCTCCAGTGCGCGTGCCACGGCGCTCCGTCCGTCGTCGAGGTGGTGCCGGCAGGAGAGGCAGCCGGTCCGATGGAGTCTAGAGAGTGCGCGACACCACCTTGGGTGCGACGTGTCGGTCAGCGGGCCCGACGCCCGGGGCGCTGGTCGTAGGGGGTGGCCCGTGAGCCGTCGACCCCCACTTCCAGACGTCCGACCCGCTCGATCTCGAGGACGACACGGTCCCCGTGGCTGAGCGGTCCCACGCCGGCCGGTGTGCCCGTCGCGATGATGTCGCCCGGGTGGAGCGTCATCACGGACGAGGTGTAGGCGATCAGGTCCGCTACCCCGAAGATCAGGTCGGCTGTGTTGGTGCGCTGCCGGGTGGTGCCGCCGACGTCGCAGCGTAGATCGAGGGAGTCGGGGTCGGGGATTTCGTCGGCGGTGACGATCCAGGGTCCGACCGGTGTGAACGTGTCGAACGACTTGCGTGTGGAGCGGTCTTCGCCGGAGCGGACGGTGATGTCCAGCACGCAGGTGTACCCGAAGACGTAGTCCAGCGCGTCTGTCGCGTCGACGTGAGAGGCGGTGCGCCCGATGACGACACCCAGTTCGCCCTCCTGATCGGTGCGCTTGTCCGTGTAGGGCAGGACGATGTCCTGGCCCGGCCCGATGACCGAGGAGTTGGCTTTCAGGAAGACGCCGAGGTCGGCGACCGATGTGGTGTACTCCATCTCTGCTTTGTGGTCGAGGTAGTTGACCGGGGCGCCGACGACCTTTCCGGGCCGGGGCAGCGGGGATTCCAGGACCGCATCGCTGAGCGGGACGCGTGCGCAGTCGGACACGTCGACATCCACCGCGCCGCCGCGCGCGAGGGTTTCGATGTACTGGTGCAGTGGGCCGACCGCAGTGGGGCGGCTGCCTTGGGCGAGTTGTTCGGTCACGTCGACGAGGTGGTCACCGTCGACGATTCCGAGGCGTCCTTCGTTGAACAGGGCCAGGCGCATCGTGGCCTCCTTGTGAAGTGTCGGGGTGTGGTGGATCAGGCGCCGGGATCGGCGCTTTCGGTGCGGTAGAGGCCGAGGGAGCGCATGACGGGCTCGTCGCTGTACGAGAACAGCACGGCATCGTCCGAGGTGGAGGCGTTCAGATGACGGTAGGAGGCCCAACCGGGAACGGCGAAGGTGTCGTGCTCGGACCAGTCCAGACGCACGCCGTCCACGATCGTGGCGCCCTCGCCGCGTACGACGTTGAAGATGGTGGACGCGGTGTGCCGGCGGCCGGCTCCCCGGAACCCGGGGCGCAGACGCTGGATGCGGCAGCCGATGGTGGGCATGACCGGGCCGCCCGTCCACGGGTTGGTGTACTCCAGGACGATGCCGTCGACGTCGCTTCCTTCGGCGGTGTCGGCGATGCCCTCCAGGGACCGCTGGGTCTCCTGCCAGGTGTAGCGGGTCACGGGGGAGTTGGGCCCGTCCGGGGAGAGCCATACGGGGTTGAGCCGGCCGTGGAGGAACTGCCTGCTGCCGGCGTCATCGGCTCGGGTGACCGGTTGCAGACGCTGGTGGAACTTCTCGTAGAAGCCGGCCTCCAGAGCGTTGACCAGCGGGTAGTCGAGAGCGTCGAGCCAGATCATCGGCACGTCACCCTCGTGGGTGTGATCGTGCCAGTGCCACCCCGGAGTGAGCAGCAGATCACCCGGGGCCATGAAGACACGCTCGCCGTTGACCGTCGTCCACGCGCCACTTCCCTCGAGAACGAAACGGAAGGCGTTGGAGGTGTGCCGGTGGGCCTGCGCGGTCTCGCCCGGCAGAATGATCTGCAGGCCCGCATAGAGCGTGTTGACCGTGGCCGGGGGGTCGGCCAGGCCGGGGTTGACGAGCATGAGGACCCGGCGTTCGGCCTCCTCCAGGGACAGGGTCCTGGAGAAGTGCAGGAGATGAGGCCGCAGCTCCTGCCAGCTCCATCGGTAAGGCACGGCACGGCTCTTGGGCTCGGCGGGGAACAGGTTGCCGTAGAAGCGCCAGAGCGGAGCCGCCCCGAGTCCCTCCAGTGCCTTGTAGGCGAGTTCGTCGGTTGTCATGGTGTCCTCCTGCGAGTGCGGGATCACGGAGTGGGGACGGCGGCCGGGGCAGGTGTCCACACCCAGGAGACGTCGTCGAAGTCCTCGGGGGCACGTGACGCGAAGAGCTGGTTGCGCAGGGTGGCGCCCATGCCTTCCAGGTGGCAGATCTCGCCGAAGCGCCGGGCGTTGGTCTGGATCCGCGCGGCGCGCTCGCGGCGCTGATCGGCGTACGCGGCGAAGGCGTCCGCAGGGTCCGTGAACCGGCCGAAGGACTGCCCGAGCGCGACGGCATCTTCCAATGCCTGGCAGGCTCCCTGGGCCAGGTACTGCAGCATCGGGTGCGCGGCGTCACCGAGCAGGGCGATCCGGCCGTGGACCCAGTTGTCGATGGGCAGGCGGTCGTACAGAGGCCAGCGCCGGTCGCGTGCTATCAGGGGCAGGGCGTCGCGCACGGTCTGGCAAGTTCCCGCGAAGCGTTCTTCGAGCTCGGCCTCAGTGCCCCAGTCGTCCGAGTCCGGTGTGTAGTGGTCGCTCTCGAACACAGCGACCTGGTTGTAGAGCTCGCCGCGCCGTACCGGGTACTGCACCAGGTGCATGCGAGGCCCCGCCCAGACCATGACCGCATCAGAGGCGGCGTGCTGCGACATCCGGCCGGTCATCCTGTCGGCGGGAAGGGCCCCGCGGAACGCTACGTAGCGGGAGCAGACCGGCTCTCCGTCGCCGACCAGGGCCTGACGCAGCCGCGAGTGCAGACCGTCCGCCGCCACGACGGCGTCGGCTGTGAGCCTCGGCGCCGTCCCGGTGAAGTGGAGGTGTACGGCGGATTCATCCTGTTCGGCGTGCGTGACGGTGTGTCCGGTGCGCAGCGTGACGGCGGGGTGCGCCTGGCAGGCGGCAAGGAGGGCCGCGTGCAGGTCCGTGCGGTGGGTGACCAGGTAGGGATGTGTGAAGCGTTCGGTGTAGGCAGCGCTGCGCAGATCGAGAGAGGTGACCTGGTCCCCGCTCAAGGCGTCCATCATCACGAGCCGGGGCGGGGCGACCGCAGTGCGCTGGACTGCATCGAGCACCCCCAGTTCTTCGAGGGCTTGTGAGGCGTTCGGGGCGAGCTGCAGGCCGGCTCCGATCTCCCCGAACTGGGCAGCTTGTTCGAGGAGAGTCACGTGGTGACCGGCGCGGGCGATCGACAGCGCGGCGGCCAGGCCGCCTATGCCACCGCCGACCACGGCGATGCGGAGTGCAGCAGGGGTCACGGACATATGGCCTCCTTGGTCAGGGAAGTGGAGGACACCGAGGGGAAGCGCGAGACGCGCTAAATGATCAGTAGGCCAATCATTGGTGTACGGATCATATTGCGAGGGTGTTACCCCGGTGTCAACGGTTCAGGGGAGAAAGGTCAGCAGGGAACGCGACGTCAGGTCCGTCTGATCAGCATGCGGCCGTATGGCTGTCCGCGTATACGCGAGCTTCGGTGTGCGTGATGATGTCCGCGAACGTTGTGCCCGGGGCTGTTTCGACGAGGGCGAGGCCGCGATCGGTGACGTCCAGGACGCCGAGGTCGGTGATGATGCGGTGCACGCATTGCTGACCGGTGAGGGGCAGAGTGCACTCCTCCACGATTTTGGGGCTGCCGTCTTTGGCGGTGTGCTCCATGAGGACGATGACACGCCGGGCGCCGTGGACGAGGTCCATGGCGCCGCCCATGCCCTTGACCATCTTGCCGGGGATCATCCAGTTGGCGAGGTCGCCTTGAGCCGACACCTGCATAGCGCCGAGAACGGCGGTGTCGATGTGACCCCCGCGGATCATGCCGAAGGAGAGCGAGGAGTCGAAGAAGGAGGCACCGGGCAGGACGGTGACGGTTTCCTTGCCTGCGTTGATGAGGTCCGCGTCCACCTGGTCCTCGGTGGGATAAGGGCCGGTACCGAGGATGCCGTTCTCGGAGTGGAGCACGACGTGGACCCCGGGCGGGAGGTAGCCGGGGATGAGAGTGGGGAGGCCGATACCCAGGTTGACGTAGGAGCCGTCAGCGAGTTCATCGGCTGCGCGGGAGGCCATCTGTTCTCGGGTCCAGGGCATCAGTTGCCCACCCTCCTCTTCTCGATGTGCTTGTCAGCGGCCTGCTCGGGGGTGAGCTCCACAACCCTCTGCACGTAGATGCCGGGCAGGTGGACCTCGTCGGGGGCCAGTTCGCCGGGTTCGACGAGTTCCTCGACTTCGGCAATGGTGACGCGGCCGGCCATGGCCGCGAGGGGGTTGAAGTTCGCCGCAGCCCGGCGGAATACGAGGTTGCCGTGCCGGTCGCCCCGCCATGCCCGGACGAGGGCGAAGTCGGTGGCGATGCCGTGCTCCAGGAGGTACGTGCGCCCGGAGAAGTCCCGGGTCTCCTTGGGTGGCGAGGCGACGGCGACCGTGCCGTCGTGTGCGTAGCGCCAGGGCAGGCCGCCCTCCGCCACCTGGGTGCCGACGCCGGCGGGCGTGTAGAAGGCGGGTATCCCGGCGCCGCCGGCCCGTAGGCGTTCGGCGAGGGTGCCTTGCGGGGTCAGCTCCACCTCCAGTTCTCCGCCGAGGTACTGCCGGGCGAACTCCTTGTTCTCGCCCACGTAGGAGCCGGTGACACGGAAGACGCGTCCTGCGGCGAGCAGGACGCCGAGGCCGCGGCCGTCCACTCCGCAATTGTTGGAAACGACGTGCAGATCGCTTGCCCCTTGTTTGTGCAGGGCGTCGATGAGGACATCGGGAATGCCGGAGAGTCCGAAACCGCCGACGGCCAGTGAGGCACCGGCGGGGATGTCTGTGACCGCCTCGGCGGCGCTGCCACTGACTTTGTCCACGTGTGATTCCTTCTGTGTGATGGCGCCGGGCGGGACGGTGGACCGGCCACGGTCGATGACGGGATCGGCGCGGCGATGAGCCACCGGGTTTCGACGGCCTCCTCGTGGATCAGGTCGCCTTCGACGACCAGCGCTCCTTCGGCGGCGAACCGCAGAACTGCTGCCCAGCCCTGACCTCGCGCGGTGCCGGAAAGCAGAGCCACCTTGCCTCCGAGCGGTTTCACACCGCGGACTCGGGGCGAAGGGCGTCAGACACGGATTTGACGCCGCCGTGCGCGGTGAGGCCGCCGTCGACGGGTATCTCGGCACCGCTGATGAACGATGACTCGTCGGACATCAGGAAGACCACCAGGGGAGCCACCTCGTCGACGCTTCCGGTGCGCCCCAGCGGGGTCTCGCGGATGTTGGTCTCGCGGAAGGCGGGGGCGGCGGAGGCGGTCATCTCGGTCTCGATGTAACCGGGATGGATCGTGTTGACCCGGATACCGCGGGGGCCGAGCTCCAGCGCGGCGGCCTTCGAGAGGCCCCGCAGTGCCCACTTGCTGGTCGTGTAGGCGACCGGGTAGTGGCCGGTGAGGGCTGCTGACGAGCCGACGTTCACGATGGAGGAGCCCCGGGGCATCAGCGGTATGAGGTGCTGGATGCCGAGGAGAGGGCCGGTGACGTTGACCGCGTGGACGCGGGCCATGTCGTCGGGGCGTACGTCGCCGACGCGGGCGCGCCAGGTGATGCCGGCGTTGTTGACCAGGCCGTGCACCTGCCCGTACGTCTCCCGCAGTTCGGCGGCGAGGCCGGCCCAGTCCTTGTCGCTGGTGACGTCGAGACCACGGCACCTGCGCACGGGTTCGATATCCGTCGCGATGACGTGGGCGCCCTCGCGGGCGAGGGCGGCGGCCTCGGCGGCGCCCTGGCCGCGGGCTGCGCCGGTGACGACGATGACCTTGCCGAGCAGTCTCATGGAGGGCTGGTCGGTCACGGCCGCTCCCGGTTGCGGCGACGGCCGGCCGGCAGGGGAAGGGGTTCTGCACCGGGGACCACGGTGTTGGTGAGCGTGCCGATGCCCTCGACGGTCAGGCTGACGGTGTCGCCGGTCTGCAGTGGGGGCGGGGTCTGCTTGCCGTGCAGGCCCCAGAGTTCGGCGAGGCAGCCTCCGTTGCCGCAGGTGCCCGAACCGAGGACGTCGCCCGGGACGACGCGGGTGCCGCGGGAGGCGTAGGCGGTCATCTCCTCGAAGGTCCAGCTCATGTTGGACAGCAGGTCCTCGCCGATGGTCTCCCCGTTGATTGTGGCGGTGAGGGCCAGACGCAGGAAACCTTCGGCGTCGCGGTGGGGCTCCAGCTCGTCGGCGGTCACGAGGTATGGGCCGAGGGTGGTCGCGGTGTCCTTGCCTTTGCAGGGGCCGAGGCCGACCTTCATCTCGGCGGACTGCAGGTCGCGTGCGGACCAGTCGTTGAAGACGGTGTAGCCCACGATGTGGTCGCGGGCTTGTTCCGGGGTGAGGTCGCGGCCCTCGCGGCCGATGACGGCGCCCACCTCGAGTTCGAAGTCGAGCACAGCGGAGCCGGGCGGCACCGGGATCCCGTCCCGGGGTCCGTAGATCGCGTGCGGATTGGTGAAGTAGAACGTCGGCGCCGCATACCACTCGTCGGGCACACCGGCGACGCCGTCGATCGATCGGCGCACGCCTTCGACGTGCTCCTCGAAGGTGACGAAATCGCGTACCGAGGTGGGCTGGAGCGGGGACAGCAGCCGGACCTGGGACACATGGGGCCCGGCCGGCACATCGAGTGCTGCCGAACCTGCGGCGAGCAGTCCGGGCAGCCCGTCGGTCTCCGCGAGCAGCGCGGTCAGAGACGTGACGCCGGGCAGGGGGAAGAGTGTGCCGTCCTCTTCCACGACGGCCACCCGGTGGCGGTGCTGATGTTCGTAAGAGGCGAAACGCATGGTGCGGCTCCGGCGGAGTGAGGTCGGGTCAGGGGAGGGCGCATGAGGCCGTGGACCGTCGTGATGCGGCTTCGGAGGGCGGCTGACCGGGCGGAGCGGCAAGCTGCGGTGGTCCACTGCATGCCGGCGAACCGGGTGGGGCGGGCCGGCGCGCGTGACTGAGTGTGCCCGGCTCCGGGGGCGCGACGGTGGGCCGGGCAGGGACCGTGCCGCCGCGCCCCAGGAGCCGACCCGGTCAGAGGGGCGGGGCGATGAACACGCCGTGGTCGGGGTCGTTGAACGACTCCTTGGCGACGATCTCGTTCATCGCGTTGGCGGTGCCCCACTGGTCGGTGACTTCCGGCTGGGAGAAGTCGTAGACGTGGGGGTGCCAGGTGTCCTCGTCGAGGTTCTCCAGCTCCGTCGTGTACTCGACGGTGTTGCCGTGCGGGTCGAGGAAGTACGTGAAGGTGTTGTCGCCCGCCATGTGGCGGCCGGGGCCCCAGACCTTCTTGAAGCCGGCACGCATGACCCGGCCGGAGCCGCGCATGTACTCGTCGATGCCGCGCATCTCGAAGGAGACGTGGTGCAGGGCGGTGTGGGGGCCCTGGGCGATGGCCATGGAGTGGTGCTGGTTGCTGATCCGCATGAAGTGCATGACCTCGCCCATGTGCGGCGAGGAGAGCGTGTCGGAGAGGGCGAAGCCGAGGTGGCGCTCGTACCACTCCCGAGTGCGGTTCAGGTCGGGGGAGTTGAGGACGACGTGGGACAGCTTGACCGGGATGGCCTCCTTCTCCTCGATCCTGCGGTGCTGCCGCACCTCCACGTTGGCGGACACCTCGATGGTGCGGCCGTCGACGTCGAAGAAGCGGAAGCCGTACCCGCCGCCCGGGGTGTCCACCTTCCCGGGCCGGCTGATCAGCTCGACGCCGCCGGCCAGCAGCCGCTCGGCGAGGGTGTCCACGTCGGCCGGGTTCGCGGCGCCGTACGAGACGAGGTCGAGACGCTTCTCCTCGGCCCTGCGCAGCCGTACGACGTACTGCTCGGGGGAACCCTCGGCGGCGAGGAACGAGATCCCGGAGTCCTCGGCGACCTTGGTCAGGCCCCACACCCCGGCGTAGAAGTCGAGTTGCTTGTCGTAGTCGGGCACCGCGAGGTCGACGTGCCGAAGGTGGGTGAGCAGGCGTGCGTTCATGGTGTTCCTCCTCGTGAGGTCAGGCGAGTCGCAGCAGGGCGGCGGCGTTGCCGCCGCGTACCGCGTCGAACTGGGTCTCGGGCAGTCGTGCGGCGCGCAGCGCGCCGACCGGATCCTCGGATCCCATGTCGAAGGGGAAGTCCGAGCCGAGCAGGACCCGGTCCCCTCCCGCGACCTCGATCAGTGAGCCCAGCACCCGCGGGTCGTGGACGAGGGAGTCGAAGTAGATCCGCCTGAGGTAGCTGCTGGGCAGGTGCGCGCACCCCGCGCCCGCGTCGGAGCGTGCCGACCAGGCGTGGTCGGACCGGCCGATGTGCGTGGGTAGGTAACCGCCGCCGTGGGCGGCGATCAGCTTCAGGCTGGGGTGCCTGTCCAGGACCCCGGAGAAGATCAGGTGGGAGAGGGCCACGGCGTTCTCGGTGGGCTGGCCGACGGTGTTGGACAGATACCACTGGTCCAGACGCTCGTCGAGCGTGCACCCGAAGGGATGCAGGAAGAGAATCGCACCCGTCTTCTGGGCCCGTGACCAGAACGGCTCGTACGCCGGGTCGGACAGCTCGCGCCCCGGTGCGTGGCTGGAGATCTCCACGCCGGCCAGCCCCTGGCCGAGGGCGTGGTCGAGGGCACGCACCATGAGATCAGGGTGCTGGAGAGGTACGAGTCCCAGCCCGCGCAGCCGGTCCGGAGCTTGTGCGCAGTGTGCGGTGGTGGCCTCGTTGGCGAGCCGGTAGACCTTCTCGGCCGTGTCGCGGTCCGCCCAGTAGTGGTAGTGAGAGGGGGAGGGGCTGACCAGTTGGACGTCGACACCCTGGGCGTCCATCGCCGTGAGGCGTGCGGTGACGTCGGTCATCTTCGGGATGCGTGCGCGGACCATGGGGCCGCTGACGGCAAGGGCGGCGTGGCCGTTGCGTCGGGCGTCCAGCTCCCTGGCCTCGGCGTGCGCGGGCATACCGGCGACGAGGGCCTCGATCTCGGGGAGCAGGACGTGTGCGTGGACGTCCACGGTCGGGGATGTCACGGCAACTCCCGGAGGATTGTCATGGTGCGGCCCATCAGGCCGGGTACGTCGGCGTCGCGGACTCCGTCGAGCTGCCACTGTCCGATCTGGACGGATGCCTCCACGACCGGCTGGACGCGGGTGATGCGGCGCTCGTAGTACGCCTGGAGCAGTGCGTCGTCCCAGGTGCCGGCCTCGGTCAGCATCTGGGCGAGGACCCAGGCGTCCTCCAGGGACAGGGCGGCGCCCTGGGCGAGGGTGGGCGGGCAGCAGTGCGCGGCGTCGCCGATGAGCACGATGCGGCCGCGGTGCCAGGAGCCCTCGACGAGCATGCGGTCGAACCAGGTGTAGTTGACCTGCGCGGCGTCGGTGATGTGCTCCGTGATCTCCGGCCAGAATCCGCCGTACGCGGAGGTCAGCCGGCGCATCTCGTCGGCGTAGGTCTCCGGCGGGATGGATGCCCGGTCGCGGTTGGCCTCGACGACGTATGCGTAGAGCGTGGTGTCGCTGGTGGGGCAGTAGCCGGCGATGTAGGCCGGGCCGCCGTAAGCGAGGTCGGTGCGGGTGAGCCCAGCTGGGCGGGGGGCGGCGATGCGCCAGATGGCCATGCCGGTCGGCTCAGGCTTCGCGGTGATACCGATCGCGGCGCGGGTGGCGGAGCCGAGGCCGTCGGCGGCGATCACCAGGCCGTAGCGGCCCTCGGAGCCGTCGCTGAAGCGCACGGTGACGCCGTCGTCGTCCTGGTCGAAGTCAGTGGCCCTGGCGCCCAGGCGCACGTGGGCTCCGCTCGCGCGCACCGCGTCGATGAGGATCTGCTGCAGCTGGGGGCGCTGCATGCCGACGGTGGCCGGCAGGTCGTCGCCTCCGCTGCGGATGTCGTCCTGGGCGTGCAGGACGGTGCCGTCGGGGGCGGTGATGCCCACCGAGCCGAACCCGTAGCCCGATGCCTGCACCTGCTCCCACACGCCCAGTTCACGCAGTACGCGCAGGGCGTTGCCCTGGAGGGTGATGCCGGAACCCGCGGTGGCGTTCCAGTCGTCCTTCGCTTCGATCAGGTCCACGTCGAGGCCGGCGCGGCGCAGCAGGATGGTGATCGCGTTGCCGGCCGCGCCGCCGCCGATCACGAGGACCGTACGGTCGTTTCTCATGGGGAACTCCCTTGTTCCGATGATTACTTGACGGCAATCGGGTTGACCGGGCTGCCGACCGCGCCGGTGATCGGCAAGGGGGCGGCGGTGAGCCAGAAGTCGTACACGCCGTCCGCCGCGCAGTCCTCGGCGAGCGCGTCCGGATCCCACATCTCCCCGATGAGCAGGCCCATGTTGGGGATGGCGACCTGGTGGAGCGGCTGGAAGGCGTGCTCGAACTCGTTGGGCCGGACCTCGAAGCCCCAGGTGTCGGTGGCGATCGCGGCGATCTCCGTGCTGTGCAGCCAGCCTGCCGCGGTGAAGGACAGGCCAGGAGCTGGTCCGCCGGCGTACTCGCCCCAGCCGTCGCGGCGGACCCGGGCGAGCTGTCCGGTGCGCACCAGGACGATGTCGCCGCGGCCCACACTCACGCCCTGGGCGTCTGCCGTGGCCGTCAGGTGCTCCGCGGTGATCGGGAACCCGTCGGGCAGTTCGCCGTTCTCACCGATGACCCGGCCGACGTCGAGGAGCACTCCGCGGCCTGCGACGTGCGGCGCCATGTGCTCGATGCCGGTGACCAGGTCGCCTTCGGAGGTGACGACCTTCTCCGCCGGGCGCCCGTTCCACGCCTTGCCGTGGTCGAAGATGTGACCGAGCCCGTCCCACTGGGTGGAGCACTGCAGCGGCATCGCGATGACGTCGTCGGCGCCGCCGATGCCGTGCGGGAAGCCCTGTCCGGTGAGGACGGCGTCGGTGCCGGTGTCGAGCATCGTGTGCACGGGGTTGGTGCGCCGGCGCCAGCCCTTCTGCGGGCCGTCCATGTCGAAGCGCTGGGAGAGGGAGAAGCTGACACCCCGACGGATCAGGGCGGCCCCCTCGCGGCGCTTGGCCTCGTCGAGGAAGTTCAGGGTGCCGAGCACATCGTCCTCGCCCCAGCGGCCCCAGTTGCTGTACGTCTTGGCGGCCGCAGCGATCGAGCCCTCGGGGTCAGTGCGGTCGAGGCTCACGATGTCTCCTCCGCGACGCAACGGGTGCGCTGGACGCCGAGCCCGGTGACCGTGCCCTCCATGACGTCTCCGTCACGCAACAGTCGGCCCCAGTGCATGCCGTTCCCGGCCGGACTGCCCGTCAGCACCACGTCACCGGGAAGGAGCCGTGCAGTCTGCGAGACGTAGGCCACCACCCGCGCGACGTTGAAGATCATGTCCTTGGTGGACTCGTCCTGCATCGTCTCGCCGTTCAGCTTCAGCGTCACCTGAAGGTCGTCCGGGTCGGCGACCGACGCGGCAGGCACGATCCAGGGGCCGAGCGGGGTGAAACCGGGGGCGTTCTTGCTGCGCAGCCAGTCCGTGCCGATCTGCGGCATGTCCCGGCGGAAGACCGTGGTGCGATCGGTGAGGTCGTTGGCGATCGTGTAGCCGGCGACGTGGTCCAGTGCCTCCTCGGCGGACAGCTGGTAGGCGGGCCGGCCGATGACGGCGGCCAACTCCAGCTCCCAGTCCGGCTTCTCGGCCCACGGGGGGAGCACTACGTCGTCATACGGACCGGTGATCGCGCTCGGCAGCCCGATGAACACATACGGCAGGTCCTCGGCCGCCCGGCGGTCCATGATCTCCGCCGCCTCCGCGCGCCGCTCCTCCTCGGAACGGGTGTCATTCGGGGCGCGGTGCGCGACGTGCAGGTCGATGACGTGCTGCCGGTAGTTCGCACCCGACTGGAAGATCTGGCGGGGCTCGACGGGGGCGTGCACCTGGTAGTCCGCCAGCGGCTTTCGCTGCTGTCCGCCGTCCTCGGCCAGCGCTTCCAGCCGGGGGAGGGCGGCCTCCCAGTTCTCAAGAAGGCTCCGGATGGCCAACCGGTCGTCGTCGAATGCGGCTCGCAGTTCGACCACCTGGGCGTCGGGTGTGACGAGTGCGGGGAACGCGGGTCCGTTCGGGGCGGAGAGCGTGGCGAGGGCGAACGGTCCGGCGAAGAGCGCGGACGAGGGTGCAGGTTTCACAGACGTGTCCTCCTGATTGCGATGTGACTAATCTGAACCTGCCACTGGCAATCATGGAAATCGATTCTGTGGATCACAGTCATCCATTGAGTTTATTCGCGCTGGTCGGCGCCTTATCGGAAAGGGAACGCCCGTGAACCTGTCCCGTCTGGACCTCAACCTCGTCGTCGCGCTGCGTTCTCTGCTGGAGGAGCGCAACGTCACGCGCGCCGGACAGCGCGTCGGGCTCAGTCAACCGGCCATGAGTGCCGCCCTGGCCCGACTGCGCCGCCACTTCGACGACGACTTGCTCGCCCGGGTCGGCGGCCACTACGAACTCACAGCGCTCGGGCAGGTTCTCCTCGACCGCACCGCGACCGCCTATGACGTGCTGGAGCGCCTGTTCGCCAGTCAGGCCGACTTCGACCCGGTGAGTGAGAGCCGCGAGTTCAAGCTGATCGCCTCCGACTACGCCGTCGCCGTGTTCGGTACCGAGCTCGCCCGGGTCGTGCATGAGGAGGCTCCCGGCATCCGTCTGCGCTTCACCCAGCCCCCGACCACCATCGTCGATGACACGGCCACGCTACTGAGTACCACCGACGGCCTGCTCATGCCGCACGGAGTCGTCAGCGACTTCCCCGCCACCGACCTCTACCAGGACAGGTGGGTCTTCCTCGTCGCCAATGATCACCCGAGTGTGGAGGACCGGCTCACCCGCCAGGACCTGGCCCGGCTGCCATGGGTCACTTACCAGCGCACCTACGACGCCCCGGCCGTACGGCAACTCGGCATGCTCGGCGTCGAACCGCGCGTGGAAGTCTCCGTCGACAGCTTCCAACTGCTGCCGCTGCTGGTTGCCGGCACCCGGCGCATCGCCCTGATCCAGGCCCGCCTCGCCCGCCTGATGACGCCCCTCGCTGCCGTGCGGGTACTGGAACCGCCCTACGAAGCGGTGCCGCTGCGAGAGGCAATGTGGTGGCACCCCGTCCACACGCACGACGCCGCACACATCTGGCTACGCGAAACGGCGGCCCGGGTCGGCCGACGCATGGCCGATGAGCACGACACGCCACAGCCGTCCTGACAGGCGGCGGGAGCGGACGACCCGGACCGGCGGTATCCGCCCAGTGGATCCGGGGCATCCGAAAATCGGATCGCGGCAGGGCTGGGCAGGCCACCTGGGGGGCCGCATAGTCGTGGCACATCCCTATGCCGTGCGCCGACGTCTTCGACCGACGGATCTTTTGCCACGCGCATCTCCCGTCCCGCCTCCCGCTCTGGAGTGCCGCCATGCCCGCTTCCGTTACCCCGCCCTCCGACGCCCACGACTTCCCGGATACGCAGGGGAAACTGCCCGCTGCTCTCCTCATGGCCGGCAGTTGCCTGCCTGTTCTGGGCGCCGTGCTGCTCGCACCGGTCCTGCCTCGCATGCAGGAGCACTTCGAGGGCGTCGCCGGCAGCGAGGCCCTGGTGCCCCTGGTGCTGACCGTTCCCGCGCTGTCGCTGGCCCTGCTGGCTCCCTTTGCCGGTGTGGTCGTCGACCGTCTCGGCCGCAAGCGCCTGCTGATCGTAGCGACGGTCCTGTACACGTTGTTCGGCACAGTTCCGTTGTGGGTGGACTCGCTGTACGGCATTCTCGCCAGCCGCGTGCTGGTGGGTGTGGCCGAGGCGGCGATCATGACCGCTTGCACGACGCTGATCGGTGACTACTACACGGGACGCGTCCGCAACCGCTACCTCGCGCTGCAGACCATGTGCGCCTCAGCATCCGCCACCGTCTTCTTCGTGCTCGGAGGGGCCCTTGGAGGAGCCGGCTGGCAGGCGCCGTTCTGGATGTACGGAATCGGACTGTTCCTCGCTCCCGCCATGGCTCGCGTACTGCCGGCACCACTGGCTTCATCGGCGAGAGAGATCGAGCCGAACGCCTCCACGGCGGACAAGCGGCCCTTTCCGATACGCCGTATGGCCGGCCTTTGCCTACTGACCGCATTCGGTGCTGTCGTCTTCTACACCGTGCCTGTGGAGATGTCCTTTCTCCTCGATGGCCTGGGCGTCGACTCCACCGGCGGCATCGGTGCCGTCACCGCGGTCGCGAGCGCGGCCACCGTCCTCGGTTCGGTGCTCTTTACCCGCCTCACCGGCCGACCACGGCACCGTTTGCCCATTGTCTTCCTGCTGTGTGCAGCTGGGTTCCTCCTGATGGCGATGAGCGACAGCCTTCCCCTGCTGATCGTCGGTGCCGTGGTGAACTGCGTGGGCACCGGCCTGCTGCTGCCGTCCCTCCTGACGCTGGCCATGTCCCGTCTAGATTTCGCCGACCGGGGACGCGGCACCGGGTTGTGGACCTCGGCGTTCTTCCTGGGCGAGTTTGCCTGCCCGCTGATCCTCCTCGGAGGCAAGGAAGCTCTCGGAGACCTGAGCTCGGCCGTCGGAGCGCTCGGCCTGGCCACCCTGCTTCTCGCGGGTGCGCCCCTTCTCCTCGCCCACCGGACGCCGGCCGCTGCCCCGCTGCACCATGTTCCCGAACAGCCCTGACCACCTAGGTCACCGCGCCGGCGCTGCCAGGGTGGATCGGCGCACGACCAGTTCCGGCTGCAGTACGACGTGGGCATGTCCGTGAACGGCGTGGTGCGCCGTGTCCTCGATGAGCAGGCGGCCGGCCTGCCGCCCCATGGCGACGACCGGCCGCCGCACCGTGGTCAGCGGCACGACGGCGGACGCTGCGAAGTCGAGGTCGCCGTAGCCGACCAACGCCATGTCGCCGGGCACCCTCAGTCCGGCCTCGTACAGGGCCTGCATCACTCCGAGAGCGAGCAGGTCGTCTGCGCAGAACACGGCGGTCGGCCGGTCCGCCATGCCGAGGATGCGCTGACCGGCGTCCTTGCCCGCGCCCACCGTCAGGGCTGGGCACGAGAGCTCATGCAGGGAGTCCGAGGCGAGCCCGGCCCGGATGATGGCACGGCGTGCACCTGTGCGCCGGTCCCGTATCGGCGCGAGCTCGTAGGGACCGCCGACGTGCACAACGGACCGGTGCCCTTGCTCGAGCAGGTGCCGGACTGCCGCGTAACCCCCGGCGACATCATCGATTCCCACGGAGCACGCAGCCGGTTCGAGCGCGTATTGGTCGGCCATGACGAAGGGCAGTGCATGCCGACGCAACGCAGCCGCGGTTCGGACTGCTCCGTCGCCCGAAATCAGCACGGCTCCGCGGATCCGGTGCGCGGCGATCAGGGCGAGGTGCCGACCGTCCTCCGCCTCGCGGGTGCCGGTGCACACCATGACGCCGAGGTCGGCCTCGCGTGCGGCCTGCTCGACGCCGGTGGCCAGCGCCGTGAAATACGGATCCGCCCCGTTCAGCCCCAGGACGGCGATGACACGGGAGGCCAGACCGTCCACCTGCTGTGCACCTTGGGCGCGTACGTATCCGATCGAGCCGATCACGTCGAGGACGCGCTTGCGGGTGGCCTCGGCGACGACCTCCGGGTGGTTGAGGACGTTCGAGACGGTGCCGAGCGACACACCGGCCTCGCGCGCAACGTCCTTGACACCCACCTTGCGAGGCGCCCTGCCGTCTCGAGCCGTCCTTGTGTCCAGCCCATGTGCCGGTGTGTTCACGAGAGGAATGGTTGTGGGCAGCTGGTGGGCCATGGTTCAAGGGCTCACGGGGGCTGCGGTGGTGCTGCGCTGCACGAGGCGTGGGGTCATCGTCGTCTGCATGGACCGGTCCCGCCTGCCCTCCACGCGCTCGATGAGCATGCGGGCGGCGGTGGAGCCCATGGTGTGTCCCGCCTGATCGACGCTGCTGAGCTGGACGGTGGCCAGGGCAGCGAGAGCGGTGTTGTTGTAGCCGACGAGCGAGAGGTCCTCGGGGATGCGAAGGCCCAGTTCGTGGGCCGCCCGGTAGATGCCCAGGGCTGCGACATCGGCACCTGCCATGACGGCGGTCGGCGGTCGTTCCATGGTCAGCAGGGTCATTCCGGCCTTGAAGCCGCCCTCGTCGGAGTACGCGGCGTGGTGAACCCGCACGTGCTCGGTGAGGCCGTGCCGTTCCATGGCCGCGCGGTAGCCGCCCGCGAGGACGACCTCCGGTGTGCGCTTCCACTGATTGGCCTTGGTACCGGGGGCCGCGACGAGGGCGATGTCCCGGTGTCCGAGTGCCACCAGATGGTCCACCACCAGGCCCGCGCCGATGTCGTCCGCGTCGACCACCGAGTCATGGGTGTCGGTTGCGTCGTGGTGACCGATGACGACGGTCGGCGTGGACGCCGCCGTTGCCAGCACCTCGGCGCGCGAGGTGCCCGGAGCGATGAGGATCAAGCCGTCCATCTGGCGGTCGACCATGGAACGGATGGTCTTCGCCTGTTCGTCCGGGTCGAAGCCGGCCGCGCCGATCAGCACGGTGTACTCGCTGGTGCGGAGCTCCTCCTGGATCCCGTCGAGGATGTCCGCGAAGAAGGCGTTACGGACGTTGTCCAGGAGCACGCCGATCGTGTACGTCCGCCCACGCATCCCGCGTGCCGCCGCCTGCGGCCGGTAGGCCAGGTCGGCCATGGCCGCCCGCACCTTCTCCTGCATGCCGGGGCTCACGCCATAGGCGTTGCGCAGCACCTTGGAGACCGCGGCGACGGACACGCCGGCGTGCCGGGCGACGTCGGTGATGGTCACGCGCTTGTTCTGCTTGGGTTCGGCCCCGCCCATCGCCAGTACTCCAGATTTCGTAGGTTTGAGTGTAACGGTCTACATAATGACCGCTGGATGACCGCAAGGCTACAGGTTCGGGACTCGGTGTTACGGCTCTGTGTCTTGACGGATAACTGTGAGCGGTGCAGGGTGTTGCCCACTTCGTTGTGGAGAACGTTACACACAACTTTCTGTGCGGTCGGACTCGATTCCTTTCCTCAGCGCCGCTCGTCGTTTCCCGCCCCTCTCTCAAAGACCTCCGGGAGTCTCCATGTCCCTTCGCATGCCCCACGCCCGTCGTGCGCGTCTGAGCCTGTTCACGGCCGCCACCGCCTCACTGGCCCTGGTCACCACCGCCTGCGGCGGTAGCGGCTCCGGTTCCTCGGCCGCACCCAAAGAGTTCAGCTACCTGAGCGTCACCGAGAACACCACCGTGAAGACCGCCCTGACCACCATGTCCAAGGGCGCGTGCAAGGCGGCGAACGACGCTCTGCCGTTGAAGGTGGAGACCGTGCCGCAGACAAGCCTCGATCAGAAGCTGCAGCTGCTGGCCGGCCAGGATGCGCTGCCGGTGCAGTTCGCCGCGGGCAACGCCCCCGCGCTCACTCAGCAGTTGGCGAAGTCGGGCAAGGTGGCCGACCTGGAGAAGGAGCTCAAGTCTCGCGGCGTTCTCGACCAACTGGAGCCGGCCGCCGTCTCCACCATCAAGGCGCTCTACGGCGGCAAGCTCCAGGTGCTGCCGTACGAGTACAACATCGAGGGCATCTTCTACAACAAGAAGCTCTTCCAGGAGAACGCCATAGCCATTCCGGGAACCTGGGACGAGTTGGTGGCTGCCGCGGCGAAGCTGGACGCCAAGAAGGTTCAGCCGTTCTCCGCATCCGGCCAGCAGGGGTGGCCCATCACCCGCCTGCTGAGCACCTACCTGTACCGCAGCCTGGGGCCCGACGCCCTCCAGAAGGTGGCCGACGGCACGGCGAAGCTGACCGACCCGGAGTACGTGAAGGCCGCCGAGGAGATCGCCGGCCTCGGCAAGAAGGGCTACTTCGGCAAGGGCGTCGGTTCCATCGACTACGACACCGCGATGAACCAGTTCCTCAACGGCAAGGCCGCCATGTTCTACATGGGCAACTGGGCACTGGCGAACATCTCGGACGAGAAGCAGAACAAGGTCGGCGCGCAGAACGTCGGCTTCATGCCCTTCCCCGCCGTGTCCGGCGGCAAGGGGGCTATCGACCAGTACCCCTCCAACGTCGGCCTCGGCATCACCCTTGGCGCGAAGTCCTTCGACGAGAAGGCCAGTGACTGGGTCTCCTGCATCGCCAAGAACTACGGCAGCACCGCGCTCAAGGACCACGGTTCCATCTCCGGTTTCAAGGTGAACACCGAGGTGATGGACGCCAACGACGTCACCACGCAGGTGCGCAGGACGATCAGTGAGTCGAAGCAGAACGTCCTGTGGTTCGAGGCCCTGTTCAGCACCAAGGCCACCACCGTCAGCCAGACCAACGCGGCCGGCCTGGTCACCGGGAGCATGAAGCCCGAGGCGTTCATGCAGACCGTCCAGGACGCGCTGACCGCCAAGTGACCCACCGGGGGCGGCCGGGGCCTCCCCGCGCTGACCGCCCCCGGTTTCGTCCCGACGGTCTCTTCAACGGAAACGAAGTGGACACCATCCATGCACCGCGTACTCGGTGACCGCAGGGCCATCGCGATCCTGCTCGGCCCCGCCCTTCTCGTCTACTCACTGATCATGCTGGTCCCCATCGTGTGGTCCCTCGGGTACTCCTTCACCAAGGGCAACACCATCGAGGGATTCACCGGCAACGGGGTCGCCAACTTCTCCCGGCTGTTCGACGACCCGGCCGTCCGCGACGCCCTGTGGTTCACCCTCAAATACGCGGCGCTCGTCACGGTCGGCCAGGTTGTCGCCGGCTACCTCCTGGCCCTGCTGTACGTCTTCTTCCTCAAGAAGTCCTCCGCGCTGATCCGCACGCTGGCCTTCTTCCCGGTGGTGCTGCCCACAGTCGCGGTGGGCCTGCTCTTCCAGAAGTTCTTCCAGGTCGCCCCGCAGACAGGCCCGGTCAATTCGCTGCTCAACGCGGTCGGACTCGACTCCATCGACTTCTTCGGCAGCGCCGGGAGTGCGTTCTGGGTCCTGATCGTCATGGACATCTGGCGCTCCATGGGCTTCTACGCCGTACTGCTCTTCGCCGGCCTGGTCGACATCCCCGACGAAGTCCTCGAATCGGCGCGTCTGGACGGAGCGTCGGGGCTGCGGCTGATCCGGCACATCGTGCTGCCGCTGTCCCTGCCCGTACTGATGTCGTCGCTGATCTTCAGCATCAACGGGACGCTCAAGGTGTTCGACTCCGTCGTCGCCCTCACCAACGGCGGGCCGGGCAGCGGCACCACCCCATTGACCCTGTACATGTTCCAGACGTCGTTCACCTACAGCGACTACGGCTACGGCAGCACCATCGCCCTGCTGCTGACCGTGGTGTGCCTGCTGGTGAGCCTGGCCGTCTACCGCGTCTCACGGCGCGACATCACGGAGGGCTGAACTCATGGCCATCGACACACCGGTGAAGACCTCCGCAGGCCGCTGGGGCAGAGGACCGTCCACTGCCGCCGGTCCGGCCCGGCGGGCCCGGGCACCACGCCGGCTGTGGGTGAAGATCGTCGTCACCCTGCTGCTGGTCGTCGAGATCTACCCACTGATCTGGATGCTCCTGACGTCTCTGAAGTCCAACGACGACTACCTCAACAACTCCACCTGGAGCCTGCCCACCACGTGGGAGTGGGGCAACTACACCGAGGCATGGACCACCGGCCATCTCGGGCTGTACGTCCAGAACAGCGTCCTCGCCGTCCTGCCCGCCCTGGCGCTCATGCTGCTCCTGGGCACGGCCGCGGGATTCGCCCTGCAGATCATGGTGTGGAAGGGCCGCAGCCTCACGCTGCTGGTCTTCCTCGCAGGCATGATGGTGCCCCCGCAGATGATCCTCCTGCCGCTGTTCACCGTGTACTTCCAGACCGGCCTGTCCGGCACGCTGTGGCCTTTGATTCTCACCTACACCGGCACGGGCCTGCCCCTGACCGTCTTCATGATGGCCACGTACTACCGGACCGTTCCCCGCGAACTTTTCGAAGCGGCCACCATCGATGGCGCAGGCATCCTGCGCGCCTTCTGGACCATCAGCGTGCCCATGGTCCGCAACGCCCTGCTCACCGTCGGCCTGGTGCAGTTCTTCTTCATCTGGAACGACCTGCTCATCGCGCTGACCTTCACCAACAACCAGGACCTGCGCACCATCCAGGTCGGTCTGCTCAACTTCACCGGTGACTTCGGTGCCACACAGTACGGGCCCCTGTTCGCCGCGATCTGCATCAACGTCTTCGGCACGCTCCTGATCTACCTCTTCCTCAACCAGAAGGTCATGAAGGGCCTGACCTCGGGAGCGGTCAAGGGCTGAGCCCGGCTGCCCGCAGCCCGCTCGCCCTGCTCCCGCGCACGTGAAGAAAGGCTTTCCTTGCTCCCCCCTCAGCCCCGCCCGGTGTCCTTCGAACACCTTCCGGACGGCCTCGGCATCGGCGTCCCCACCCCCCGTCTGACGTGGACCCTGCCGGCAGGCAGCGGGCCCCAGGAGGCGTACGAACTCGAAGTCGCCCGCACCGGCCGCACCGACCGCACCGGTCGCATCGCCGCACGAGACCAGGTACTCGTGGCCTGGCCGGGTGATCCGCTGAACTCCCGCGAACGTGCGACCGTCCGCGTCCGCCTCTGGACGACGGGGGCGAGCGACCCCTCGCGCTGGAGCCCCCCGAGCGTGGTCGAGGCGGGCCTGCTCGACGTCGCCGACTGGCAGGCAGTCCCGGTGGGCGCCGCCTGGGCCGAGGACCCCGAGGCTGCCCGCCGCCCGGCCCGCGTCCGCAAGGGCTTCCGGACTGACCGGCCGGTGGCACACGCCCGTCTCTACATCACCGCACACGGCCTGTACGAGGCCGAGATCAACGGACGCCGTGTCGGCGACGACACCCTGGCTCCGGGCTGGACCGTCTACCCGCACCGTCTGCGCTACCGCACGCACGACGTCACCAGCCACCTCGCCGAAGGCGCAAACACCATCGGCGCATGGCTCGGCGACGGCTGGTACCGCGGCAAGTACGGCTTCGACGGCGGCACCCGCAACATCTACGGCACCGACCAATCCCTCATCGCCCAGCTGGAGGTGACGTATGACGACGGCACCACGGTCACGATCGCCACGGACCGGACCTGGAGCGCCGCGCCCGGACCGATCCTGACCAGCGGGCTGTACGAGGGCGAGACGTTCGACGCCCGACTGCACGATCCCGACTGGGCCACCCCGTCCGGCGCCGCCGCGGGGAAGTGGACGCCTGTCCGTACCGGCAGTCGCGACATGGGCACTCTCGTCGCCCCGCAGGGGCCCCCGGTGCGCTGCACCGAGGAGATCGCCCCCGTCACCGTCACCCGCACCGGCGATGACCGTCATCTGCTCGACTTCGGCCAGAACCTGGTGGGCCGACTCCGAGTCACCCTTGACGGCCCGGCCGGCACCGCCGTCACCCTCCGGCACGCCGAGGTCCTGGAGAAGGGGGAACTGGCCACACGACCGTTGCGCGAGGCATACGCCGAGGACACTCTGATCCTCTCCGGACGGGGACCTCTCACCTGGGAACCACGCTTCACTCTGCACGGCTTCCGCTACGCAGAAGTCAGCGGCTGGGCGGCAGACCTGACCGCCGAGATGGTGACCGCCCGCGTGTACCACACGGACATGCGGCGCACCGGGTGGTTCGAGTGCAGCGACCCGCTGGTCAACCGGCTGCACGAGAACGTCGTGTGGAGCATGCGCGGCAACTTCGTGGACATCCCCACCGACTGCCCACAGCGCGACGAGCGCCTCGGCTGGACCGGTGACATCCAAGTCTTCGCCCCCACCGCGAGCTACCTGTACGACTGCTCCGGCATGCTCGACTCCTGGCTCACCGATGTCGGCCTGGAGCAACTGCCCGACGGCACCATCCCCTGGTACGTACCCGTCATCCCCGGCGAGCCGATGTGGACGCCGATCCACCCGGGTGCCGCCTGGGGGGACGTGGCCACGCTCACACCCTGGACGCTCTACCAGCGCTTCGGGGACCTGGACCTCCTGCGCCGGCACTACCCCATGGCCAAGGCATGGGTCGACCTCGTGGACGGCCTGGCCGGCCCGACCCGCCTATGGGACACGGGCTTCCAGCTGGGGGACTGGCTCGACCCGGCCGCACCACCCGACGATCCGGCCGCGGGCCGAACCGACCGCTACCTCGTCGCTACCGCCTACTTCGCCCACTCCGCCCGCCACCTCGCCCTGGCAGCAGCCGCGTTGGGAGACGGCACGGACGCCCAGCGCTACGGCGCCCTGGCCGACGAGGTGGCCGATGCCTTCCGCCGCCGGTACCTGCTCCCCTCGGGACACATGACGAGCGACAGCCCCACCGCCTACGCCGTCGCGCTCTCCTTCGACCTGCTGACCCCGCAGCAGAGACAGCCGGCCGGGGACCGCCTGGCCCAATTGGTCGTCGACGACGGCGCCCGCATCGCCACCGGCTTCGTCGGCACCCCCCTGATCTGCGACGCCCTCACGGACACCGGGCACCTCGACATCGCCTACCGACTGCTCCTGCAGACCCAGTGCCCCTCCTGGTTGTACACCGTGACCATGGGCGCCACGACGATCTGGGAGCGCTGGGACAGCCTCCGTCCCGACGGCACCCTCAACCCCGGGGGCATGACCTCCTTCAACCACTACGCCCTCGGCGCTGTCGCCGACTGGCTCCACCGCGTGGTCGGCGGAATCACCGCCGCCGCACCGGGCTACCGAAAGATCGTCTTCCGGCCGCGTCCGGGGGGCGGCATCATGTGGGCCCGCACCCGTCACGAGACCCCGTACGGCACGGCGTCCCTTTCGTGGGAGCAGACCCCCGAGGGCCTGACAGCCCACATCGCCGTACCGGAGGGGTGCGAGGCAATCGCAGAACTGCCCGGCTGCACGCCGATCGCCCTGGGGCCGGGCGAGCACGTCCTCGACACTGCTGAACTCGCGGTGAAGGTCGCCTGAACGCGTAATAGCTCGTCAGCTTCAGCAATCCGGCGCGCGCTCGAACGTGCCGGCTTTGCTGTTTCCGAGCTCGTCGAACTCTTCCCTAATCCACCCTATGGATGGCATCTATCCGTAGGGTGGATTAGGGAGTCCATGCGATTCAATTGAAAATTCAAATCGATTTCAAGAGAAAGGATTTCGTCTGTCCGGGGGTGAGATCTTTGAGGTAAGTGCTTCACGAGGGTTGACCTGAAAGGTTGAGAGGTAATAGTTTCCATTTCGTTGGCTGAAGCATTTCGCGAGCCCATCCCTATCGGCATCCCCACTTCGACAGACTGGGGTCGGCTGAGCACCTGACTGCTCGGCCGACCTCGCCCCCTGGCGCCCCTTGGAAAGCTGGTGCCATCGCTCGGGAACCGCTGGGACAAAAGATTCATTGCCCGCTACCTGTCACGCGTTGTTCGCAAGGATCAGGCGAGGTGTATGCGGACTGGCAAGTGCGGCACCTGTATCCGGCGCGCGCCCAATCTCAAGGAACTGGTCGAACGCCAGGAGGTCGGCACCATCGCACCCTTCACGGATCCACTGGAACTCAACCCACAGCCCCAGCAGAATTAGGTCGCCCGGATCCAGAAACTGCTCTCCGGTCGCACCGCACTGATATCGACGGTGCAGCGCCCGAACAGACCTATCAGGATGGATAGGCCGCCGGTGCACGCGCGCCGAAGCGCGGCCCGGATCGCCCCCGATTCCCTCATGTGCAGCACCCCGCTGCATTGCGCTCACCAGGCGCTTTTTTGTCCTGCCCGATTCCTCATGGAAGAGCCGCCATGAATCGTCGAACGTTTCTCTCAGCCGCCGTCTTCACCGCCCTGGCCTCCGGCATCGCACCGGCCGTCGCCGCGTCACGCCGCTCCGCGGCCCCGGACACCAGGGCCGTCGCCCTCCTGTCCAGGATGACCGTCGCGCAGAAGGAGGCCCTCATCCGCTGCGACTTCGCCGCCCTGAGTTCTCTCGGCATACCAGCCCTGACGATGGTGGACGCCTCGGCCGGACTGCGCGGGGAGACCGGCGTGACGGCGTTTCCCGTGCCCCTCGCACAGGCCGCGACCTTCGACACCGAACTGGCCGGGCAGCTCGGGCAGGCACTGGGCTCCGAGGGGCGCGCCAAGGGCTACAACAACCTGCTGGGCCCCACCGTCGACACCGCCCGCACCTGGCACTTCGGCCGGCAGGCCGAAAGTATGGGGGAGGACCCCTACCTGTCCGGCACGCTGGGCGCAGCGCTCACCCGGCGCATCCAGGAGCAGCATGTCGTGGCCACCCTCAAGCACTTCAGTGCCTATACCCAGGAAGTCAACCGCTTCTTCGTCGACGCCCAAATCTCCGACCGCGCGCTGCACGAGATCTACCACGCCGCTTTCGAGCGCATCATCGAGGCCGTGCCCGTCACCTCGGTCATGATGGCCTACCCCAAGATCAACGGCACGTTCGCCACCCAGAGCCCCGCCCTCTTCAACGACCTCAAGCAGACCATCGGCCTCCAGGGCTACACCGTTCCCGACTTCTGGGCCGGCGACGACCCGGTTGGAGCTGTCAAGGCAGGTATGGACCTCGGCGGACTGGGCCCGGGCGGCGTCAAGATTCCCGCCGGCGGCCTCACGGACGGCAGCGTCCCCACCTCCCGCTTGGACGACGCAGCCCTCCGCATCCTCAACACCATGTTCGTCAACGGCCTCTTCGACCACCCCCTACCGGTGCCCGCAGCGAACGTCAGCACCCAGGAGCACCAGGACCTCGCCCACAATCTCGCCGTCAACTCGACCGTCCTGCTCACCAACCGCAGCCAGACGCTCCCGCTGACCTCCGCCATCAAGTCACTGGCGGTGATCGGAGCGGCCGACACCACCGCCTTGACCGGTGTATCCGGTTCCACCTATGTGAACCCCGGGACCTGGTCCACTCCGCTGGCGGCGATCAAGAACCGGGCAGGTGCCGCGGTCACCGTCACCTACCGGCCAGGATCCGTCGGAGACCTCCCCCTCACCCCCGTCCCGGCCACGGTGCTGCGCACCTCCTCCGGTGCAGCAGGGCTGACAGGCAGCTTCTATGCCGGAGCCCAGCCGACCGGCACACCCGTCGCCACACAGATCAGTGCCGGCATTGACTTCACCAGTGCCCCCGTGGCGGATCTCCCCGCAGTTTGGTCTGCTCGCTGGAGCGGCACCCTCACACCGAGCACCACAGGTCTGCACCGCTTCTCGCTGCTGCCCGCAGGCACCACCAAGCTCATCATCAACGGGAAGACGGTTATCGCCGGCTCGCGTCACAGCCGGCAGTTCTTCCTCGGTCCGTACGACTACCCGCTCCAGGGCGCCATCGACCTCACAGCCGGGCAGGCGGTGAGCATCAGCGTCGAATACACCAACAGCACCGCCGACACCGGCACCAGCGGCCTGACCCTCGGCTGGCAGCCGAAGTCCCTCATACCGGATGCAGTCGCCGCAGCACGGGCCAGCGATGCCGCGGTCGTCGTTGTCAACCGGGTCGCGGGAGAGGACATGGACCACGGCTCCCTCGACCTGCCGGGAGACCAGAACAAGCTCATCGCCGACGTCGCCGCAGCCAACCCCCGCACCATCGTCGTCCTGAACACCGACGGTCCCGTCGCCATGCCGTGGATCAACGACGTCGAAGCCGTGGTCCAGCTCTGGTACGCCGGACGCGCCACCGGAACCGCCCTCGCCGCCATCCTTTTCGGAGACGCCGACCCCTCAGGCCGTCTACCGGTCACCTTCCCCGCTTCCGCGTCCCAGGGACCAGGCGCGACACCTGACACCTACCCCGGCAACGGCCCCGCCGTCTCCCACAGCGAAGGTCACCTGGTCGGCTACCGCTACTACGACGCGAAGAACCAGAGCCCGCTCTTCCCCTTCGGCCACGGCCTCTCCTACACCACCTTCAACCTCGGCTCCCTGGAAACGTCCTACAGCACAGGCAGTAAAACGCTCACCGCAGCCGTCACCCTGACCAACTCCGGAACCCGCGAAGGCACCGAAGTCATGCAGCTCTACGCGGGGCTGCCTGCCGGCGCCCAGGCCGAGCCACGGCGACTGATCGGCTTCCGCAAGGTCACGCTCGTTCCCGGCGCAAGCACTCGGGTCACCTTCAGCGTTTCTGCCCGCGACCTGTCGGTGTGGACTGCTGGCGCCTGGAAGCTCACCCCCGGCTCCTACACCATCCACGCCGGCCGGTCCTCACGCAGCTTGTCTGTACAGCGCCTTGTCACCGTCAGCTGAGCCGATCGAATTTCGCCGAGGGGTGCCACAGAGCGTCACCTTCTGCCCAAGGTGTGCCACGGAGTCGTCGGGTCGTTGTTCCGGGGACTGTCCTAAAAAACCGAGGCGATGATCCGCCTCGCGAAGATCGACCTGATGAGCCGCAGGCTCACACGAAAGTCGACTCCGACTGGAAAGACTCATAGCCGCCGGGCCACATTGACCCGCGCGTCCTCACCTCTCATAGCCAGCGGCCAACAATGACACCCGCCGCCTCCCGGCATGCGCCACAGGCGTTCCCTCGCTGCGGCAGCCACCCGTAATCAGACGGCGACATGCCGGCTTGCTGGACTCCGCACAGCGTCCTGTCGAAGATGCCGAAGGCGTGGGAAACATGGAGGGGAAGGCCGTCCGCGACGGCCCTTTCCCAGCGCATCTCCACGGGCAAATACGGCGGTCGCGCCACCTCGAACCACTCGCTGCCCACATGGGTGGAGGCGTGGCACCAGGAACAGGACCAGATCTCCTCGTCCCACACAGTGGGCAGCTCCGGCCACCGCCACATCGCCCGTCCACACACATCGCACTCCACAAGCGGATCCTCACACGCCTCCGGGCATGACCTCAATCCGCTGACATTGGGCGACTTACCAAACACCCCGGACGGGATAGAACGCTCTTTTAGGCGACCTGGTTCGGCCGGGTCGACGGGTCCGGCACCGCCGCAGCTTATGTCGTCGCCACCCCTGCAGAGCCACGCAATGGCGGCATGATCCGCAACCGCAGAACCCAGCTCTGGCCTGCCCTGCCACAGCCTTCTGCGGCACGCGGCGGTGCGGAACACAGACCAAGAGCGCCGGTTAGCCAAACCGGCGATCGTGACGACCATGGGAGTTGCTCGCGTTCGGCGCGGCTAGCACCGCGACGTTCAGGGGAGGCGGCGTTTCTCCACGCGGTGGTTCCTTGCTGAGTTTCTGGCTCTGCGAGCGGTTCCAAGCCCTCAAGGAAGGTCAAAGTGAACCGTTCCGGGTTCGGTAGAGACCTCAGATTGTGGTTGTGACCTGGTGTTTCGTGGTCACGAGGTAGTAGTTGGTCTCGTATTCGACGGG